>NZ_CP190246.1:1557895-1869474 GCF_039652435.2 Niabella insulisoli | reverse complement strand
GGTAGGGATAATGCACCGTGTGTGCCAACGGGTTTGTATAGAAAAATTTGGTACCATCCATACTGACACCGCTCAACACACTGTTATATAAAGCCAACTCCACAATGTCAAAGTATTTTTCTTCTCCGGTCAGTAAAAACATGCGATAGTTCCACAGCACGTTACCAATGTTGGCGCAGGTTTCGTTGTGAGCGCTAAAATTCGGAAGCTGAAAATCGCGCCCGTAAGATTGATGCACTTTTTGAACTGTATCCGGAGTGTAGGAAGTTCCGTCAACCGAAACGCCATCATATAAAGCGCCGCAGGCTCCGGTTACATACATTTTTGTATGCACCACATTATTCCATAATGTATCCAATGTATGCAGCAGGGTTTTATCACCGTCCTCGGCGTAAAGATCCGCCACGCCTGCCATCAGGTAATTGGCTCTCACGGCGTGCCCCACAATCCTTTTCATGTCTCGAAAAGGCGCCCTGTCGCTATTATCATCCGTACCTTCCACCACTCCGCGGATATCAATAAGCTTATTGAGTAAATCAAGATATTTTTTTTCGCCGGTAGTTCGATACATTTCTGCGAGGCCCATGTAGTGCGACGGGCAGATTGCGTTGCGCGCCTGCTCGGGCGTCGCTTTGTTATAAAAAACGATCAGAAAATCTGAAGCCTTTTTGGCAATATGGAGCAGGCTGGTTTTGCCGGTAGCGCGGTAATGAACGCAGGCGGCCGTCATGAGGTGGCCGAAGTTATATGCTTCAAAGCTCAGCCTGTCGTCGAACATTTTTTGCTCGCCGGTCTTGTTTTGTTCAATAATATTTTTGGTGTAGATATAGCCGTCAGCCCGTTGTGCTTTCCCGACTACCGCAATCGCCTCATCCATCCAACGGCCAAGTTGTGGGTCTTTCGTCGATGCATAAAGCGACGCTACCGCTTCAAGCGTTTTATAAAAATCCCCATCATGGAACGATGGGCCTCTGAAGCGGCCTTCCTGCAAGCCTGCTGCTACCTTAAAATTCTGAAAAGCATAACAAATAGTATCGCTGGTGTAGGTATGCCAAAGCGCCGGCACCATGGAATTTTTAAGCACATCAAAACGCTCTGTCCAAAAACCGCCTGTCCACTGAACATCGCCCAAACCCACTCCGGATAACTTCGCGTACTTGCTTTTCGAAGTGTTGACAAGTGCGGTCTGCGCCCCCGCTGCCGCACCGATCATCAACGCCACCCCCAATAATTTAAATCCTTGTTTCATCCGCATATTTTTTATGATTTTATGGATCGAATGGAACTTATCGCTATAAATTTTCGTTCCCTTGTGTGATGAAAATGAAATTTTATAGTGAACGTTTCATCTTACTAATTCTAAATTGTATTTTATTAAAAGATATATTCCGCCGTTGCCCGACACGCGCGTAAACCATCATCTCTCCTCACAAAGCCTGATACTTTATATCATAATTTTTTCCTTTTTCCAGTTCCATCTCGTACACGTTATTGCCTTTGTGAACAAAGGATCCGTCGTTGGAAGACGGCATTTTCTTGCTTTTGAGCACCAACTTACCGCGTCCTACAGGTGAACTGATTTTCAGATTATTGGTGCTGCAGTAAAGCTCGATATTCCCTGCCGGAGTTGGCACTTTGCCTTCTATCCATTTCAAACCGCCGAGTGCAGGCGCTACGATATAGCTGCTATACCCGGCGCCGGTAGGCTTTACCCCCAGATAATATTTTCCGAGCAAATACAAGGGGCTTGCGCCCCAGGCGTGGCAAAGACTTTTGCCGTATTTTCGGCCGTACATAGCATAGTGTTCCGCCCCCGATTTTTTCGGATTGTACTCTTCCCAAAACGAAGTGGCGCCAAGCTTCAGCATGCCGCCCCAATAGGCTTTCATTTCCCTGGTCACATAGTCCTGTTCGCCCAAAGCGCACATAGCTTCCATTTCATAAAAACGCATATAGGGGGTAGTGATCGGCGGCACATCGTTATTCAGCAGCACAGCGTCTTTTATTCCGGCCTTTTGCTCATCTGTCAGATAATCAAAGAAGATGGCAAACATATTGGCATAGCGCGTGACATGGTCGGTTGGTTGTCCGTTGACATAGCTGTGTACGATAGCTTTTTTCTGATCGTTCCAATAGATGTCGAATAATTTCTTTTTTACATCTGCAGCCAGTTCCTTGTAAACAAGCGCATCTTGCTTCTCGTTAACGAGTTGCGCCACCAGGGCCATCGTCTCGAGGCTGCGCGCAAATAACAGCTGTTCAAAACTAACGGCGCCTTGTTTACTCAAGCCTTCCGCCCAATCGATAAAAACCCAGTCGCCTGGCAAGCCTTCCAGCAAACCATCTTTATTTCTGCGGCCAAGTACATAAGACATCAGCGACTTCATTCTATCATAGTTATTACGCACGAAATCAGCATCCCCGCTATACAAGTAATAATCATAAACACCCAAAAACCAATATAGCGTATAGTCCATAATGGTATTGATATGACTGGTCACAGGATCCTTTCCTCTCAAAGCCAGCGTAGTTCGTTTCACCGTTCCGTTGTCATTGGTGAGATAATAATTCATCAGGTAGCTTTGATAAGCATCGCCGCTCCAAATCCAGCGGTCGCGTTTGATTCCATCGATGAAAAATTCTTTCGTACTTAAATGAAATGTGTATTTGGCTACTTCATAAATTTTATTAAGCTCTTCGTCGCTGCACCTGAATGACCCCTTATCCTGCAGATCCGCATATTCATATAGCATAGACACTTTTTCATAGCTAACGCCGGCATCCGCTATTATATTTACAAAACGAAAAGCCTTTGACAAACTAACGACATAATCGCCTGACGGTTGATCTACCACTATTTTATCGAAGGTTTCGGTATAGGCAGTGTCCAACGCTTCCTCCCTGCTTTCGCCGTAATAAATCGCCAGTTTTCCTTTTCCTTTCAACTGATGGAGTTTCATATATCCAAAGGTTTCCTTTCCAAAATCTACCAGCCTGCTATTGGCGGTTTGCTTGCTTTCAACGGCTTCCACAGGCTTTGTTGGAAGCTTAAAATCCGCCGGACGCTGATCAGGCCTATCGAAATGCCAAAAGCCGGCATTCATCCATTTTGTTGTTGAAACATCAGATGTTTTACCTGTTTCATCTATCCATTCTTTATCCTCGTAGGTAACAAGCCAACTGCTGTCGCTTACCACATGGGCGCCTTTCACAAAAATGGCAGGCACTTGTTGTTGGTTAAATACTTTTATATTAATCTTATGCTTGCCGGCCGGCACTGTGATCGTCTTAGGTGAGCCTTCAAAGGCTTTTCCATCCAGCTTTACATTGTATTGCCCTTCTACAAAAATATCCACCTCCTCAGGAGCTGAGAGATCAAACACCTTATGAAAATCGATCAGGGGGTAATGGTTGTCAATTTTCCAAAACACGGGAAAGAAAGTGCCGCGTTCCGTCCGCCGGTTCTGCATCTGATTGGAAAGCCATATTTCATAGTCGCCGGGATACCAGATCCATGTCGCTTTCTGGGCAAAAGCCGTAGTACCCCATAACATAAAAAAAGCGATGAGGCTCAAAAAGAAGAATCGTATTCTCCTTTTTGTGTTGAATGACATTAACGAAGCGTAAAATAAAAGCCGGTTCATAATTTTAAATCAATTAATGAAAGATGATATAAAGTGTAATCATAATAACGATAAGCGCGCCCCAAACAATTTGCACTGTTTTTGTCGGGCGTGGCAGAGCGCGACTACTGATACCCGCACCGCGAACACCATTTTTATCTGCCACCGAAATAAGCATAGCCAGCAACATCAGCAATGCAAAAACATAAAATGACAATAAAAGGTAGTGGGGCCAAAAATTATATTCCTTTGAAGGAAATACCCATAAATAAAGCACGCCCACAAAGAGGCTGATTATCGAACCCCAGGACAACGTAAAATTCACAGCGCGTTTGGTCGTCCGTTTCCAGAACACCGCCAGTAAAAATACCACCGCAAGCGAAGGCGCAATGAAACCAAGAATGGCCTGAAATACATCAAACAGGTTAAGGCCTTTAATACTATCGATCGCCAGCGCCATCAATATCGCAAAAAAACAGCCAGCGATAACCGTCATCCGGCCCATGCGAATCACCTGTTTATTAGTTGCTGTAGGATTTAGTTTCTTCACATAGATATCGGTGGTAAAAACGGTGCTTAACGCGTTCAGCGAAGACCCGATCGTTCCTACCAACACTGCGATCAGCACCACGATTACGAGGCCGTTCAGCCCGGCCGGAAACAAATTAGTCACCAGCGTCATATAAGCCTCATCCGGTGAATTGAGGTGGGGAAAAAGCCTGAAGCAGATGATGCCCGGAATAATAAAAAGCGGCAGCGATAAGATTTTTAACCAACCGATAAAGCTTACACCAAGCTGCCCCTGTTCAAGGTTTCTGGCTCCGAGGACGGATTGCACCATCGCTTGATCGGTGCAGAAAAAAGCAATGGCTGAAACCGGATAGCCCAGTAAAATGGCAGGCCAGGGATAGCTGGGGTCGGACGCAGGCCTCACCAGACTCCAATATTCGCGCGGCGTATTATGATACAAAGCGCTGAACCCGCCTACCTTGTTCAAACCTAAAATGCAAAGCGTGAAGGACACCACAATGAGGAGGATCATCTGAAAAACATTCACTCGCGCGATCGCCTTCAGTCCGCCGGCAAATGCAAACAAGCCTGCAAATAAAACCAAAACAATCACCGATTGCCACATCGGGATGCCCAAAATTTGTCTAACCAAAAAGCCGCCGGCAAATAAGCCAAGCGATAACCAGGAGATTAATATTTTGATCAGGGCGTACCACGCGAGTATGTTGCGCGTGCCATCACCATAACGCTGGCCCATAAACTCGGGCATCGTCGTAGCTTTGCTGGCCAAATAACGCGGTGCAAACACCATGGCCAGTAAAAAAAGAAACACGAAAGCATACCACTCGAAATTGCCAGCTACAATGCCGGTGGAATAACCAATACTGGCGAAAGCCAAAAGCATGGAAGGCCCCACATTGGTACCCCACATATTAAAACCGATGCTATACCAGTTGAGCGATTTACCAGCAAGAAAAAGTGTTTCTTCTTTTTTTCTCGCTCCAAAACTGGCTTTATAGCCAATGTATAAGAGCACCAAAAGGTAAACGGCAACGATTATATAGTCGATCGTTTCGAGCTTTTGCAGAATATTATTCACGTTGGTTTACAATTTGTGGTTTATAGAATCTAATCCGTAGCGGTTTAACAGTTCGGCTACTTTCACCGGCTGGCCCGTTTTCAGGCTTTCATCCATCGCCTGCAAGAGCGCCACCGTTCCAATACCTTCCAACATATCCGGATAGGCCGTGAATCCCTTTTGAATGGAATCAGCAAAATATTCGAGATAATTTTGATACTCACCGGCGTGGTGGCTCTGCCCTTCGAACCTGAAATAATACTTTAAAGTGCTGTCGCCCCAGGTGACAATTTTTTCGGTTCCGTCTCTACTGGTGATGGCGTAGCGGAGTTCATGATAGTCAGCCTGGCTGGCGCCTTCCGTTCCGCGCAACACAGTGCTCATGCCACTTTCGCGGCTGGCCGGTTGAATCGGCGACGTGTACACGCCGCTGACACGTGCAATCCGGCCATCGGTCGCTTTAAAAATAAAATGCATGGTGTCTTCGTTCTTTAGCCCAGCCTTTTTACCGTTAGCGCTGATCATGCCATAGCCCATCACTTCTTCCACATTGGGTAGATACCATCTTATAAAATCTACAGGATGACTAAGGCCGCCATACAACCATTTAAAACGCTCTTCCAATGCCCATTTCTTTTCCAGGAACCAACGGTGGTCGGCATTATAATGGCTCTCTATAGTAATCAGCTCGCCTATTTCACCAGCTTCAAAATCTTCGCGCTGTTTTTTGGCCGGCTCGAAAAAGCGGGAACTCTGTCCCACAAAAACTTTTTTACCTGTTTGCTGCTGCAATTCGAGCAAGGCTTTTGCATCTTTCAAATCATCGATAAAAGGCTTGGTACAAACGACATGCTTACCATGTTGCAATGCCATCGTCACATGTTGCGCGTGCAAATGATCGGGCGTATAAATAGCGATAATATCGATATCCTCGTCGTTTAACATCTGCTGGTAGTCAGTTGTATAATGATCAAAACCAAACTCCACGCAACGTTGCCGGCAAGCGTCTTCACTTATATCACAAATTGTTTTCAACGCTAGCTTGCTGCTTTCCAAAGCTGCGCTAATCAGGCTGCGCCCTTCTCCTAACCCGAGAATTCCCAAAACCGGTACTTCACCGTCGTTATGTTTGTCTTTAAATCTCATGATTTATTTTACCATTTTATCAATTTCCAAACACATCAGCATTCACTATTCACTTCTCACTTCCCCACCTTTTCTAAAAACACCCAAACCTCGCCGGGCTTTGTTCCTTTTATTCCTTCCTGGTATTGGGCCATAATTTTATTCCACTCCACTACGCGCGGATTCCCTTCGGTAGTTTTCGGATCGAGTTCGGCCAGGGTTTTACCTTTGGGAATGCTGATTACCAGCATCAGTTGCCGTCCGTTCCTAAACATGATCAATCGTTGAAAGTCTGCTTTGCAGAAGCCTTTAGAGAGCTCCGGCCATTTTTCGAATTGGGTGGCATGATAGTCGAAATATTCTTTTTGTTTTTTCGGGTCATCCACCAGGTTCGCCGTCAGCACAATATGATCCTGCTCTTTGCTTGCCGTAGCAGGGTTACAGCGGCTCCTGTCAAATTGATAAAACAAATCATAATAAGGCCGCACTTCCACATCAGGAAATTCCTTTTTCAATTTGCCCTGAAACACGGACAGGTCCTGTATTTTCTCAAAAATCACATAATGGTTTTTCCACCTGTAGATACTATTGGGATTAACGGCATTTTTCTTTAAAAAGACCTGCAGCGCGGCGAGGTCTAAACCCCGCTTCCCGGTTACTATCTCAACCAGTTCTTCACGCTCTGCATTGATGGGTAAATCCACCATTTTATAGGTGGCTTCTTTTAAAAGGCCACGGTACGGCGCTTCCAGGCCCGCATTGCGTTTAATTTCCTCGCTTACTTGCGGTCCGTTGTTTTCCCACAAGTTGCCAAGGCCATTATTGTTTTGTAAATATTTTTGCGAAGCGGTCCAATTGTCTTTGATGGTTATATAAGAAGACCCCTCGTCGGTGTACAAATAAAACCAGTGGGAAGGCAAATGTGCATAAGGCGCGCGGTAAATGCTATCGATATAATTGTTACTGATGACCGAACCAGGCTGCGCGCTTAAAGTGTAGACACCGGCGCAGTCATAGTTTTGCTTTCCAAAGTGATGGATTTTATTGGCGATAATTTTGTTGTTCCTCATAACATTAGGATGTGGGCTCCATCCCCATCCCATACTGATGCCAGAATAATTTACGTTTTCAATCTCATTGTGGCGCGCTGTGGTATTGCGCACATAACCCAGCCCGACGCCAACGCTTCCCCAATCCTCGTTTGTGGCATCGGTGATAAAATTATTACTGATCGTAACCGAATCTACCACCACGCGTTCATCTGAAGGATTATAAGGGAGATGAATTTCAGTAGCTGCATCGGCAAAAACGCCCGCCAGAATGGCCGTGCCGCCGATATCCTTAAACAGGTTGCCGATAACCTCGCTGCTTTTTACGCCTTCATTATAATCAAGACCGGTAGACGCCAAATGCTGAAAATGGCAACCTTCAAAAGCAATATTTTTTGCGAAAGCAACTTTCACCGCCGCTTCGGGCCTTGTGATCCACGCCTGGTTTTCCAGACCAGCCTTCTCTTTGGTTCCGGCAGGCCTTAATTTGTACGCATCAGTCATCGGCATTCCTGCCTGATGAGGCACGTGGCCCTGCAAGGAAGGCCGGCACCAGCCCGTATGCTGAAAGTTGATTTTCCTGAAATGAATTTGCTGAACAGGATGATCGATGCTGCCTTCAATGGTTACTAAATTTTCAAGCAAAGGCGCGATGGCCGAGGCTTTGTGAAGATCTTCATTTTTGCGCGGCCAGTAATAAATTTTTCCATGCGCAGGATCGGCATACCATTCGCCAGGCTCATCCAAAAACTCGGGAGCGTTCGAAAGAAAGAAGGCTGAATTGCCGGCTTCCTTTGAAATCCAGGGAGCCGGCCAGGGATGTTCGCTCTGAATACGGCTTTCCGGCTGACGAAAGAACAACCGGGCGCTGTCGCCGTTTATGTCCATCCGGCTAATGCGCAGCATGGCGATTTCCCACCATTGGTGAATCAACATCTCCATGCCCCGTACATTTTTAATAGCAAAAGGCGGTGCGGGAATTTGTGTAGTCTCCTCCTTTTTGTTCCAACTTAAAATTCTCTCCATCCTGTCTTCGTTAGGCCATCGCGCCCTTACCGCCTTCGCATCATTGATCCATAATTGCCGGAATAAAGGCAACCCCTTAAAGTCGGATGGAATATCAGCCACCCAAAGATTCTCCCGGGTACCAGCTGGGAACCTGTCATCATTTGCATCAAATTTTTTCCAACCGGTGATTTTTACACCGCCGCTTAAAATAACTTTATCGCCATCGTTAGCCTCAATTATAGTCGGGCTTTCAAGTGTGCCCGCGTCTTCAGGCTTAATCCTTACCGGTTCTGATAAATTGTAAAAGCCTTTTTTAATGATAATATGAATGGGACGGGCGGTAGCCTTGTCGTGCAGGCGCCGCATTTCGCGCACCTGTCGAATGGCGGCGTTCAAAGTAGATTTAGGAAGCTGCTCGGTGCCTGGATCAAGGTCGTTTCCGTTGACGGCCACATACACCTGGCTGTTCAAGTCAGTAAAAAAGCATATACCCAACAGTAAAATTAGAAGCGGCGACAATCGTTTCACTGGCAATGATTATGATAAAAACTGGTGTAAATTTACCAAAGGCGTTTTTCAACGTCATGGTGGTTTTGCTTGATATGATGGATTTTTTTCCTATCCGCACAGCGGGGCAATCCAAAAAGCGGCAGCCTATTGCCTATTTTATCTAAAAAGTTTTCACCGTCCGGTGTAGTTGGCCCGGTGATTTGTTGGTGCAAATTTTGCGTCGTTTGTTTTAATGGAACATACAGCAAAAATTTTGGAACGGGTGGAAGCTTTCGCAGATGAAGCCCACGGTGACCAGACCAGGAAATATACGCCTGACAGATATATTGTGCATCCCGTTAGAGTAATGAAGATCTGCTCACAGTACACCGATCATGTTGAAGTGCTGGCCGCCGCTCTTTTACACGATGTGCTGGAAGATACACCGATCGATAAAGCTACGATGCAACAGTTCCTCAACGGAATAATGAACCCTCAACAGGCCAGCCGAACAGTATCGCTAGTAGTTGCGTTGACCGATGTTTATGTTAAAAAGAATTATCCGCAATTGAACAGGGATAAAAGAAAAGCCTTAGAACTGCGCCGTATCGAAAAAACGGGCAGCGACGCACAAACTATCAAATATGCCGATATATTGGACAACAGCGCGGAAATTCTGCAATACGACCGCGGCTTCGGCAAACGCTTTTTAACTGAATGCAAGGCAATATTAACCGCAGCCGACCAGGGCGACCCGGCTTTGCGCGGTAAAGCTCTCGAAGTAGTAAACCAGGGCCTGGATAGTTTTAGAAAAAACAGATAATATAGCAGCCAAACCATTTTACGCCGTTTCGCCCTTTGCTTAAAAGGTTGCTAACAATTCCTTAAAACAGGGATCATAATTTCTTTACACTGCACCGCTACTTTCGCGTTTTACTAAAAACCAATTATGAAGCATACTACAAAACTACTGATGGCAGCGCTGATTGCGATTGCCGCCTGTAAAAAAACCGAAACGCCCGTCATTCCTGAAGAAGAATATTTTATCAATGAAGACCCCGCCAGCTTCTCCGAAATCGGCCAGATCGATATCGGTGAAACCGGGGCAGCTGAAATTGCGGCCTATGACAGCAGTACCCAAAAACTTTTTGTGGTTAACAATGCAGTTGCTGACGATGGCGATGTCAACAAAATCGATGTTATTGACCTCAAAAAACCCGAAACCCCTGTCCTTATTACTTCCATCAGCATGGCTCCCTACGGTGGTGCGGTGAATAGTTTAAGCGTTCACGAAGGGAAATTAGCTGCAGCCATACAATCTGTTCCAAAAACCAACAACGGTACCGTAGCGATTTTAAAAACCACGGACTACACGGAAATAAAAGCCGTTACCGTAGGCGCATTACCAGATATGGTAACGTTCTCCCCCGATGGAAAATTTATTCTGACTGCCAACGAAGGAGAACCGAATGCTGACTATTCCATTGATCCTAAAGGCAGTATCTCCATCATCGACCTCGCGAACAATTATAATGTCCAAACACTTTTCTTTGATGCGTTTGCCAGCCAGGCTGCTGCTTTAAAAGCAAAAGGGTTCAGGGTTTTCGGCCCTTCCGCGACGCCTGATTTTGCAGCTAATATTGAACCTGAATATATTACCGTTGCCTCGGATTCGAAAACGGCCTGGGTCACCCTGCAGGAGAATAATGCCATCGCCAAAATTGATATTACCGGCAAAGCCATCACTGATATTTTCCCCCTCGGTTTTAAAAATTATGCGTTTCCCGGCCATGAAATCGATCCGACCAATGATGATGACCAGTATGTAGCGGCGACCTGGAATGTTAAAGGAGTGTATATGCCTGATGCCATCGCCATTACAGAACATCAGGGAATTCCCTATTTATTCACAGCTAATGAAGGCGACGCACGGGAATATGAAACTTATGAGGAAGCGCAACGCATCGGAAATAAAGATATCGTCTTAGACGCGGCCGCCTTTCCTAATGCGACTGATCTCAAAAAGAACAGCGCTTTGGGCCGATTAAATATCACAACCACGCTGGGCGACAACGATGGCGACGGAGATTACGACGAACTGTATTCATTCGGAGCCCGATCCTTTAGTGTTTGGAACGGACTGAATGGTACGCAGGTATTTGATAGCAAAAATGAGCTGGACAGAAAAGCGCATGAGGCACAGTTATATGACGATGGACGCAGCGACGACAAATCCGTTGAACCAGAAGGCATCACGACCGGTAAGGTCGGCAACACCTATGTAGCTTTTATCGGCATGGAAAGAGCAGACGCAGTTGCGATGTACGACATTACCGATCCAACGCAACCCCGCTTTTTGCAAATTGTGGCCACCGGAGATGCCCCGGAAGGCGTATTATTTATTCCTGCCAAGGCAAGCCCAACAAAGAAATCGCTGTTGATCGTAAGTAGTGAGGAAGATGGCGTTGTAAAAATCTACACACCAAAAACCATATAAAGACAATCCTTCTCTAAGTTTTAAAAGCCGCAATACATGATTATTGCGGCTTTTTATTTGCCGGGATTTGTATTGTTCAGCCGGGCGTTCTAAATTGCGCTTACAAAAAAACAAGATGCCCGCACCAGATACCATAGATGACAGCCCCAAAAAATTTGACCGGGTAGTTGCCATATTGATCCAGCTACAGTCGAAAAGAATTGTAAAAGCACAGGACCTTGCCGAACGCTTTAAAGTAAGCCTGCGCACTATTTACAGAGACATTAAAACACTTGAAAACTCAGGCGTCCCCATCAGTTCAGAAGCCGGCGTGGGCTACTCCATTGTGGAGGGCTACAAGCTACCACCAGTGATGTTTACGAAAGAAGAAGCGGCGAGCTTTATCGCTGCGGAAAAACTGATGCAGCATTTTAGCGACAAGTCGGTAGGCAGCTCTTTTCAATCGGCCATATTTAAGATAAAATCTGTTTTAAGATGGGCAGACAAAGATTGGATCGATGCTTTGGATGAACGAATACTGGTGCAGCCTAAAAGCAATCTGTTCAATAAAGACGTGCCAAATGCGTTGGAAATATTAATGAATGGAATCGTCAACAAGAAGCAGGTACAAATGCTGTATCATTCGTTCGATGCACATGAACCGGTGAAGCGGGTCATCGAGCCCATCGGGCTGTACCATGAAAAAGAATATTGGTATTTGGTAGCGTATTGTCATCTGCGTAAAGACCATCGCAATTTCAGATCCGATCGGATCCTCCAAATAACGGCTTTAGAAAGCTCCTTCGCGCTTCAGCATAAAGAACTTTCTTTTTACCTGCAAAAACCTGAAGAAAGGGATTTTAAAACTATTAAAATCAGCATGGACTCGGCTTATGTAAAATATATAAAACAAAGCCGTATGCTCTACGGCTTTGTCTCGGAAAAAATAGTGGGCGATCAAACAGAAATGGTTTTCAGATACTGCGAGGACTACGAGTATTTTATTCGATGGTTTATTATGCTGGCAGATAAATCCGACATTATCGAGCCAGAAAGCGCAAGGCTAAGACTGGCCGAGCTTCTCGGTGAAATCGGCAATCGCATGAAAACGCCAACAGGCTTAACCCCTGTCCCAGAAAAAAGGCGGCTCAATCCCCAAAGCTCTTAAATAAACATATCCCTGTGCACGATGATGAATCTCATTATCGATAAAGTATTGGATATTTTCGATTGCCGGAAACTTATAGGCGCCAAAAAGATTAATTTCTTCATGAAATTTCGCGGCGCTTATTTGAGGAAAGTAGATGTCAATCTGGTTGGACGCCTCATCCCATGCCTGTAGTAAATCGGCTTTTTCTTTGATTTCCGGCATAGCGTCTTCAAAGGCTTCGATATTGCCTGTCACAATTTGCTTTAAACCGCCGCCTGAAACCGTAATCATTTCCTTGCAAAGCTCCGCAAAAGGGCGCATGCCGCCAACGGAAAAATTAAAGAGATCTTTTTCAGGAAATACCTCGATCACTTTTCGGGTAAGGTTGCGATGGCCCTGCCAGTTCTTTAACAATTCTTCGGTTGAAATCAGGGGGCGCTCAATAGTGGCTGTTGTACTCATAAAATTTGTTTTAAATGATTGAATACAACAAAGCTGCAACGGCTCTGTGACAACAGTATGTCAACAGTAAAAGAAATTATTTTTCAACAGTTGTCAAAACAAAAAAACAGACAGATTATTTTACCAGCGCATAGGTTTGCTGCGCAATTTCGAGCTCCTCGTTGGTTGGCACCACGAGTATTTTAACCTTACTGGCAGCGGTATTAACTTCCACAACCTGCGAGGGGTGGTTTTTTGCTGCGTTAGCCTGCACGTCCAGTTCTATACCAAGCCCCGACAGATTTTCACAGCATAAGCGACGCGCCAATTCGTTGTTTTCGCCGATGCCCGCCGTAAATATAAGCGCGTCAACGCCGTTTAACACTGCCATATAAGCGCCGATATATTTTTTAATGCGATGCGCATACATCTCATAACAAAGAATGGCATTTTTGTCGCCTTCCTGATAAAGCCTTATCACATCGCGTGCATCGTTGCTTCCGGCGATACCCAGCATGCCACTTTGTTTGTTTAAAATTTCTTTAATGTCGTCCAGCGACATATCCATTTCCTCTACCATGTGAAAAATAATAGATGGATCGATGTCGCCGCTCCTGGTTCCCATAATCAGCCCTGCCAAAGGACCGAAACCCATACTGGTTTCTATACTTTCTCCCTTTTCATTAATCGCCGTCATACTGGCGCCGTTGCCCAGGTGAATGGTTATAGCTTTTAAATCAGGCGCTTCAAGGTGTTTAACGGCCTGCTCGTAAACAAACTTATGGCTGGTTCCGTGAAAGCCGTAAGCCCGAATGCGATCATGCTGGTAAAACCGTTCCGGTATCGCATAGCGGAAAGCCTTTTCCGGAATCGTGTGATGAAAGGCCGTGTCAAAAACAGCGACATGAACGGCATTGGGAAAGGCTTTTTCAGCCGCATTAATACCTATTAAATTTGCCGGATTATGTAGGGGAGCCAACGAAGCAAGCTCGCGGATGGCCTGTTTAACTTCATCCGTCACCACCTGGGTTTCCGTATAGTGTTCGCCGCCATGAACGACACGGTGGCCAACCGCCTTTATATCCTCCTGCTGGCGGATCACGCCGGTTTCCGCATCAATCAGCAAGCCGGCAATGACATCAAAAGCAACCGTATGGTTTTGAAGGGCCACATCTAACTTCTTTTTGAAAACTTCCTCGCCTTTTGTCCATTCATGCACGATATTTGATCCAGGCATGCCAATTCTCTCAGCAAGGCCTTTCGCCAAAACCTGTCCAGTTTCAATATGAATCAGCTGGTATTTCAAAGACGAACTACCTGCATTTATCACTAGTATTTCCATTGCGGTTTGATTTAATTTCTTAAAATAGTTGCAATGTTAAGCGGTACGATTAAAACTACAAACTATACGTGGCGCTCAATTGCTTCCGGCCTGGATGGCGGTAATAACGACGGTGTTGTAAATATCTTCAATAGTAGCGCCCCGGCTCAGGTCATTGATCGGCTTATTTAATCCCTGCAGCATGGGGCCCACCGCCAAAGCGCCTGTTTCCCGCTGCACGGCTTTATAGGTATTATTTCCGGTATTCAGATCAGGGAAGATCAACACGTTGGCCTGCCCTGCCACCAGCGAATCAGGCATTTTACTTTTCCCAACTTTGGGATCTACCGCGGCGTCGTATTGTATCGGGCCTTCTACCAGCAGGTCTGGCCTTGCCGCTTTTACAATTTTCGTTGCGGCCCTCACTTTCTCTACTTCAGCGCCGCTGCCCGAGCTTCCGGAGGAATAAGAAAGCATCGCTACTTTCGGCACTTCAATTCCAAAAGCTTTTGCTGAATCGGCCGAAGACATGGCAATTTCTGCCAACTGCTCTGCCGTCGGGTTGGGAACAATGGCACAATCTCCATACACCAGCACGCGATCATGAAGCAACATGAAAAATATCGACGACACGGTATTGAACCCAGGTTTCGTTTTAACAAATTGCAATGCTGGCTTAATCGTATGCGCAGTGGTATTCACTGCTCCCGAAACCATACCGTCGGCCTCGCCTTTAAATACCATCATTGTTCCGAAATAAGAAACATCGAGCATCAAATCCGCGGCAGCCGCCAACTCCAACCCTTTCTCCTTTCTCAATTCATACAAAGTGTGGTAATAAGGTTCATATTTCTCGCTGCTTTCCGGATCTATAATCTTGATCCGCTCTTCATCCCAAAAAAGGCCTAGTTGCGTCACTTTTGCCTTTATGGTCTCGGCGTTTCCAAGCAAGGTGAGATAAACGATTTTGTCTTTAGCCAGATAGGAAGCCGCCGTAAGTATGCGGTCGTCGCCGCCCTCGGGCAAAACAATATGCCGCTGCATTTTCTTCGCAGCCACCAGCATATTATATTGAAACATCCGTGGTGTGATGCTTTCCGTTTGCACGGAATTGATCTTTTGGCTCAAGGCTTCGGCGTCAACTACGGCTTCAAAAAGATCGATACATAATTTTATTTTATACTGGTTCGCAGGATAAATTCTGGGTTTAATATTGGCCACTTTATTAGCCGTTTCAAAAGTACCGGTAGGCACGGCCAACACAGGTAATGGTTTTTGTGTTCCGTCCATCAGATCGACAATGGAACGTTCGGGCAAAAAACCGCCCGACAATACAATGCCTGCTACATTGGGATACTGTGGTGAAATATTAGCCAACATGGAACCCACGATCAGGTCGCCACGGTCTCCTGGAATAACACAAACACAATCGTTTTGCATGCGCGGCAAATAGTTGCCTAATTGCATGCCACCGATGATAGAAGTCTTGGCAACATTTTCCAGTTTATCGCGGCCGAATAACACATGAGCTTTCAGATGATCCGCGATTTCCTGCATAGAAGGTTTGGTCAGCTCTTCTTCGTTGGGGATTACAGAAACAACAATCTCATTGCGCAGCAGGTGTTTGTCTATTTTTTGCTTCACCTCCTCCACATCTTTGGTGCACCTGCTTACAAACAAGCCGATCAAATTCAGATCTTTTGCTAAAAAGGAATGCACTTCCGCCACAACATTATGCACCAGATTATTGACGCTATTGAAACTATCCTTGGTTACGAGCAACACGGGCATTGCCAGGCTCTGCGCTACCGACGCATTAAAATCTGCTTCAAAAACAGAACCCTCTTCCTGGAAATCGCTGCCTTCTACTAATACGAAATCAAATTTTTCCTCAAGCTTTTTATACTTGTTGATAATCGTTTCATACACTTCGTTGATTTTACCCTGATTTTCCATTTCACTTAACTCAGCCCTGGTAAAAGCATAGGCGTCGTCGTAATCCATATTAATTTTGAAATGAGTCAGAATGGTGTCGATATGATTATCCCTGGTTTCCTGCGTATCAATCAACGGTTTAAAGTAGGCTACTTTGGTGGTAGTCCTTTGCAGCATCTGCATTAAACCGAGGCTAATTAACAACTTGCCGCTTTGCGCAGTGGGTGTTATGATATAAACGGATCGATTCATAAGATTTTTTTTCAACGCTGCGATGGAATAGGCAATCAGGCTACGCAGGCTTTATCAGCGTCCTTATACACCGGATAGGAAAAGAGCCGGCGCAACGGCCCTACTGAATAAGCGTTGCCGGAAAGTCATCGATCGTTTCGCAGCAAACCTGCTCCATCACTTGTTTGAGCTGGGCTTTAAACATAGCGATCGTATGGTCGCCGCCTTTTTTTCCAAGTGCGCCCACACCATACATAAAGGGCCGGCCCATGAACGTAAAATCAGCGCCACAGGCTAAGGCCCGGCCAATATCGGGGCCCGATCGCAGGCCGCTATCGATCATGACTTTGTATTTACTTTTAAATTTATCGGCTAATCCTTTTAAAGGTTTGATCGTCGATTCGCCGGCTTCAATCTGCCTGCCACCATGGTTGGACACAATTATGCCGTCAACGCCAATATTGGCGCATATTTCCGCGTCCTGCTCGCTTACCACACCTTTGATCACCAGCTTCCCTTTCCACTTATCCCTGATCGCAGCCACTTTTTCAGCGTCCACACGGCCGGTAAAAGTAGCGTTCATAAACTTACCCAGCTGCTTCATGTCCATGCCTTTTTTCATATAAGGTTTAAGCGTGGCAAAAGAAGGAATGCCCGCCATCAAGGTTTCGATACCCCAAACGGGGCAAGTAGCCGCCTGTATAAAATTGTTGATCGTTTGTTTCGGCGGCATGGAAAGGCCGGCTTTTATTTCGCGATAACGCAAGCCAAAAGAAGGAACATCGATCAACACCACTAACACATTACACTGCACCGCTTCCAGCCTGCGCAGCAGGTCGTCGCGCAAGTCGTTTTCAGTGGGATGATATAATTGGAACCAAAATTTGCTTTCTGTAAGCTCTGCAATACGTTCGATACTGCTTGTAGATACCGTGCTCAGGATATAAGGAATATTATGTTTCAAGGCCGCTTTGGCCAATATTTCCGGGGCATTGGGCCACATCAACCCTTGCAATCCAACCGGCGCAATACCAAAAGGCGCATCATAAGTATGCCCGAAAAGCTCAGCCCGCATATCCACGCCGTGATGTTTTTTTAAATATTGGGGCATCAGGAAAACATGCTTAAAATCCTCCTCATTGCGCCACACATTTAATTCATCGTTACAGCCGCCTTCAAGATAATCAAAAGCAAATTTCGGAATCCGCTTTTTGGCTTTCCGTTTAAGATCAGCCACAGAAGGATACTTGGTATTATATTGCAGTAAATTCGTACTCATAAAATCGTATTCAGGCAAAAGTAAGTTATATATAAACCTGCAAGTTTACGAAACAAAACATTTTTTCTTGTCCTGTTCTGTCTGCCGCCTCCCTGCCTGCTATTGAAAAAACTTTTTCAGATAGGCGACATTGGCGGCATAATTATAGCGCACATTCGTAGGCTGCTTTGCATCGCGGCTGCGTTCTACCACCAGCCAGCCACGCCAGTTCATCCGGTCGAGGATTTTTTTTACTCTATACAGATCGATCTCTGGATCGTTTTCCAACCACAGGCTATCCTTGTTGGTGGCATGTATCATCGCTATATTATCGCGTCCCAGCCTTTTCATTTCTTTGTACAAATTACGGCCGGCCTTTAACGGATTGGAAAAATTAAAATAGATTTTGATCGCCGGCGATTGGATATCTTTTAAAAGGCGTTTCTCCCCTTTTGCCGATAATGAGGTTTCTATTGCAATTACGACTCCGGCTGCTTCAGCCATTTTACCAGCTACTTTCAAACGACTGACGACCGAATCGCGTATCGACCCATTTTGCGTCAAATCACATGCAATGCCCATGGGTAAAAATGCGATTTTGATGCCCATGAGTTGCATCGTTTTAATACAGTCTTCAACAGTTCGCAAATAAGTTTCCCTGCCGCAGAAAGATTGGGAATAATACCCCGTCATCGCCAGCGAAAAAAGCTCGATGCCTTTTTCCTTTGCCGTTTCCAAATACTGCTGCCTGATCGAGTCCGTCAGCAATTTATTATCAAAAGTGGGGCGGTTTCCGAGGCCGCCCATGTCCACTTCCAGCCCATCGGCGTTAAGTTCTTTTGCAAGTGGAATGGCGCTCAGCTTTTGCCTTTTCAACAGCATCAGATCAATCAAACCAATCTTGTATCTTTCCTTTTGCGCTGCAGCCGTCAAACATAGCAGCATAGCCACCAAACTAATAATACCTGTCTTTTTTATCATCCTTTTCAATTATATTTTTTTTATTGAATAGCTGCTGCGAATACTTTTTCAAGCTGCTCAAAGCCTTTCACGGCGTGAGCCGGCAACCGCTCTCCTTTATCCCCAAAAACATACATATCGCTCATCTTTTCAATCGTGATTGACGATTCATCAATCATCCCGTTTTTTTCAATGGCAGCCAAATTAAGGTTGAGATATTTGGCCATAAATCGATAAACGGCCGTCCTCTTATTGATTCCAAAATCGTGCTTTTCAGCGGGTAAATGCACATTTTCAACATTTCCTCTTTTGCCGTACCAGCTATACATTTTTTGCAGGTAGGGGAAATCATGCTCGGGCATCCGATCCGTCCAATCTCCCCCGTCCGAAACTAACAGTTGCGGGTTGGGCGCGGCCATCGCCGCCAGTTCCAGGTTGTCTGTGCCACCGCCGCACAAAAAAACAGGCATACCGCTTTCGCAGGGGCAGCCGCCATACATGTAAGAAGAAACAGAAACTACAGGAGCAGAAACCTTGATCCGATCGTCGATCGCCGTCATGAGTACCGTGTGGCTGCCACCGCCCGAACCTCCCGTAATGCCCACGCGCGTTGTGTCGGCTTCGTTCAACGCAAGCAGGTAATCCAGGATCCTGATGGCGCCCAGGGTTTGGATGGTCTGAGACAAGCTCTTGCGATGGTCCTCATACTTAAACTGTAGCCCCGATTCGCCCCATCCAAAAAGATCATAACTAATCGTGAGCGCGCCCATTTTGGCTAACGCCGCGCAACGAATCTGACAATCCTCCCGAAAACGGTGATCCTGCCAATGCCCGTCCGGATTAAGAATCACAGGAATTTTGCCTTTAAACTTAGCCGGGCGGTAAATGGAGCCATTTACCCAAACGCCCTTCAAAATTTCAATGGCAATATTTTCGACGGTGTAGCCGTCATGCTTTCTTTTTTTAGTAATGATAGGTTTGCTGAGAGGATAAGCCGGAAGTTTCGAAAGCTGCAAAGCATTCATAATGCAAGGCCGCAGCATCTCTTTTCTGGCCTCCCACTCGGAAAGGTTTTTATACTGAGCTGCGATACGATCAAGCTCTGCCCAGCCCTCTGCCACGGGCCACCGATAATATTCAAATTCGCTGACCTTATATTTTTTCTCATTTCCATCTGACTTTACTTTCAAATCGAAAGGGGCCAACACATTGCGGAGCGTTTCATCTACATCCGGCCGGTAGCGCCACTTTGCATATTTTAACACTTTTCCTTCAACGAGTTTTTTATCGGCGCGGATGGTGACGCCATAATGCTGTTCAATGTCTTTTAACACCTGATCGAGCGGCTGCGCGTAGGCATTATCACTGTTCATTTGTGCTTTCGCCGAGCTGATGGCTGCCACCAGCCAAAAGGCCAAAAGACACATCCGCCTTAGCGGCCTTATATTCATCACTATTTTTTTAAGATGCAACATGTCTGTTCTTTTTCCAGTTACTGAATAATAAATTGGGCTCCACAACCGGTTTGGGAAAAAACAGGCTGGCCAGGTAGCCGACGATGATCACCACAAAATGGCTGTAAACGCCCAACATCAATTTATCGTGTGTAAAATTATAAGTTCCCAAATCGAGCAAAAGCTGCGGATTTTTGAGGCCAATTGGCGTTGACGTGAGAAAGGCATAAGATGTAAATAGAATACAGGCGACAATGCCAATATTTACGCCCTGCCTGTTGGCGCGCTTACTGAATAAACCCAGGAGAAACACGCCTACAATGCCGCCCGAAAAAATGGCATACACGGTAAAAATAATTCCCAACACGCCTTCGTCTCCTGACAAAATATAAAGCGCGCCAATGCCAATGGCCAGCAACCCCGAGATAACCACAAACAACTTGCTGGCCACCAGATACTGCTTGTCGGACTTGCCGGGCGCCATCTTTTTATAATAATCTTCAACGCCTACCGCTGCTAAGGAATTTAAATCAGCGCTCAGACTGCAAATAGCCGCTGAGAGCAATGCCGCAATAATAAAACCGATCAATCCTGTCGGCAGTTGCGTCATGATAAAATGAGGAAAAGCAGCTTCTGCTTTCATGCCATCTGGCGCTCCGTTCTGCTTATAATACACGAACAGCGCCGTACCGATCAGCATAAACATGGTCCAGATAGGAACCGTGAGCGAGATACCGAGAAAGGACGCCTTGATGGCATCTTTATCCGACTTGGCAGTGAGATAACGCTGCACGACCGTTTGGTCGGTGGCATATTTTTGAACCGCGTAAAAAGCGCCGTTGATCACCATGACAATTAAAGTCAATTGTTTAAAATCAAAATCGTAAGGGCCAAATCCCGTACGGTTATTTTCGGTTGCAATCCTTATCGCTTCCGGAATGCCGCCCTTGATGGAAGACAATATAACGGTTAAACAAACAATGCCGCTAAAGAACAACATGAAGCCCTGGAATACATCCAGCCAGATGACCGCCTGGATACCGCCCTTTAGATTCACAATGATCAAAATGAAACCTACCACGGCCAACACAACAAACGGATTGACATCGACCATTTCCCGGATGGCAATGGCCACAAGAAACAAAACCGTTCCCATACCGGCAAACTGCCGAATGACAAAAGACAGCGAACTATAATAACGGGCGAAGTTGCCGAATCGCTTCTCGAAATACTCGTAGGTGCTCAACCCTATCGATTTCCTGAAAAGCGGAACGATAAACCAAATGCAGCCCAGCAGTACCACCGGCACCATCAGCCCCTGCACCAATAATATCCAATTGCTCGCATAGCCTTGCGCAGGATATCCCAAAAAGGTAACACTGCTGATCAGCGTGGCCAGCAAAGACAGGCCCAGCGCCCATGAAGGAATATTTCCTTTCGAGAGAAAAAAGTTTTGCGTGGAAGTTTGCTTTTTGGAAAACCTGAAACCCAGGAAAATGGTAACGCCCAAAACCAAAGCAATAATGGCAAAATCAATAAAATGCAATCGGCTCATATATTTTTGTTTTTAACCAGCGATCAATATGAATCACCGGTATTGCTACGCTCAGTTCATCGGCAGTGCTCGTGGCATCCTGCCATGCGGCGTTTAAAATCCCTTAAAGAACAGAACGCTTACAACTGATAAAACTCCATTAGCGCATCCGGAAGCTGATAACTACCGGGCTTTACGGTAACCATCAACTCGCCGGCTTTCATGCGCACCACACCGCGCCCCCATTCATACACTGCCTCGAAGCAGGTTTGACCCAATGCTTCAAACAGAGCAGCAGCTGTGGCGCCCCCTTCAATCAAAAGTTCTTTTACGGCCCAATTTTCAAGAGCCCTTTTCATCCAACCAGCCATTAGCCGCCGCAGCGCAGCTGCATCAAACAAGGTTGTATCTATGTTATCGTCGAAGGCAATAATCAAACGCTGTCGGGATTCGAGCATGCCTGAGGCACGATCGAACCAGTTACTGAAATCATCCCGCTGCAGCATATTTGCTGTTATCAAAGCAGCAGCGCCCGCAACAGTCCTTTGCATGCGATCGCGGCTTTGTTGATAAGTCGTTCCACTAATATAAATATGCGGCTTTTGTAACCGCGGTTTATCCTGATTCTGTTTTTTCTTAAACCGCTGGTTGAGCAACGCTTCAAAAAAATCTCCCGAACCCGCAGGCAAGCAGCGATCAGGCATATTAGCCGCCCAACGCTCCACATCTCCGAAGGAATTTGTTTCTCCAATATTTAGACCATCCTTTAAATCATCAGCAGCACGCAAAACAGCCGCCTCCGGGCGTTGAATAATTTCACGGACTTCCGAACTACGGATCGCAAACTCAGGATCTTTCGCAAACCCTGTGTTTGATAAAGCGATGCCGTCGACAAAATACTGCCCGTTTACAATCGTCCTCCCCATCGATGGGTTCGCCGGCAACAGCAACGCCTTTTTTAAACCCAGCACCTCAAGCTGCGCCTCCACTTCAGCAGCCACATGGCCTCTCAGCACAGAATCTATTTTTTTATAAACAAACGCCGGACCGAGCGCGCGCGCCGCCAGTGTGATTTCTTTCATTGTTGCCACCGCCTGTTCTTTTGGCATCGAACGGGTTTCGGCAGAAAGGATCAATACGTCTGCATCAGAAGCCACCAGTTTATTAAGACATAAAGCAACCTGCAAACCATAGCCCAGGCTGATTCCCGCCATTTCGGCGGCCCCGGTAAAATCATCTGCAATTACAATAATCATATCTATGGCTGAAGCAAGGGTGCTATTTATTTTGACTTAATTGAACCGCACTTTCGATCGCCAATATCATGGCATCGGGACTTGCTACGCCTTTGCCCGCAATTTCAAAAGCAGTTCCATGATCTACAGAAGTCCTGATGATCGGCAACCCCAGTGTGATATTGACGCCTTTGACACTTTCCATTTGTTGCCTGGCCGCATCCCATTTGAAACCGGCTAATTTAAAAGGGATATGCCCCTGGTCATGATACATGGCTACGACGCCGCCATAGGCGCCCATAGCGGCTTTGGCAAACATAGTATCCGGCGGAACGGGCCCTTCAACATCGAATCCGCGATTACGTGCTTCTTCCACCGCTGGCAAAATTTCTTCATCGTCTTCTGTGCCAAACAAACCGCTATCGCCCGCGTGAGGGTTTAAACCTGCTACGCCGATCTTCAAATCCGTTTTGCCCAATCTCGTCAAGCCTTTGTGTAGTAATTCAATAACTTCAAGTATGCGATCTTTCTTTACCAGATCGCAGGCCTGCCGCAATGAAACATGGGTGCTTACATGGATCACATTGATCTGCTCTTCGACCAAGAGCATCGCGTATTTTTTCGTGCCGGTATAATGTGCATAAATTTCTGTGTGGCCTGCAAAATGATGTCCGGCTTCATTGATTGACTTTTTATTGATCGGCCCGGTGACCGTGGCGTCGACTGCGCCATCCAGCGCCAGCTGAATTACTTTTTCTACCGAGCGAAAGCTGGCTTCGCCACACATGGCGTTTATTTTTCCATATTCCAGTTTAGAAATATCGGTATGCTGCAAATCGATCACATCAATCGTTCCATACGTGAAAGTTGCATCGGCCGGTTTTTGAATCCGGTTGATTTTTACATCCAACCCTATTTCAGCAATAATTTTTTCAAAAACATCTGCATCGCCCGCTATCAGCGGTTTGCAAATTTCGTATATCCTTTTTTCTTTAAGCGCTTTTACAGCGATTTCAGGCCCGATGCTGGCGGGGTCTCCCATCGTAATCGCTATGATTGGCAACGTATTCATTTTATCCAAGTTTACTTTCTTTTAAAGATTGCATCAATGCTTCTTCCTGCTCTTTTCCCTGCGCCTGCAGCGGCGGCATTACCACCGGTTCGCACAGCCCGCGCTCTTTCATTAATACTTTCAACGCCCAAAGGCTTTCGCCCAGCGTGCGGCCTGACTGATACAAGCTGCCGCCCAGGTCGCTCTGCGCCTGGATTTCATAGGCCAAAGCTTTATCTCCCGCGGCAACAGCGCCGAGCATTTTTTCATAAATGGCGGGCAACAAATTTCCCGTGCTCGGAATGAGCCCATCGCTCCCGCCCAAAAGCGCATCCGCCGACTTCGCGGCCCAACCCAGAAAATGACCAAAATCTTTCCTGTCTTTCCATAAAGCTAAAGACTGCGCCAACCTTTCTTCGCTGCGCTCCGAATCTTTGGTAGCCATTATATTAGGGTGATGGCTAAGCTCGTCGATAAGATTTATGGGAATACTCATATGCGTTGTAGCAGGAATATTGTAAATAATCAACGGAATTGAAATATTTTCAGCCAGTTGCTCAAAGTATTGCCTCATCTGGGTTTCAGACAACGCATAATAAGATGGCAACGTAGCAGCTACCGCATCGACACCATGATCGCCGCAGAAATTTGCAAAATCGATCGACTCCGAAACGACATTAGACGAAATGCCGGCATACAATACAGTATTGCTTTTCTTAGCATGGGCAGCAGCTTTTACATAATCTTTTTTCTGCTGCAGTGAAAGAGAGGCCGACTCGCCCGTGGTTCCTAAAATAAATGGCGAAGCCTGATGTTGATAAAAATGATCGAAGATTTTTTCAACAGCTGCCGTGTCAATTGCAAAATCAGGCGTCAACGGCGTTACCGCCGGAATAATAATGCCTTTATATTTTTTTTCAGCATGCATTCTAATTCATTTAAATCTGCTTAGAGATAAGGTAGGTGATCCCTTTACAACATGGCTTTTTTATAAATAGATATAGCGTCCGCTTCTGCAACGGGCCTGGGATTATTCTTTAGAAGCCGCTGCACTTTCATTGCGTTTGCGGCCATTTCCGGAATAGCGGCTTCTGTCACTTTTACCTCTTTCAAAGATTGCGGAATGCCGCAGGCTTTATTCAATTTCCTGATGCACTCAACGCCTTGCAAAGCCGTAGCCAGGTCATCTGCCTGGCGGCTACAACCCAGCGCTATTGCTACCTCGGCGTATTTTTTTGGCGCAGCCGGAATATTAAATTCCATAATATATGGCAGTAACAACGCGTTGGACAAGCCGTGCGCGAGGTGAAACATACTTCCCAAAGGATAGGATAAAGCATGTACTGCGGCCGTGTTTACGGGGCCGAGGCAAAAACCTCCTAAAAGGCTCCCCATGGCCACTTTTTCTCTCGCTTCCCTGTTTGCGCCGTCATGGACAGCTGTTTCAATGTGAGCAGCAATCAGCCTCATTCCCTCATAAGCCATCATATCAATAAAAGGTTGGGCAAACTTATTCGTATAAGCTTCCATACAATGCGTTAGGGCGTCCATGCCGGTTGCGGCAGTAATAGCGGGCGGTACAGAAACCGTCAGCAGCGGGTCTACATATACGATATCGGGCAGCAGAAAAGGGCTAATGATTCCTTTTTTCTGGTTATCGGCATCGTCGACCAGGATCGCATTTGGAGAAACTTCGCTCCCTGTGCCCGAGGTAGCCGGCACACAGATCAGCTTTTTGGCGCGTTGCTTCAACAATCCAATTCCCACATAATCGCGCAACTGCTGCTGATTATCAAGTTGCGCAGCCACCAGTTTTGCCACATCCAAAACGCTGCCACCGCCAATACCCACGACCACGTCGGGATTGAATGGCGCAACGCGTTCCATTAACTTTCCAAAATCATTGAACCCCGGCTCCTGCACGATACTTGTATCAGTCTGTACTTCGATTCCTTCAGCAGTCAATTGTTGAACAAAACCGCTGATATGCTGCGCTAACGGAGCTATCGTAGCGATAAAAACTTTCTTTGCGGAAAGCGATGTTATTTCCGCTGCAAGCTGATCGATACATCCGTTGGCAAACACCAATTTTCCCGGGAAAAAAATCTTAAAATTATTTTCGATTTCCAATAGTTTTTAAAGGTTTTTAATATTACAATAAGAATTAAACCAGGCTTTTAGCAGCGACCGGCTCGATGCCCAGGCGGTCGCACCAAACGAGAAACCGGTCGTAGAGCGCATCGACTTCCTTCTTTTGATCGGGCGTCAGATGTAACGCATAAGCCCTGCTAATCGTTCTCACAGGAAGCCCTCGTTTCTGCAAAAAATATTTGGCGCTCATCGGATAAGCCACATGAATCATCGGATCGACAGCGGTAAGCTGCTCCTGCAGCCAGGCTACGGCGCCCTGCTTATCCGGATTGTTGACGTTCGCTATCATCCATGCCATTATCTCGGGATAAAAGTTTCCTGAAATAGAAGACATACCCACGGCACCATGCCGCATACTAAACATCGCATTGGGTGTGTGGGCATCATAAAATTCAAGGCGGTTGGGCACTTCTTTCAAGATATCCAACTTGGCCAGCACATTTTCATGTGTGATCGAAGTGTCTTTGTGATAGATGAGGCGGTCGGCCTGAAGTAATTGCCGGAAAACATCCGGGCTTATAATACGCTTATAGGGCGCCGGGCATTCGTACATGCCTAATGGAATATTTCCCGTGAGTGCGAACATCTTTTCAAAGTTGCGCAACAACACGTCATCACCTTCTTCAATTTTAGCAAAATGGCCCGTTATTAAAATAACGGCATCTACGCCAGTGTCATAAATTTTCCTGGTAAAAATTGCTTTATCTTCTAAAGTAAGGCCAAAAGAACCTGTGGCCACAATCGGCACACGCCCTTTCACATAGGAAACGATGTGTTGGGTCAGTTGCAACCTTTCTTCCTCACTGATGCTAAACATTTCACTGCTGAGGCAGTTGGCAAAAATACCCTTAACGCCCGCCTGCAGGTAAAAATCAATCAGGGTATTAACGGCGCTATAATCGATATTGGCTTTGAGATCAAATGGCGTGATCATCACGGGAACAAATTTTCCAGCAATCGTCTGCATCATTTTTTGCTATAAAATTGCCATTTTTTAATGCCAAATCGATGTAGGAAAAAATTATTGTGATGGATTATTTTGCTAAACGCCCCGGCCGCCACCGCCTGCCAGAAGCGGTCAAAAAAACATGCGTAGCTAAATAATCATTGCTACGCATGTTGTGGTACAAAATTTAAATCTTTATTTTAACACCTCCATTAACGACGCGACCTTCCATATGGTTCCATATATCATCAAAAGCAGGAGCTTGCAAGGGGCCGCTCACAACTGGTTTATAATTGCTTTGCCGCTCATCCGTAAAGTTTTCAAAATTCACAAAAAGGGAAAACCTGCCAAAAGTTTTCTGCGCCATAAAACCAAATTCCCAAAAGGATGGCGTCTTCGTTCCGTTATACAGATATTGCGTACCGGTATGGTAACCTTCCAGGCCCAGCTTAAAGTTGTCTTCCTTTTCATACATCAACACGGTGTTTAATTTATGTTTGGGCATCAGCGGCAACACTTGATTTTGCTGCAGATAAGTCGCCCGTGCGTCCGTAAAAGTATAACCTAAAAACAACTTCAGATCCTCTTTAAAAATAAACCTGAGATTGGTTTCAAACCCTTGAGTCACCACCGGTTGGCCTGCATTAACAAACGAAAAAGATGTCTCGGAAATCTGCTCCAATACCAATGGTTTATTAATATGGGTCATGAAAAACATTTGGTTCAGGCTCAACGAAAAAGCCCCTCCTATGTTTGTCCGGTAGCTAATATCCGCCGTTCCGCCCACACTTTTTTCTGCCGTCACATTTTCTAGCGCAGCTATATTGCGGTATTGCATCCCCTCAGTGCGTTCTGTAAAAAGCGTTGGCGTTTTATATCCGTAGCCGCCGCCAATACGGGAGCTTAGTTGGCCTGACCATTTGAATAGCGCAGACACACGCGGGAGAGCAAAAGTTTGCGCTTTCTTAAAATTATTATTGCGATAATTTACATGGTCCACGCGCAGCCCGGTTTCCAACTTAACGAGCTCGCTCAAATCCCAGGTATCCTGAAAATACAAACCCGCTGTTGCCGAACGGTTATCGAACATAGCGGACATTTCCTGTTCAAACTGATCGTAGATAAAATTGGCGCCGCCAATCATCGTATGGTTGGCCAGGTAGCGCAAATAGGACATATCTGTAAAGCTGTTGATATTCTTACCCATAAACTGATATCCGGGCATGGTCAGATCGCGATTAAAAATGGTAACACTTTGCTTTAGCCGGAAATTGCTCTTGTTTAAAAACTGCTTTGACAATTCCAATGTACTCGTATTCCTGAATGTTTCGTTTTTTTCATAATAAACATGCCCGTCCCGATCGTCACCACTAATGACGTGCATGTCGCCACCCGTATTTTTGCTGACGGTCAGGCTATTTCCGATGGTAATCAGCGTCGTTTCATCCGGATAAAAAAACAAGCGCGGGTTGATCGTGAAATTATTATTGCGCGGCAGGTCAGAAAAGTCATCCCCATCGACATCGTAAGCTTTTTGCAGATTTAATAAACCCAGAACGGCATAGCCCATCTTTTGTCCACGCCCGGAAAAATAACCCCCGATATTGGACTGGCCGATATTAGACTGGTTCAGCATAATATCACCTTCGAATTTTTCATCCGGTGTCCGACTTATAAAATTTACGACGCCCGCAATCGCACCACCGCCATACAAGGTAGACGCCGGGCCTTTAATCACTTCTACCTGCTTCAGATCCAGCGGCGGAATTTCTAAAATACTCAAGCCGCTCGCAAAATTGCCAAAATTGGCATAACCATCTTTCAATAACTGCGTATACCGACCGTCGAGCCCCTGGATACGCAGGCTTGCGTTGCCGCTTGTTGCCGAAGTTTGTTGCACCTGTATGCCGGTACTTTCGTGTAGCAACATTGACACATTCGCCGGACGCATATTGTTCTTTTCTTCCAGTTCTTCGCCATCGATAATCTCAACGCGGGTAGGCGTATTAGAAATCGTGCGGCTGGTACGTGTACTCTGCACAATAACTTCTTCCATCGCTTCTTCTTCAGGTTCTAGATAAACTTCAATCGGCTGGCCGTTCTCTAAAGGAAAGCGGATGGTGTCGGTTTTTGTGATGAATCCTACATGGCTCCAGGTGACAGCAAAGGCGCCGCTGGAAATATTCCCGATCTGTGCGCGCCCCTGCGCATCCGTGATGGCCTGACCAAAGGTGGAGACAGTAACCGTTACGCCTTTTAAGAATTTTTGATCGGGTTCGCTTTTGACGATGGTTGTAAATTGATGCTGCGCATAGACTAACCGACCGCTGATTAGGGTCAGCAACACTAATAATAATTTCTTTATCATTTTATTGAAAAAAATAGGTTGATCTAATCGCCGTGCATAATAAACCACGGCCATTGGATCTAAAAAAGATTCAAAACGGGGTTGAACTTTTGTCCAACAGCTAACAAGGGATCAGGAAATTATTTCGGCGGCTGCCAGATATTACCGCGGCAATCAGCGGGTAACAACCTGTTTCTATAAAATGGAAATGATTGGCGGTT
Source organism: Niabella insulisoli (assembly GCF_039652435.2). Classification (GTDB taxonomy): domain Bacteria; phylum Bacteroidota; class Bacteroidia; order Chitinophagales; family Chitinophagaceae; genus Niabella; species Niabella insulamsoli. The sequence goes on along the minus strand of NZ_CP190246.1, from coordinate 1,839,881 downwards.
GAATATATTTTCGGTATTGGATAATTTCTGAAGGCTGAATTCATTAACAACAAGATGAAAACAACAAGAGCAATCGCAAAGCGGGCTGCAATCCTCGTCCCCTTCTGGCTCATCATCCGCGCAGGCCACACCGGCGGCAACCTCATCGCTACACGATGAAACGCCCGCCCAGCCTGCGACAGGCATCAGGAACATGTAAAGCGTAAAGAGGTAAATCAAAAATTTCACGCCGCAAAACTAATGCCCGTCATCCGCTTCGCAAAAAAACAGCGGCATTATCTTGATTTTAACGGCTTTTTCAGGCTACGGTGTTTTGAAGGGTACCAATTCCGTCGATGGAGATTGCAATCGCATCGCCACTGTTTAATGTAAAATCTTCGTCGGGTACCAAACAAGTGCCGGTCATCAGGAAAGCGCCCTGCGGAAAGCTATATTCGCGGTATAAAAAATCAACCAATTCTGCATGCTTTCTTTTCATTTGATTAATGGAAGTGGAAGCGGCATACACGACTTTTTCATTGCGGCGTATTTCGATGGAGATGCCTGTCGCAGGATCAATATCCTCCTCTTCTCTAACCAGGACACAAGGCCCGATCGCGGCGCTGCCGTCATAAACCTTCGCCTGCGGAAGATAGAGCGGGTTTTCACCCTCAATGCTGCGGCTGCTCATATCATTTCCAATGGTGTATCCGACAATAGAGCCGGAGGCATTCACAACCAGCACCAGCTCCGGCTCTGGCACGTTCCAGCTGCTGTCTTTTCTTATACGCACTTTACCGCCCGACGGAATCACGCGATGTGCATTCGCTTTAAAAAACAACTCAGGGCGTTCCGCATCATACACTTTATCATAAAAAGTTGCCCCGCCACTTTCCTCACTTTCCTCCATGCGCGCCAGCTTGCTGCGCAGATAGGTAACACCGGCGGCCCACACTTCCTGGCTGCCCATTGGAACACCAACCTCTTGGCTATTGATAGTTTCCAGATCAGCGACCGGCTTGAGCATCTGAATTTTATTCAGCAGAAATGAAAATAACATTGGCTGATTGAGCAATTCATCCCATGTTATATCATCAATCGTATAAAAGGATTCTTTATGAGCAACTGCTATTGTCTTATTTAAATTAAAAATTTTCATTTTTCAGTTATTTTTTTCGCGTAAGAAAGGTAATAAAAACACCGGTTAAAAATATAGTCAAAGTGCCCACAACGATAACCATATTGATATGCAGGGCAGATCTGAAAGCGCTGTAGGCATCCGGGAGGCGCGGCGAGAAAGTGAGCCATAAGATGACCATAATTCCGACTATGACTGCTATAATGGCCTGTTTATTTTTAGTATTTCGGCTCATGATGCCTAACAAAAACAGCCCCAGCATGCCTCCGGCAAAAATACCCGATAGCTGCCACCAGATGTCCAGTACACTTTTGATACCCAGCATCGCCAGGCCTGTACCGAGGCCAATTAAGCCAAAAATTATCGTCGCTAGGTAAAGTATCCTCAATTCGCTTTTTCCTTCGAGATCAGGTTTGAAATAGCGTTGATAAATGTCTTTTGTAAAAACAGTAGCGCAGGCGTTCATCCCCGAGCTAATGGTACTCATACCGGCCGATAACACTGCGGCGATAATCAGCCCAAGAAATACTTTCGGGATCTTATATACCATGAAATGCGGCATCACTTTATCACCATAATCGGCAGGCTGTAGGGTTGCGGCCAATTCGTTGACCTGCTGTGCTGACGCGCCCAGCCCCAGCCTTTCGGTTGCAACCGCTTGTTTCAATCCTTCTGTTAGTTCGGGGTTTAACTGGTAGTAAGAAAATAACGCGGAACCGATGATAAAAAATAAAAGCGACGCCGGCACATACATTGCCACGCAAAGCCAGATGGACTTTTTAGCCTGTGCTGTGTCCATAGCGGTATGGTATCGCTGCACATAGTTCTGGTCCATGCCGAAATTATTCAGGTTGATAAAAAAACCGTAGAGCAACACGACCCAAAAACCCGATTGTGTAAAATCCGGTTTCATAGTGCCCAGGCTGAACTTGTCGGCAGCTTTGCCTATCTCATACGCTTTTTCAATACCGCCTGGAATTTCGCGAAGTACCAGATATAAAATCAAAAGCGCGCCGAGTGTTTTTAAAATGCCCTGAACAACTTCCGTCCAGATGACGGCCTCCATTCCCCCCATAACGGTATAGACAATAATGCAGATGCCCATAATGATCATGATGGAGGCCATGGAAAACCCCAGCAGCGCCTGTAAGCTCAGCGCCATCCCGAAAAAAACAGAACCCATTCTTGCAAATTGGGTAAGCACAAAACAAACCACTGCGTAGGTTCGGGCCCAGGGGCCAAAGCGGTGTTCAAGATGGGTGTAAGCCGAAACGGCGCCCGTGCGGCGATAAAAAGGCACGAAATATTTTGCGGCGAAGATAGCAGCCAGCGGCATGGAAATACTGAAAACAAACGCATTCCAGTTTGACCCAAAGGCTTTACCCGGAACGCCGAGAAAAGTATTGCTGCTTAGAAAAGTGGCATAGATAGACAGACCGATGGCCCAGCCGGGGATACGGCCGGAAGCCTTCGTGAACTGCTCCGCATTTTTGTTTTTTTTCGAAAAATAGAATCCTATCCAAACCATACCTATCAGGTATAGCACAATGATGGCTAAATCGATTACCGGAATATTTTTCACATCTTCGTTTTATATGACAAGCAATGATTGCGGCCGGCGCTTTGCCGGCCACAAACTTTACAACAGCATTTAATCGTCTGTTACAACACCTTTTTTAGCAATCACTTTTCCGGGCCAGCGCCTGTTTTTAATTTTCGTGAGCTTTAAGCGGTCCGGATCAACCTTTACGTATTTGATCTTCTGTCGCCGCCAGGTGTAAACGATATGCACCATCCCATCGCTACTTTGTATGACGGAAGGGTAAGAATACTGGCTAATGGGAGAATCTTCAAGCACCAAAGCGGCGTACCATTTTTTCCCGTTTTTGGAGAGCGCAACATTTAACGGGGTGCGCGGGCCTTTCCCCCTCACCCAACTGCTATCCGGCAACACGTGGTTATAAACCATCAACTGCCTGCCATCTTTTAAAGTCACGGCATCCGTTCCGGAATTATTATTTGGCAGGTCGAGCGCAGACATTTCAGACCAGGTTTGGCCTCCATCGTGGCTCCAGCTTTGAAAAATAAAAGTATTGCGCGTACGCCCCACTGCCTGAAGCGCTCCATTTTTATATTTAAGAATCGACGGTTGTATCGCCAAAATTTCCCGTCCGTCGTTAATAGGCTCCGACTTAGTCCAGGTTTTACCCCAATCTTTTGTGTATTCAAAATGCACCCGCCAGCCGTCCTGCTCCGTGCTTGAAGGGCAAACCAAAACGCCATTAACCAGCTCAGGTTTATTTTTAATGGGGCCTAAATATCCCTCAGGCAGTTTCTCTCGCGCGCTCCAGGTATGTCCGTTATCTTTCGACCGCTTCATCCATCCCGTCCAGCCGGCCACATTGGGCCCGATTTTATAAAATAATAATAATTCGCCGTTGGGCACCTGGTAAAGTACCGGATTATAACAGGCATACCGCAGGGTGTCGTTCAGGACGCCATCGGCCACCATCGCGGGGGGCGTCCATTTTCCATTTTGCAAATGGCTCGTCCAGATACAAACATCCTTATTCCCTTCTTTCGTTCCTCCAAACCAGGCGGCCATTATACCTTCAGGCGTTTCAACTATCGTGGCTGCATGAGATTGCGGAAAAGAAGCAGTATCAAAAATAAACTCGTCTACAACAATACCTTTTTTCCAACGGTCGGTTTGCGCTTCGACGCAAAAAGCAAGACATAACAGGCAAAGGATAAATACATTTTTTTTCAGGCACATAGGGTTGACTTATTTTTTGTTTTGCGCAGCCTTCTCGGCATTTCTTTTATTTACATAATCCTTAAAAAGCTGCCGCCAGTCGCGACCGTTGCTATTTAGGTATTGCTCGCACTTAGTTTTATATATTTCAAAAATGGCGGAGATCTCTTTCATGCTTTTATAGTCGATCGCTATTGATCTTGCCTGCTTTAACTGCTTTAAAATCTCAGTCCGCTCCTCGTCCGTTAAATCGGGTACGATCGCCTCATAACCCTTCATCGTAAAAGCTACTTTCCCGATGGTGTATTGATCAAAGACTGCTTCTACCTGCTCGGGTGATAATTCCGCTGTTAACACCGACATCAAATCCCTTCTTACGGATTCCGGTTTTTGAGAGCAATAAATCACTTCCCAGTCCAATTTGCTCAAAGCATTGCCAGTAGCAGGATTGAGGCCTCCCGGATTTTCATTAACCGCATGAGCGTTATGCCATTCTTTCACTTTTGTGAGATGCTCACCGATGGCGGCTGCTACCCTTTTTTGGCTGGCGTCGTCGTTCAATTTAAGCTCCGCTGCCCATTCCGCAGCTTTTTTTTGTTCCTCGGTCAATTGCTGGGCTTTTAACGAAAGCGAGCTGCACAACAAACTAAAGGCTACCAGGCCTGCTATTTTTTTCATTCGTAAATTTTTAATACTTGTCAGTTTTCACATTTAATCTAATTGGTAAAATGATAATGGCCGCTACCTAATTTAAAAACGGCAACCCCGTTTTCATAAGTAAGCAGGGAAATGTCGGCCCCATTTTTCACTGCTGCTCCCGACTCTTTAACCGTTGCCACATTTTTTGCAGGTAAATGAATGACCGCATCGCAGTTGGCAGGGACCTCAATGTCCCACTCAATCTTTCCTTCCTTATAAGTCCAATTGCTTTTGATTGTTCCGTATGGCGATTGATAAGCCGCCTTGCTATGCTTTAAACCAGCGCCAAATACGGGTTTCATTTCAATAGTCTTAAAAGCAGGCTGGGCCGATTTTATACCGCCCAATCGTTCAAACATCCATATCAACAAATCGCCCAGCAACATGATATGGTTTTGAGAATTCATTTGCGGATTGGCCGTGTTGCCATTCCAGAGTTCCCAAATGGTGGTGGCTCCATTTTCGATCATGTAACCCCAGCTGGGATAGGTGCGGTTGGCGGCAAGCCGCAACGCAGCATCGCTCCGTCCATTATTTGTCAATCCGCGCATCAGCCATTGCGTACCGATCACGCCCGTGCTGATATGCATATGATCTTGCTCCAGTCTCCTTATTATATTATCGAAAACAGATTGCCTTTTATTTTGCGGCACCATTTCAAAATATAAAGGCAGCAGGTTGGCCGTTACGGTGCCATTATCATAAGATGCAGTGGACTCGTCAAAGAACTGACGATTGAATGCCTTTTTTATATTTGCCCGAAGCGTGGTATAAACAGCAATATCATTTTTCTGGCCTGATAAGGCTGCAAACTTTTGCATCAGTTCCAATAACTTGTAGTAATAAGCGGTTGCAAGCAGCGCACCTTTTGTCGTTCGGGTACTATCCTGGGATTTGATCATCTTAAGGTCTTCAGGCGGCACACACCAATCGCCATATTTGTCTTTTGTCAAAATAAATTGCTGCATGTATTTATCCTTCATATAAAGCATCCATTTTTTCATAGACGGATAATGACTGATGATACTTTGCCGGTCGCCAAACTGATGATATAGCATATCGGCCACCAAAATATAAGTTCCGGGCCAGGTTATATTGTCGCTGTAGTAATTCCAAAAAGCAGGCGCCACATCGGGAATAGCGCCTTCCGGCGTCTGAGCCGCCTCTATATCATCGAGCCACTTGGCGTATAAAGACGCATTATTAAAAAGGAAACTTTCACCATAAGCGCCTTGTGCGCGGTCGCCCAACCAGGGTTGGCGTTCGTTGCGCTGCGGGCAATCAACGGGCATACCTTTATAGTTAGAAGCAATGCCCCACCATGCGTTATGTAAAATCTGATTAATGGTTGAATCGGAAGTTTCGAGATGGCCGGCTGTTTGCATCTGGTCATAAACCATATGGCCTTCAAAGTCAGAAATATCGGGAACGCCGGGCCAGCCGGAAATTTCTACATACCGAAAGCCATGATACACAAAAGCCGGATGCCATTGTTCCAAGCCATCGCCTTTCAATGTGTAAACATCGGTAACCTTGGCATCGCGAAGATTGGCCAGGTATAAAGAGCCGTCCGGCTGAAGGCTTTCCGCAAAACGCATCCGCACACGATCATCCTTCTTTCCTTTTACCTTGATCTGAAGCCAGCCTGAAAAGTTCTGACCCATATCCAGGATATAGACATCATCTTTTAGCTTGCTGATAGCGCGGGGTTGAATCCGCTGCATGATCTTCATCGGCTGGTTGGGCTGCGGCATAGGCTTTCCCTGCGGCGCTTCGACCACGTCGGGTTTCAACCATGTTGCATCATTGTATCCGGTCGAAGCCCAGTTGCCTAACTCTTTATTTGCATCATACTCCTCGCCATCATACTCATTGTTGGTCCGGATCGGGCCGTCTGCTGTAAACCGCCAGCTATCATCTGAAATAATTCTTTTCTTCGATCCGTCCTGATATAAAATGTCCAATTGAAAAAGCAGCTTAGGGAAACCAAAGTTGTTTATCTTATACGGTTTATAATCCTGCCGCATGGTGAAAAACCGGCCGTTGCCCAATACAACCCCAATAGCATTCAGGCCTTCGGCGATATGTTCGGTCACATCAAAAGTATTACTCAACACAGACTTGCGATAATCGGTAGGCGCAGGCGCCAACACCTGATCGCCGATTATGGCGCCATTGATCCGCAATTCATACATGCCCAGCCCTACAATATTGACAAATGCCTTTTTTATCCTTTTTTCGGTCGAAAACTCTTTCCGAAAGTAACGTGCTGACAAGCGCGACCACTGTGAAATACTATCCCAGGGAAATGCCTTATCGTAGCCGATCCATTTCGCCTTCCAATCATCACTATTTAAAAATCCAAGCGTGAAAAAAACGGGTTTGCTCCAAACCGTTTTCCCTTTATTGGTATATACTTTTACTTTACTGTAATAATAGCGGTTAGGCACAAGCCCGCTCCCTTTAAAAGGAATAAGAATGGATTCGCTGCTGGCTATTTTGCCAGAGGACCAGACATCACCCAAACTTTTATCGATATTTGATTTAGAACTGGCAACAATAATTTCATAAGCTGTTTGCATGACACCTCTTTCATCTGACACCAGCTGCCAGCTAAAGCGTGGTTTATCAGTAGCGACTCCTATCGGGTGCGATTGCTGTTCGACCAACAGGTTTTTAACCTGGATTTGGGCATGCAATATCGCCGGGCATAACAACAAAAGTAAAACGAGTTTATAATTTTTTATCAGCATCAATCATTCTTTTTTTGTGGAACAGCAAGTCGCGAACCTGAAGTAAAATCGAACCACAGCACGATGTTGAGCGCCCGCTCTCTCGATTTTTCATAATCATAATAAATATTATCCAGGCCCATTGGCCCTGTTGTTTCCCTGGTTTGCGTGCGCGAACCAATCGAAGGAATGGCATTCATAAAAGAAATATCACCTGAAGGAAACCAGGGTTCGTAGTTGTGCCATTGATCCGTCTTCCATTTTGCCCCGTAAAGCCTCAAAAAAAGGTTTTCCGTTTCAGTAAGCACCTCGAAGCTTTGCGATGCCGTGTTGAAAGTCCCTTTGTAAAAATCTGCATAATAACCTTTAAACTCCGGATAATTCCAGCTTTCCCCCGTTTCTGTATCGTTATAATCCTTCTGCCATACGCCAAACAAACCTCCCTTCAACCGGTTTTTCCAAACGCGATAAGGGCCTTGTCCCATATAAGTTACCGAGCGGATTTCATCTTCCGGCAGGTCGAAATTAATACCTAACATTTTTGTATGAAGTGAATCGGGGAAGTAGTGCACACGCAGCTTAACCCAGCCATTCCTAAAAACAGTCCATTCCAAAGTATTAAAGCTTTTACGCTTATCGAAAGTCGAACTAATGATCAAATTGCCGTCGCTATCATACTTATAAGAGAGCCCTGAAAAGTTAGTGCTTCCCTCCTGCACCACCGGCCCGTTAGAAAGGGGAATGATTCCTTTTTGATTACTTACTTGTTTTAAAATGCCTGTTTTTTTATCCAGCGTAAGCATCACATCTTTGATACGAACCTCGAAGAATTCACGCGTTTCGGATAATGAAGCTTTTTCATCAGCGGCTTGGTTTTCCGCCAGCACTTTCGCTGTCCGCGCAGGCGGCGCAATGGGAAAACTCCATGTAAATAATTCGTGTTGATACTGATCTTTCACGGTAACATAGAGTACGTCGTAGCGATTCCAGTCCGTAGGCAACGGAATCTTAATCGTTCCTTTTGTGCCGGGTTTTAGATCAGGCGCCGTCAGTTTACCAGTTATTTCCTGAGCACTTTTTACATCGAATCGTTTTAGTTTCCAACTAAACTCGCAGGTATTCGTGTTGGTAAAATGATACCTGTTTTCAATATGCAGGGTTCCGTCGAAAGCACTGGTAATTTCTCTCCGCTCAAAAAAAACAGGACTCCAAATTTGCCTGATCGTGTAGAAACTACCTTCCTTTTCATGATGCGGCCCCACAATACCGTCGGCCCCGCGGCTTTTATCGGTATCGATCAAATCATTTTTATCTTTTCGCACCACGCCCTGATCGGCAAAATCCCACAGAAACCCACCGGCGCTCAAAGGCTCGCTCCACATGTGGTTCCAATAATCCTCCAAGCCAGCGCCGTGGCCACCGTCGAACCAACCATGTAAAAACTCGGTAGGCATCACTATTTCGTTGCCATTATCGTAATTGCCCACTCCATAATTATACTGGCGGTAGTGTTGCGTCTCAATACCATTATGAAGTTGCCAGGGATGGATAACAACTCTTTTTTGCAGGTCGTACACGTCAAACAGCTCATCCAGGTCAGCATTGCTGCCGCCCTCATTTCCGTTGGCCCAAATAACAACCGAAGCGTGATTGCGATCGTGTTTTACCATTTCCTGAACACGCAGGCTCCCCGTGGGCGTGTCGTAATGACCATGCCATCCGGCCAGTTCGTCGATCACATATAATCCAAGTGAGTCACAGACATCCAAAAAGTGCCCGTCTGGCGGATAGTGGCTCATGCGCACCGCGTTCATGTTCATTTCCTTCATCAACAACACATCTTCCACACTGTTCTGATAAGACATCGTTCGTCCGCTTTCCGGCCGGAACGAATGGCGGTTGACACCTTTGAATTTCATTTTAACGCCATTGATATAAATGCCGTCGCGCTGTTTTACCTCCACCGTTCTAAAACCTATTTTCTTCGACAGCGTATGCGCGAGATTTCCATTTTTATAAAGTGAAAAGACAGCCTTGTAAAGTGTTGGCGATTCGCTGTTCCAGGGTTGTATGCCGCCAAAATCAGCCTGAACACGACCCCCACCTGCCGCCAACACCACTTCGACATCACTGCCTACCTGTTTTTGCCGCCCATCAAAAAGTTGCATGACACAGCGATCAGGCCGCCCCTCCACATCTATCGCCGCTTCAAATGCGCCGTTTGCCTTGGCATCAATCGCTACATCGCTCATATGCGTCGAAGGAAGCGCTTCCAGCCACACCGGCCTAAAGATGCCTCCAAAAATCCAATAGTCCGCTTCGCGCTCGGCGGCATTGACAGATTTGTTAGCGGAATGTTTATCAACGCGAACCTCGAGCAAATTTTCCTTTCCGTATTTCAACAAGCCTGATATATCATATTTGAAAGCGTAGAAAGCGCCCTGATGTTTAGGGCCGGCCAACCTGCCATTGATTTTCACTTCCGCGTCGGTCATCACTCCTTCAAAAACGATGTTGATGTTTTTTTTCTTCCAGTTCTCGGGAACCGAGAAAGTTGTTTTATAAAGTCCGGTTTCTTTGCCGCGCAAACTGTCTTTCGCAAAGCCGTAATCGTATTTCCCAAACCCCTGCAATTCCCAACAGGAGGGCACGCCGATCTTTGTCCATTTTCCAGCATTCATTCCACCGGTGCAAAAAAAATCCCACAGCACCATATCATTATTGCCGCGGCCGCTGAGATATACCACTTCTGTCTGCTGCGCGAAACAGAGTTTTGCAGCCAGGCCAAAAAACAGCGTCCATACAATTCTTATCATCATCAGTTAAAGTTGTCTATAATAGGATTATTAGTTCTAAAAGGCAGTGCTGGCAGACCTGCTGAGTTTACCAAGTTGGGATCGGCATCTTCCCTCCAGCCAAACCTTACATCGTAAGGATGCGTGACATCTTTGGCATAAACATATATTTTATTGTCCTTAATACGCGCCTCCGCCTCGTGATAGTCGCCGTTCACGTCTGCCACTTCAAAAAAGTTCAATGGTTGACCATCTTTGCTTTTAAGGCCTTTCCCTTTATAATCAAAATCCAAAATAAATGTATTGCCTTGTTTCAATGCAGATTTAAATACCGGGCCCATGGGCGGCCGGTTGTCTGCCTTATAAGTTTTACTTAAGGCCGCATGGGCGAGGCGCTGTCCCACGTCCCACTTGTTGACCGGGTGCAGGTCAGCCAGGTCTGTGTTCAGGTCGGTTGTTGCTATCATCAAAGTATGTGGCATCTTAAGAACTGCAGCCTGCGCCTCCCAAAACGCGGGCTCGCTAAATACTGTATAAGGGCGATCCGTAGCTTTAGAATAAAAATAGGGCGCTATCTGAACATAGTAGAAAGGCAGTTGGCTATTATTCCATTTCTCTCTCCAATAGTTAATCAACGCTTTCATTTTGTAACTATATTCAATTCTTTCGTTGAGAAAACAATTGCTTTCACCCTGGCACCAAAGAAACCCTTTTATAGCAAAAGGGATCAGCGGCTCGATCATTGTGTAATAAAACTTACCGGCGTCTCCACTTATTTTTCTAGCCGGATCCCCTCCCGCATGACGGAAGAACGGTTCCTGAAACATGGCCTCAGCCGGCATCCAGGGCTCGATAGCGCTGCCGGGAATGGCGGCAGAGATAACGCCTACGGGAACATGAAGCCGTTGCTGAAGTTCCTTTGCAAAAAAATAGGCTACCGCTGAAAAATTACGAAAAGCCGGATTATCAATGTTGATCCATCCGTCGTGTTGCTCACCCGGCTCCATTTTTTTACGCTCTACAAGAAAGGTGCGGATCAAATTATTATTCGCTGTTGCCACCTCGTTTACCGGCCAATGCTCGCCTGCGGGCGGTTGTAGTTTAGCCAGCTTTCTCATCGCAAATTCCATATTCGATTGTCCGGAACACAACCATACTTCTCCTACCAAAACATTGTTCAATTGCAAGGTATCGGTTGTTGTAGCAACATTTAAAACGGCGGGTTTGCCGGAAGCTTTCAAGGGCTTTAAAAATAATTTCCATTGCCCTTTATCATCCGCAACAACTGCTTTCACTTCATGCTTAAAGGTTACCGTAACTTTCGCGCCGGGCCTGGAAGTTCCCCACACTGCGACAGGCACACCTTGCTGCAATACCATATTATTACTGAAAATTTTTGGCAACACGAGCGTGGCGTATGCTGCCATGTTCGTTGTCAAAATCATGAATAATAGTATAATTCCTTTTCGCGTTTTTTCCCCGGTCATGTTGTCTGTTCGTTTTACAATGAGCCAGTAACCCTTTTTAATTTTTTTGAAGCCGCAACTTTTTCGCCATTGCTCCACACGGAGAGGCCTTTTCCTTTACCATATTTTTTCCCTGTTTTATCCCAGATAATAGTGATAATCTTCCCATGATACAAAACGTTATCAAGACAGAACCAATCCCATGTTTTTTGGGGAAGCAGTGGATTGACCTCGATCTTATTGTCGGCCCGCGGGCGAAGGCCCACCAATCCTGAAATAATCAGATCGTTGAAGGTAGAGTGATTGTAATAACGGCCCCTTTCATCATCGGTCAGCCATTGCCCCGTTTTTTCGTCCATGTATTCGCCGATATAAGGTTTGCCATTTTTATGCTGCGATGTGACATATTTTCCAAGCTGTGAAAAATAATCTTGCTTCGTAACATAAGGCTTCTGATGATTGTTCAGCAAATTAGCCATAGCCGTTAAAGTTTGAGCGCTTGCAAAGGGCCAGACAGCGCCGTCCCATTCGCATTTACAGCAGCCATGTGACCTGAACCCCGGGTGACTCCGATCCGCTGTAGTGATACCAACCGGCGCATTAAAATGTTGGGGGTTCATTAAATGGCGCCAGGCCTTGTTAAACTTCGCATCCGGCAAATTGAAGTACCAGGGTATAAAACCAATTTCTTCCATAACATTGGCCAGCGTGTCGCCCTCTTCTTTTCTCACTTCAAAAAATCCGCTGGAGGGGTTCCACAACTTTTGCTGCACATCTGCTTTAATACTATCCGCTTTGCGCTGAAACAGTTTTTCAACTTCCGGCTTTTTAAGTACGCCTGCGATACCTGCCATTGCCTTCGCATTTCCATACATATATCCGTTGATAGAAGGCCGGGGATTTTTTTCTCTTCGTCCTCCGCTGATGGTTTCCTCCATAGCGTCTCTTACGTCAAATTGCCAGAACAGACCGCCAGGGTTACGTTTTTCCATTTCCCACGCAGCATAATCTGTTTTTAAATCTTCGTAATAATCTTTTAAAAAAGACGTGTCCTGATTAACCAAAAATCGATTGTAGATAGCATTAATGTTCCAACTGCTATAAAAGCGTAGCCTTTTCAGTGGTTTTCCCTCATTACCACGATACCAGATACGCAGGTTATCATTCATATACTTCGGATCGTGGAGCCATCTTGATTCATAAATATGATGTCCCAGCCCGCTACTGATCAGATTGTATTTATCGGCATAGGAACGTTGCACCAAAAATTCCGTGAACGCAAACCCTTGCTCCGTTTTCTTTATGTGCTTACGCAGTGTCCACCAACGGAAATAAAAGATTTCTTCAAAGTTTTTATCGGGCGCACTGAAAAGCGGGATATTCTGTTGCATCCAGGCCCAGGAAGCGCTATTGGGTATCGCCTGAACAATAGGCTCATCTTCCATCGTATTAAACTTTTCTACATAATGTTTAAAGTCATCGAATTTCAATACCGTGGGTTGGCCGGCAACTGCTGTTGTAATAAATAATAAGATGATAAAAACATAACGCTTCAATAACTCCATGTGCTAATTTTTGTATTTTAATGTTCTAAACTTTCCCTTTCAGCGTATTGATCCATCCCTGATACCATGCTTTTACATTGCGTAGATCATCTGCGGGCATTAATATTTCTTTGTCGGTTTTTAATTTCCTGAGCGTTGCAATATCCTTATAAACACCAGCCGCGAGGCCAGCCATGTAAGCGGCACCCAGCGCCGACACATCCGGCATAATACTTTTTGTGACTGGCTTATTCAAAACGTCCGTCAGCAAAGACATCACGAAAGCGTTGGCCGACAATCCCCCGTTTGTCATCAATTGCTTCAACGACAAATGCGTGTCCTTTTCCATAGCGCTGATAACATCCCGGATCTGGTAAGGAATTGATTCCAGGGCAGCGCGCACTATGTGGTTTTTATTCGTGGCAAAAGTGAGGCCGGTAATAGAGGCTTTCCTTTCCATTTGCCAATGTGGAGAACCTAATCCGCTGAAGGCCGGGACCAGGTAAACGCCTCCATTATCAGGGACGGCAAAAGCCATATCAGCCGTTGCTTTGATGTCATTAAAAAAACCCATCTCGTTTTTTAGCCATTCAATGGTTGCCCCGCAGGTTACGATCACACCTTCCAAAGCGTAATCGACCCTTCCCGGCACACTCCAGCAAATAGTCGTCATCATGCCATTTTTTGAAGACACCGGCTGGCCGCCAATATTCATCATAATGCTGCAACCCGTACCCAGCGTCGCTTTGGCGGTACCGCTATCAAAACAGCCTTCTCCAAAGGCCGCGGCGTGCGAATCACCTATCATTGCCATGACCGGAACCGGTTGATCTAAAAGGCCGTCCAAATCGGCTTCGCCGAAGTAATCTGAAGACGCTTTAACGGCAGGTAACTGAAGTTTCTGTAATTCAAAATCTTCCAAAAGGCCTTCATCCCATGTCAAGCCATGTATATTAAAAAGCATGGTGCGCGATGCATTGGTGTGATCCGTTGCGTAGCATTCACCTTTTGTAAGCCTGTAAAGCAACCAGCTGTCAATGGTGCCAAACAAGGCCTTGCCCTTGTCGATTGCATCTTTGATCTGCGGTACATTTCCGGCCAGCCAAATTAATTTGGTCGCCGAAAAATAAGGATCAATTACCAGGCCCGTTTTTTCCTGAACACGTTCAGAAAAACCTTTGGTTCTGAGTGTCTCGCAGGTTGAAACCGATCTTTTGCATTGCCACACGATCGCGTCATGCAGTGGATTTCCTTTTTCATCCCACACCACAAAAGTCTCGCGCTGATTAGAGATGCCAATGGCTACAATATTTTCCTTATCAAATCCCAGGGCGTCGAAATTTTTGAGGCAACGGCTCACCGCTTCCAGTACATTTTGGTAAATACGCTCGGGATCCTGTTCTGCAAAGCCCTCGCCAAAATATTTGGTTTCCAGGATGGCGGCGCCTTTTGCAACAGCCTGCCCGGCGGCATCAACTACCAGAGCTTTAGTGCCGCTTGTTCCCTGATCTATAGAAAGAATAAAAGACATGTATCACTTTTTTTTAATCAACGCAATGGTTAGTCCTTCTTATCAAGTTTATCAATAATTACTGCCAACAGTATAACCCCGCCTTTTACGACCTGCTGCCAAAAAGGAGATACGTTTAATAACACTAAACCATTATTTAAAACGCCGATAATAATAGCTCCCATGACCGTGCCCCAAACGGTGCCCCGGCCACCGCTGAGCGATGTGCCGCCAATCACAACCGCGGCAATGGCATCCAGTTCATAACTGGCGCCGGCGTTGGGCTGCGCTGAATTTAATCTTGATGTGACGATGATGCCGCCGACAGCAGCCATCATACCCGCCAGCGCATACACAATCATTTTTACTTTCGAAATATTGATACCTGAAAAGCGGGCCGCTGTTTCGTTGCCGCCGATGGCATAGATATACCGGCCTAAGCGGGTTTGCCTGGTAATGACTACCGCCACCAGCACCACCAAAAGCGCTATCCAAACCGGCACCGGAATACCTAAAAACGAGCCTGCTCCGATAAACGCAAAACCGGGGCCCAAATTACTGAGCGGCTGCCCCTCGGTGTAAAGCATCGTGAGGCCGCGGGCGACTGTCAGCATAGCTAAGGTGGCAACAAAGGGCGGCACTTTGAACTTCGTAATAAAAAATCCGTTCAACCAGCCTAAAACACCACCGATCACCAAGGCAGCGAGTATAACGCCGAGAATGGTAAAACCAATATAGGTATCTGCGGAAGGCAATGCAATCCCGTTTTTAAGCAGCCCTGCTGCTACCGCGCCACAGAGCGCCAGTACAGAACCGACTGAAAGATCGATACCACCGGTCAGTACCACGAGCGTCATGCCTGTTGCGATGCAAATATTTACAGCAGTTTGCCGCAACACATTCAGTCCATTATCTGCCGTAAAAAATGTATCAGTCATTATGCTTAATACAGCGCAAAGCAATACCAGTGCGATCAGCGACTGAAGACTTTTGATCCGTTGTTTATAATTTGTTGAAATGGCGGTCATCGTAAGGTCAATTAGTTTTTATGAATAGCGTGACTTAACATCCTGGCTTCGTTGGCATGATGCACGGGCATATCGGCGGTTATTTCTCCTTCACACATCACCAAAACCCTGTTGGCTATAGCCAGGATTTCAGGAATCTCGGAGGAGACGACGATCACGCCGACGCCTGTTGCCGCCAGCTCTTTAATCAATTTATAGATTTCCGATTTGGCGCCGACGTCGATGCCACGCGTGGGTTCATCGAGCAGCAGCACTTTTGGCTTTTTTGCCAGCCATTTTGCAATGACAATCTTTTGCTGATTACCCCCGCTCAGATTCTTTGAAAGTGTTTCCTGCGAAGCGGTTTTAATATTTAATTGCCTGATGTATTCGGCCGTTAAAGTCTTTTCTTTTTTACCATTGAGAAAAAGGCCATTTTGTTCTAATTGTTTAAGAACAGTAACAGTAATATTCGGGCGAACGCCCAGCCCCAAACAAAGGCCTTGCAGCTTTCTGTCTTCCGGAACAAGCATGACCCCCGCGCTGATAGCTCTTGCCGGGCTGGTCATTTTTCGGGCAGATCCATCAATCCAGATTTCTCCGTCGCTGCTTTTTGGATGGAGGCCAAAAATGGTTTCGATCAATTCTGTTCTACCCGCGCCCATCAAGCCATATAAGCCTAATATTTCGCCCTTGTGAAGCGTCAGCGAAGCGTCCTTTACCAAAAAACTGTCGGAGTTTTCTGCATTCCTAAGACGCAAGCCTTTCACCTGTAGCAACGGATCGCTAAACACCTGCTGCGAGATATTCTTTTCAATAATGATTTTTCGGCCGGCCATTTTTTCTACCAAATCATTTTGCGAAATATGTTTCATCTCGCCTGAGGCAATGGTGGCTCCGTCGCGCAAAACAGTGTAATGATCTGCTTTTAAAAATAATTCTTTTAATTTATGAGAAATATAAACCACAATTTTTCCCTGTGCCTTCAACTCATCGATTATAGTAAACAGGTTGTCCACTTCCTTATCGGTGATAGCTGAAGTAGGCTCGTCCATGATGATAACTTCTGCATTAGCATGCAGCGCTTTTGCAATTTCTACCAATTGTTGCTGTCCCACTTTGAGTTTGGCCACCGGCGTATTAGGACTCATTCCAAGGTTAACTTTTTTCAACAATTCCCTTGTTTGAGCATTCATTGCAGCTGTATCCAAAATACCCATTGCGTTTGTCAATTCTCTTCCCAGAAAAATATTCTCCGCTATACTTAAATGCGGCACGAGGTTTAGTTCCTGATGAATGATGGCAATGCCGGCTTTTTCTGCTTCTTTTGTCGATTTAAAATTGACCTGTTCCCCGTTGAAAATAATCGCTCCTTCATATTGCGTATGAACGCCTGATAAAATTTTCATCAGGGTGGATTTCCCTGCGCCATTTTCTCCCACAATGGCATTCACTTTGCCGGGATATAATTCGAGATTCACATTATTAAGCGCAGTAACGCCGGCAAACCTTTTGGTGATATTTTTAGCAATCAACATCAGGAAACGGATTTTATACTGACAGGAATAATTTCAATGTTGTCGAAGCGAATATGTTCTTTATTTAGTTCGACAGCGCCCACAAATGCGACGCGTTTTCCCGGCACCAGCAAAGGCTTAATGGCAGGTACGACTTTTTCCCGAACAGCTTGATTCAAAGCTTCTGAAATAGCATTTAAATCTTCAGTATTGGGAAATTCCTCCAATTTTACAATCCCGGAGGCGTCTCTAAGCGCATTCCCATAAATAAATTCTGTAGCGAAAACAGCTTTGAAAGCGGGCTGCGATTCTATCACAATGGAAATGTCATCTTCGTTGACCTGCTCGACTGTGGCCAGGCCTTTAACCAACGCGTATCGATAGTTCCCGATAGCTAGAGATTTTGTAAAGTCACTAAAGGCCTTTTCGGGATCGCTTTGCAACGCCTGCCGAAGCGCCGATATTTCGATCGCACTATCCAATTTTTGCTGCAATGCCTCGTCCCATATTTTTCCAACATAAGTGGCGGCATCAAATTTCTGGCCCGATGAAGCGCGCACTTCGCTAAGCTTTTTTATATATACAGCATTATATCCCAACAGGGCAATCGCAATGAGCAGCAATCCATATTTGATATATTTTTTCATCCGTATATTTTTATGTTTTTATAGGTTGAATGGAACTTATATGGTATAAAATTTCTTTCGCTGGTGACAAAAATGAAATTTTAAATAATCGCTTCCTATGCGCGTTTTTAAAATATTCAGAATAGGTGGCGGCCGGCCGCCACCACTCCTCTATCCTTTCCTCCGCTTTCGTTAGAAGCATTATTTTTTGCCGTAAGCCACGTAATCGTTAACATTTTGCCTGGTAACCAACTCCACAGCCACGGGCACTTTCTGCGGAAAATCGCGTTTCCCTTTAATATACTCATCTGCAAAACGGGCCGCCGTTTGTGCCATCACCAGCGGAAACTGCATGCCGGTGGCGTACACTTTACCATCACTTATAGCAGCGATCACATCATCCGCGCCATCGAATCCGAACACTTTTACCTGATCGGCTTTACCCAAAGACACCAAGGCCTGATAGGCTCCCATTGCCATTGCATCGTTGCCACAGAACACGCCGTCAACATCAGGATGTGCCTGCAAAATAGACTCCATTACTTCCATGGCTTTGTTCCGGTCGAAATCAGCGCTTTGTTGCGCTACCATTTTAAGGCCGCCATAATGATCTACCACGCTGTGAAACCCTTTAGATCTCGCCCAGGTATTATTATCTCCCACCAGCCCGAGCAGCTCGACATAGGCTCCTTTTTTATTGAGCTGCCGCACAAAATATTTTCCAATAGAAACCGCGCCGGAATAGCTGTCCGAAAGTATTTGAGATGTCGCCGCAGTGATAGAATTGATCTCGCGGTCCATGCAAAACACCGGAATGCCCGCCGTTTTTGCCTTCTGGACATTAGCAACCGACCCTTCCGCGTCAGTTGGATTAAACAGAATAGCGCTAAAGCCTTCGACGATAATGTTGTCGAAATGATCGCTCTCTAATGCAGCATTATTCTGCGAATCAAACAGTTTGGTTTCATATCCCAGGGACTGCGCTTTGGCTGCAGCCTGCTCTCCCAGGAATACAAACCAGGGATTATTTAATGTTGAAATAACGATGGCCATTTTCCTTTCCTTCGGTTGATCGCGCTTGTCGCTGCACCGGGGAAAGAGCAATGTCAAAATCAATACGAAAACAAGACCGTAACGTTTAGCTTTCATAACTCAATTATTTTAAGCGATGGCATCAATATTTATTTTTTAGCAAGCGCTCCGCAATATCACTGATACCTTTCTTATTAATAAAATAATGATCAAAAATCTCATTTTGGGAACCTGTTACCGTGTACTCATCCGGAATGCCCATAATTTCAAAAGGCTTGCAAATTCCATGTTGCAATAAATAAGCGGCACAGGCTTCTCCCAAGCCTCCATACACACTATGCTCCTCAACTGTCACAATCGCTTTCGTTGCCGCGGCAAGTCGCGCCAGCAATGCAGTATCCAGCGGTTTAATCGTATGCATACTTACAACAGTAGCCGCTATCCCTCTTTCTTTTAATAAGCCCGCTGCCTCTAAAGCCGGATAGACTGTTTCCCCGCAACCAATAATCAACACATCCGATCCTTCTACAATCACTCTTCCTTTGCCAAATTCAAAAACTTCGTCGCCGGCTTCTTTCAGCAGCGGCATAGGCTTCTTACCAAATCTCAAATAAACCGGTTCGGCGGTGGCAGCCGCCAGCTCAATGGCCCGGGCTGTTTCCCAGTTATCGGCCGGCGCCACTACTGTAATATTGTTAATGGCGCGCAAGGCGGCATAGTCATGCAGGCTATGATGTGTACTTCCCAAAGCCCCATAGCTCACGCCGGCACTGATCCCAATTACGTTGACCGGATTATTGCTGTAAGCGACATCATTTTTTATTTGCTCCAAGGCGCGGGCCGTAAGAAAACAGGCAGGCGAGGTTGCAAAAACTTTCTTTCCGCAGGAAGCAAGCCCTGCCGCTACGCCCACAAGATTTTGTTCGGCAATGCCCACTTCAACAATTTGGTCAGGATATTTCTTTCCAAAAGGAACGAGTTTACCCGATCCGCGGCTGTCGCTCGTTACGGCTATTATATTCCGATCGGTTTCAGCAAGGCGCTGCAAGGTTTCAGAATAAACTTCAAGATTGGCCTTATAAGGTAATGTGCTTATTTGTTCGCCCATATAGTTGATGTAAATGCTTTAACAATAGTGGTTGCTCAGATAGCCGACAGCGATTCGTCCAGCTCCTTTATCGCCTGTTCATACTCTTCAGCTGAGGGTACGCCATGGTGCCATTTCAACACGTTTTCCATATAACTCACGCCCTTACCTTTAGTGGTATGCGCGATCAAAACGCTTGGCTTGCCGGCCTCAAAAGGAAGGCCTTTTAACACTTCGGCTAATGCTGCCACATCATTGCCATCCACTTCCTTCACGGCCCAGCCGAAACTCTTCCATTTATCATCCAGAGGATCGGTATTGCAAACATCAGCGGTTGATGCTGTGATTTGCAAGGTATTTTTATCTACGATGGCGCAGAGGTTATCCAGCTTATAATGCGCCGCAGTCAGCGCGGCTTCCCAGTTACTGCCTTCGGGCATTTCACCATCCCCCATCAGGGTATAGACTTTATAATTTTTTTGATCCAGTTTTCCGGCAAGCGCCGTACCCACCGCAATCGGAAGCCCATGCCCCAAAGCGCCGGTATTTTGTTCCACCCCGTTTACCTTTCGCGTAGGATGCCCGATATAATGAGATTGATACTGACACAAAGTTTCCAAATCCTTTTCAGGGAAAAAACCCGCATCAGCCAGCACTACAAACAGCGCTTCCACCGTGTGGCCTTTGCTTTGAATGTAGCGGTCGCGGTCGGGCGAAGCGAAATTGGCGGGCGACACATTCATGATCTCGTTGTAAAGAACATTCAGTATGTCCGTACAGGAAAGGCTTCCGCCCGTATGTCCCGCTTTTGCCTTTACGATATACTTCAGTATTTTCTTCCTGTATTCAACAGATTTTTGTCGTAATTCTTTAGTTGTCATTCCGGTCGATTGCATATATTAGAAATTCTTTTTGCTAACTAAGCATGAACGTAGGTTTCCCAGCCCAGGTAGTTCTCCATAGCTTCTTTCAGAATGTCGGCTGTTTTACTGGCGTTCATCACAACGTGATGCTCAAAGCCATTGCGACAAATATGTTTCATCAACCCTTGTAAATCGTTGATCTTCGCTACGGCCCGGTTGCCAAAGGTTTTCAATTCATCGTCGGTTAAAGCGCCTTCTCCTACATAGGCTTTGATCACCCCGCTGCAATCATCGGTCGTGATGCGCCCATAAGTAAGCGGCATCGCCGGCGTGCGGCCATCGAGCGCGCCATAGGTATTTTCTGTACCAACAGTAGTTCCCAAAATCGGCGCCGTACTAATGCTTATATCCGGCAGGAAGGATTTCGCCCAGTTGCCGCAATGAAACAAAACACATTTGGTGTCGTCGTCGGCGTAGTTATTATTCCAATCTACCAACGCGCTCGGCGAACCACTGGCCAGCTGCATGGCGTACATACTCAGCGTTCCGGTTACGTCCACTTCGCATGCGCTGGGCAACATGTTCTCACTCATCATGCTCATGCTAGTGCAAACATTACAACCATAATTTTGCTGCAGGGAAGTCCAGCACTGAATAGCGGTACAGTCTAACGCGTTTGCCTGCATGAACTCCTCAAGCACCACATCGAGTTTTGCGATTTGAACCAGCTTTTCATTTGGCGTTTTGCCGACAGATGTGTACGCGTGGATCTTATCGAGCTTATCTTTTACCGACTGATCATCAGCGGTAAGTTTATTGGCGTTGCCTAAAATTTCCGATAGGTCGACCGTAGTAACTGAAATGCCGTTGCGCTGCAAGATTTTCTCGCTATAACGAACCGTATTGAATGCTGTCGGCCTCGCACCTACAGCCCCAATCCGCACTTTACGCAAACCTTTTACAACGCGGCAAACTGCGACAAAATTTAAAAAGTCCTTTTTAAAATCTTCATCCTGCAGTCGGCTTACATGGCGGCTTGTCAATGTGTATTTAATACCATATTGATAGAGGTTATTACAAACAGAAATCTTTCCGCACCAGGCATCCCTTCGGTTAACGACATCCAGCTTGTTCAAATCATCCGGGTAAGCCTGAATTAAAACCGGCACGTTTAATTCAGCCAGCTTCAATGTTTCTGCCACGCCTTTTTCATCGCCGAAATTGGGCAGCACCACCAGCACGCCATCAATACGGTCGCGATGTTCGCGGAATAGGGCGGCGCATTTTTGTGCTTCGGCAAATGTTTCCACACCGCCCAATTTCGAATCTGTATCGTTCAGCATGATTGGTGTAATATCATGTTGGGATAAAAAATCGATTAGTTCAACCCTGGCTTCAGCCACGAGCTTATCAGGAAAAAAATCCCTGTTACCGATAATAATTCCGAGAGTAGCTTTCGACATTTTTTATAGTTTCTGGTATTTTAAATATTCGATTGAGTAGGATGCCTCTTTGTCTTTTTCGCCTGCATTGGGCAAATCATACATTTGGTCTGTCGGTGTATCAGCATTTGGAAAGCGCCTTACACCGCCCGTTCTGAAAGTGATATGATGCACTTTGTGAATCGGCGCAAAAACTATGTTGCGATTGGGTTCGCTCCCGTTAATTGAAATCGTGTAAAGACGGGTGTTCGTATTCAGCTCAATCACAATTTCGTAGCGCTTTCCGGCTTCGTAGCGGCCGATCCCTTTGTTGCGATAGCCGGCTTTTGTAATGATGTTTCCGGTTGAATCAAATGAAATCCGCAAACAAGGCGTGTTTTTGGCATCCTGCACTTCTATATCCAAATGGCCGCGATCCGCCTGCCCGGGCGTAATACTAAATGCCAGTTTAAGATTTGCAGCCTCCGGCACCACGCGCTCTGCTTTGGCCAAATCAAAGGGGTCAGCATCTTTTAATTGCAGCGACTGTCGGCCGCCGTTTTTAACAATAGATACAGGCGCCCACAGCGGGCTGTAAATATTCCAGTTATTTAATGCTTCATCAGCGGGAAGCTTACTAAAATCGTCTTCAATATTTTGGCCATCAACCTGGCTCCTGACAGGCACCGGTATTTTTGCCACCCACATATCTTCTTTATTCATGCTGTAGGCAACCCACGCCGCTTTGCCCGGCGGATTGCCATTCATTTCCTGAATGCCCCGCACATATTGAGGGCCGTAGGATTTGTAGTTTCCGCCATATCGCATCGACGTTATCTCACCATTTACCAGCAGTAAATTTTTATAGTTCAAACCGTCATCGCTGACAGAAAGGGCCAAAGGCCACCTGAATTCTGCGGGATTATAAACGGTCAAATAGCGGCCATCGCTCGTTTTTTGTCCCCAGATTTTTGCATTCGAATTCACAAATCCGGGCGCCCGCAGCGGGCTGTATTGCCAGGTTTTACCGCCGTTGACGGACAAACTCGTCAAAGCATTTTTCCAAAAGCCTACTACGTTTCCGTTGGGTAAATGATAATAACTGAAAGCTTTTAATTCTTTCTTCAAAGGAATCAGCGGATCGTTTCTATCGGCTTCTTCCACCCATTGCTGCATCTGAAGGGGCTGCGCCAGTAACTCGTCGCATGCGGCAACAAAAGCTTTATCTTTCGATTTTTTATAAAAAGGATAGTTTGTGTTTTTCTCATTAAAATCATGGTTGTATCGGATAAAATAAACGGGGCCAAAGCTTCCGTCGGCTTTTATTTCCCGCACCACGCGGCCCACGCCGTTGCCGTCATTCGGATCATCTTTGGGATATAAGGCAATTCCATAATAACCCAATGCGAGCAATTTTTTATTTTTAGCAACATAGAACCCCATGCGTTGGTGCATGACGGCTGTTGCATTATGGGCGACTGCGGTATCTTCCTGCTTTTTAAAGCCATCCGGAATTTTGTACACCGGGAAAAGGTCAATCGGATCAGACCAGTGATAGCCATCCTTAGAAGTGAATAAATAAGTAGCGCCCGGCGCAATATGTTCCCCCACAGGATTGCTTAAAAAATGCAGGTAAAAGGTATTGTTCCAGTAGCAGAGCATAGGCTGATGATTATAAGTCCAGTTCATGCCGCCTGCCCATTCGGGATGCTCGCGATTAGCGCGGAACACCTGGATATTATGAACGCCCACGGCAGGCGTCAGCTGCCCGTGATGATAATCGACATTTGATAATGTTGTACCCACATAGCGCGCGGTATCCTGTGCAAATAATGTTGTTACAGAAAAAATAAAAATACTTATTGAATTCAGGAGATATTTCATACTTGCGATACTTAATTTTTGCCCAGCTTTTTCAGTAATTTTTTTACGAAAGTTTTCTTTACAGGCACAATCGTTCCGTGTTTATGCCCTTCCGGAATAGATATTTTATCGTTGATCGATTCAAAATGTATAAAGTCTTTTGTTGCGACAGCTTCATATGTTTTTTTTCGGTAAGAATCAAAATAGATCAGCCATTTGTCCTTCACTTTAACGGTGTTGGGCCCTTCGGTAAAATTCTCTGTAAAAGGTTTTGAAATATTCGTCCAGGGCCCCATGGGCGAGGTTCCAAAAGCGACCTTAATATTCCGTTCTGGCCTGGTATTATCTTTCAGAATTAACACATAATCGTTCGATTTTCTTTTCACAATTTGTGCATCAATCACGCTAAATTTTGGATCGAGATAAAGCTTCGCCGCTGTAAAAGATTTAAAATCTCTTGTGGTCGTGGCATATAACCGATGATTATTGCTATCTGGTTCAACACCTCTTTCGAAGCGGCCCGGAATCGTAGTGGCCCAAACGATGATATATTGATCCTGAACGTCGTCGTAAAACAATTCCGGCGCCCAAACGTTGACAGCGCCCGGCTCATGCTCCATCACCGGCACATGCTGCTGCGGCGTCCAGTGCAGCAAATCTTTTGAAGACGCCGTTCCAAAACCTTTATCTTTTTGCCAACTGCTGGTCCACACCAAATGAAAAGTACCGTCGGGCCCTTGCACCATTGAAGGGTCTCTCATCACCTTTTGCGTTCCCACTTCGGGCTTTAAAAAAACAGTATCAAAATCCTGCCAGTGATAGCCGTCATAGCTGTATAACATACGAAGCCCCGCGTCAGCGGGTTCATGAAAAGAAGTAAACAAATATGCTTTGTTTGAGCAGGATACTGCTGATATTAGAAAAATGATTATGGCAATATTTCTCTTCATCCGTATAATATTAATTTGAGCATTTTTGCAACAAAGCCTTCGTTTTAAAATTCCTTTCTGACAGCAATTGCAGCAGCGACCCTGCGTGAAAACATTATTTTTCAAGAACCAACACCCAATCGTTTCCTTCTTTCGGATCTCCCGGCGGGTCGAAGTCTATAATTCCTGCTTTGCTTTGAAGCGCAATTTTTTGTTCCGAGCCATCTTTGGGGCTATACCATTTTGCATCGCGAATCTCAAATCCGAGCTTTTCAGTCTGCACTTTAAAATTGTTGCCGGTGTAAGTATAGGCCATCGCGTAGCCCGACCCACGGGTTGCTAAAATATAATCGTAACGTTCCTTTGTATTTTCAGCTATAATTTCCTGCGCCGGTTTCCTGCTGAAATAGTCGTGGGAAAGCATCAGTTCTTTTAAATATTTCATTTGCAATGCGCCGGGAGCATTCAGTGTTTCCTGCCAGTTGTTGAACACACCGAAGTTGGCATCGGCATCTCCCATTATATTGAATTGCATAATAGCGTTCTCCCCATAGGTAAACCCCGCCCCGCCCGCAAAAACGCTCCAATATGCATATCGGCGCACTTCGGCATCGTTCCACCTTTGTTGTAAGCTATCATGCAGGCCATAGGGAATATTTTCATAAGAGGGCTCTCCATCCAACACTGGTTTTGCAGGTTGCATATTGTAATCCGTCACAACATACTTCCAGTTATCTTCGCCGTGATGATGCTTCTCGTCTGCGCTGGTGTCCTGCGCATAAGTCCGGTGCCCGCTTTGAAACATATTGAAATCCAGCCATGATTCGTTATGAAACCAATCGGTAGAAGAATAGCGGCCTCTGGGATGATAGGTCATCAAATGTGAGGGATCATATTTTTTGATCGTGGCCCCTAGTACCTCCCAAATATCTTTGCGAACGCCGCCTTCAATATCGCCACCGTTCAGCCATATTATATTGGTATCGTTTTTAAAGCGTTCTGCTAAAAAACGACCATATTTTTCCGCATTTTGCACGGTCACTTTTTCATTTTTGGCTGCTGATCCCCAAACCGGCACCAACGCCATATATATATTTCTTTTTGCCGCTTCCTGTATTACATAATCTACATGATCCCAAAAATCATACGCGGCGCTATCGGAAAAATCGTTACCCGGCGTAGTGATTGGCGCGCCTATATCTTCGTTGTCTAACGCCAGGTCGCCGTACACATTTTTTGCAGCAAGCGTATGCAGCGTCATTACCTGAATCACGTTAAAGCCTTGTTGCTGCCGGGCATCCAGGTATTTTACGACATCCTCCCTTCCCAATTTTACAAAAAGCAGCCAACCAGTATCGCCGAGCCAGAAAAACGGCTTCCCATCTTTTGTTTGAAAAAATCTGTGGTTTTCAGAAATTTCAAGAGCGGGCGGCATATCCTGCTCCTTCGTTTCTGAACAACCTAAGAAAAACAACATGGCCAGGATGGGGGCAAATAATCGCTTCATAACTATTGATACAATGAATTGAGCAAGCTAAAATTTACGTTATAAAAATATCCGGCATCCGCAGCAATAAAAGCAGACAACCACCTGAGCATCTATAATAACAGACCTACAGGTTCTCTAAAGTAAACAGAACAGGCAAGAAAAAAACTATTTAATAATTATTTCCATCAAGATGGAAATTTATTCCATCCTTTGATTTTCGCCGGCTTGTTTTACTTTAAAAAGAATAAAAACCCAGGTCCTGAATAGGACCCGGGCCATCATAAGCTTTCAGTGACTAATAACCATTGTTTCCAAATTCATCTGCGTTATTAATCTGATTGAGAAAATTGAAGGGAATAGGCCGTTTATAATGTTTTGTGGGAACAAAATTTGAAAAGGCTGTTCTGTTATATGTTTGAAGCCGCGGCTCAAAGGCTTTATTGCGTTTCAATAACGCCCAGCGGTTATACTCGCCACAAAGTTCCCTGGCGTATTCATCGAAGACGTCGTTCATTGTGGCGGTAGTCAACTGCATACCTGTTACGGTGTTAAAATCGGAAATATTCCGGCAGGCACGGCGGCGCACCTGATTCAGGTAATTTGCCGCCGAAGCCCCATCGCCACTATTCACATGCAGGGTTGCTTCTGCGGCGATCAAATAAACTTCTGCCATGCGCATAATCATAATATTGCCCAGTTTCTGCTGGAAGTTTCCACCCAGCCAGCCCCCATCGAAATTGCTGTTAAATTTCATCATCGCCGGAAATAAATTTGCCAGGCTGGAAGGCGTAAATCCGTTGTTGGAGGTCACGGTTTTGTAGGTGCTCCCAGTAGGATCGGCAGACAAATCAAACAGATCGTCAATATTCACCGTAACATGTCTCCTTGTTCTTTTTTCGGCAGCACTAAGCGCGTCTTTACTCAAATAGGCGAAAAACCGGTCTTCATCTGCGGCCAGAGGATATGGGTGTACATTGGCATTTGAAATCGTCATCAGATCAGATAAAGCGCCGCTATGTGCCCCGCTTTCCCAAATCATGGGAATATACTGCCAGGTAGCGTTTCGGGATGCATTCCGGGCGTTGACATCCGCATAAGGATAGATCTTTTCACCGACATGACTGGGATCGATGCCATATTTTGAACACATGGCCGCCGTGAGCGTAACGGTTGCCGCATTATACTCAACCCGCGCCGGAGATGGTGCGCTTGAACCTAAACTTGCCAGCGCCTGAACACCCGAATAGTTGGTAAAAGCCGTTACAAAAGTGTTTTCCCATCTTTTGTCATATTGCGCATTAAAACAATCGACCAAATATTTGGTGGGTGCGATAAATTGCTGATTACATCTGCCATAATAGGCATTGGAGCCATTTGAATTGACGCCTCTTTTCAAAAGGTCTGAAGTACCAAATGCATCATCGAGTTTGGGATAATAATGCAAATAAATATTGGGTTTGGAATTGCCCGTGAAATAATCGTAAGATTCACTATAGGGGTCCAGCCCATAAGCTGTGAACAGCGCTTCCGCGTTATTGCGGTTATTCGCAGCAGCAAAAACACTCGAAAAATCATCGTATAAGCTGGCATTGTAAAGGCCCATATTATTGATTAAAGTATCGGCAACTTCTTTTGCCCGCAACCAATAAGACTTACCTCCCTCATTAAAGCCCTCTCCGCCTCCCTGGGCATATACGCGGGCCAGCAAACCAAGCGCGGTCTTTTTGGTAACTCTTGCCGGATTATTATCATAGGGTTTGACGGGCAGGTTTTCAAAAGCAAACCTCAGATCCGAAATAATTTGATTATAAATATCGGCAACACTATTTCTCTGAGGGCTTAGATTTTTAACCGGATCATCGATCAACACTAAGGGAAGCTCGCCAAACTGAGCCACCAACACCGAATAATAATAACCCCTCAACAGGCGTGCTTCAGCCACAAGTACATTTATTTCATCTGCGTTTCCGTCTACAAGATTTCCCGAAAGTTGAATTGTTTTATTACAATCTTTAATCGAGCCCCACGCATAGTCCCACACGTTTCTTACAACGCCGGAATTGTTGGTAAACTCTTCGTAGGCAATCACATCCCGATATTGATTGTGATTACCATAAGGAAAAGTCCATAAATCGGTGCCCACTTCGGAAACAATCCCATAGGGCATGCCCATTAGCGACCCCCAAAGCCCTGTATAACAATTAGACTGATATGCTTTCCAGCCCTCAAAATCCTTAAGAACTGTTTCTTCAGATAATGTGGTGGGATTATATTCTTTTAAACTACAAGACGATACAGCGCCCGCAATCACGATGCATAGCACTGTGGCGCGCAAGCATTTGATTATATTAATACGTTTCATTTTTTATTTTTTTCAGGATGAACTCTTAAACAAGCCACTGTGCTTTTCTGTTTGCTTTTACCCTTTCCTTTGCAATGAGTTCACACCTTTGTTTGATAATTAAAAATTAGAAGGTCACATTCAAACCCACTACCATTTGCTTTGTCAAAGGATAACTAAGTTCTCCGTTCATCTCGGGGTCATATTGTTTCAGGAGATGGCTTTTTGCTACAACTACAGGGTTGGTGATAGTGCCATACAAACGTAACCTTGAAATGGCTACTTTCTTCAGCAGGTTATCTGGCAATGTATACCCCAATGTGATATTTTTAATTTTGAAGAATGATCCATCAACATAGCTGAGGCCCGAAAAGCCCGTCATTGTGGAACTTGTGGCCAGATAGTTCATCACGGGAAAATCATTGGATGGATTTTCAGGCGTCCAGTAGTTAAAGTATTCGGGGATGGTTCTCGACGGGCTTGCATTAGTGGCAAAGCCGTTGGGCTGATACCAGCCGAGCATATTATAATTAATCATTTGCCCCCAGCGGAAATAGGAATAAACTGTTAAGTCGATATTTTTATACTTAAACCCATTTTGAAATCCAAGCGACCAATCCGGATTGCTATGCCCCAAAATCTGATAGTCATTATTGCTGTAGGTATAACGTGCATTTGCGCTGGTTAGATCTGCATTGTACTTTTGTGCTTCCAACAAATCATTATAATAATAAGTAACAGTTCCATCTGTTGCCGTTTTCGCATATACGCCTTCCCCCAGGCGGTTCATACCCGGCACATTCACTTTTAGATCTCCCGGCCGCTTATTAAAAACAGCCGCATCCTTTTCTTCACCAATTTGCCATACGCCGTCCAATTTGTAATTTCGAAAGGAGTTGACCGGTTCGCCAATGGCAAGCACATAATCGCCGTTGATGATATTATTGGCAATACCGCTGGTTAACTTTTGTATTTTTTCCCGGTTATACGCAAACGCTACCGAAGAAGTCCATTCAAAATCATTGGTGACAATATTGCGTGTATTCAAGGTCACCTCCACGCCGCGGTTAAAAGTTTCACAAATATTAAGGTAGGTTTGATATTGCGTTCCCGGTCTGTAGGTGCCATAAATGATGGGAGAAGTAACACTGAAAATCACACCATCCGTTTTCGTGGTATAATATTCTAATGCAAGATCAATTCTATTTTTAAACAGCGATGCATCTAAGCCAATATTGGTATTATTTGATTTTTCCCATCCCAGATTTGGATTGGTTAAAAACTGCGAATTGCGGAAAATAGGCACCGTTAAGCCGCCCAGCGACATATTGGTGCTCTCCAGGTTGGCAACGGAACTATAAGGATCAATTTTTGCCGATCCCGTGATACCCCAGCCCACACGGAATTTCAGGTTATCAAGCCAGTGCCTGGCGCCTTCCATAAACTTTTCTTCGGAGATCGTCCACCCTGCGGAAAGGGCGGGGAAATTATCCCATTGATTCGCCTCGTATAAAACAGAAGAGCCGTCGCGCCGAACAGATGCAGTAAACAGGTATTTGCTCAAATAAGAATAATTTAAGCGGCCAATCAATCCGAACGTTCTCGACATATTGTACGAGGACAAAGCAGTAGTGTTGACGTCTCCGCTGAATTTGTACCATTTAAAATTGTTGGAAAGAATGTTGCTTTGGTTCATGGAGGTTAGTTCATTTTGACTATCGTTCCAGGTGGTAACGCCTGTTACCGTCACATCGTGATCCCTGGCAATCTTAAAATTATAAGTCAAAATGTTTTCCCACTGATAGCCAAGCGAGCGGTTTTGAATAATTTCAGCCTTTGCAATCCCGGCGTTCGTGTAGGTATAGTTTACAGATCCGATACCATCAAACCGGTAGGAATTTGAATGATTGAGCCAGGTTCCCAAACGGGACAAAAAGCTTAAACCTTTTAGCGGCCGGAGTTCCAGGTAAGGATTTACAAAAAGTTTTAAATTATTATCAACATTGGCATAAACACCGGGCTGATAATCCAGCAAAAGATTATAAACATTGTTGCCCAAATCGGGGTTTAAAGTTCCGTCATCTTTATAAGGCTTTACAAGCGGGTCTGTAACCAGTGCATTTTCAAGTTTATCCTGGGCCTTGTCTCTGTCTACATATGATGCCTGAAGATTACCGCCGATAGAGAGCCACTTTTTGATCTTATGATCGATACGCATGCTGGTAGAGAAAAGTTTGTATTGATCGCCTACATACTGGCCCTTTTCGTCTGTATAGTTAAATGATATATATGCCTTGGTTCTTTCATTGCCGCCTGCGACACTCAGGCTATAGTTCTGCGTAGCCGCATTTTTCCTCAAAAACTCATCCGCCCAGTCGACAAAATTTCCTGCTTTAAAAGTTTCATACCGGTTGGTACCAAAAATGGTTTCATCATCTGCTGCAGATTGCCACAACGCTCCAGTGGTGGTCCACTGATTTGCAGCCGCATCCCAAACATATTTGTAAGCGTCGCGTTTGGTTTGCAGATAAGCGTCGCCGCTGCGCATTTTGGGAGTTACCGACCATCCGTTGTAGCCATAATAGGTATTGAAATCGACGGTAACTCTACCTGCCTTACCACTTTTTGTGGTGATAATAACAACACCGTTGGAACCTGCCGAACCATAAACTGCGGTAGACGACGCGTCTTTTAACACTTCTATCGATTCAATATCATAAGGGTTGAGCGTGGCATAATCGCCGGGCAAACCGTTGATAATAAATAATGGTGTTCCGCTCGCCGTGAACGAACGCGTGCCGCGCAGCTGCATATTCACTCCTGCGCCCGGTTGGCCGGAAGTCCGCGTAATATCAAGTCCGGCAACCCTGCCCTGCAAAGATTCCATAGGATTTGGGCCTGGCCTGGCTGTAATTTCCTCGCTTTTTACCGAAACGATAGCGCCCGTAAGATCCCGCCTCTTGGTTGTACCAAACCCGATGACCACCACTTCTTCAAGCCGGGAATCCGTTTGCTCAAGCGTAACATTCAGGTTATCCCCCGATCCGAGCACCAGTTCTTTTTCCACGTAACCGACGATCGAAAAAATCAGCGTGTCCCCGGTATTGGCGTCGAGGGAAAACCGTCCTGCAGCGTCGGTTACCGTGCCCACCTGAGCACCCTTTATTCCTACCGACACATTCGCCAGCGGCTGTCCTGCTGCATCGGTTACAGTGCCGGTGATAGGTTTGATAATGTTCGCTTCTATATCATCACTTGCCGAGATCACGACTTTATAGTCATCGATTACTTTCCAGGAAACGCTGCCACCTTCAAATACCTTGGCAAGAAGCGCGTCTAAAGAAGCATTCGTGGCGCTAACGTAGACCTTCTTATTCATCTGAAGCTGGTCGCTGCTGTAAAAAAAAGAATAATCAGATTGCCTTTCAATCTGTTTAAATAAACTTCGGATGGTTGTTTCCTGCGCAGGGATATTAAGCACCTTTTGTCCATAATTGGCCGCTGACACATGAAGCGCAAGAAATAACAGAAGGCACATCAGTTTCATAACAAGCATGGGTTTCCGAAGCCAAAAGCGGCCCGAAAGTTTTGATTTTTGCATAACTTTGAATTGATTTTTATTTTTTAAATGGCATTAACGATTTTTAATGCTGTTTGAACCGGAGAATGTTGACGCATTCTCCTTTTTCATTTTGTTTTAGATCATAAGCGATTTGTTATTTTATTATGAGTGTGTGATCAGATAAATTATATCGAAACGGGTTTGAAAGATCCAGTATTTCCAAAATCTGTAAAAGGTTGTCCGTATCGAAAGCGCCGGTATATTTTTGGTGTTTGGCCTTGTCGGATTCAAATATGACGTTTACTGCAAAAGAGCGCTCCAGATCCTTCGCAATTTCTACCAGTGGCTTGTCCACAAAAATCAGCTTATTGTCTTTCCAGGCAGTTTCAACAATATTGTTGTCCAGTGGTTTCACCTTTGAAACAGCCACCTTGAATAAGGCTTCTTTTGATGATCGGATATTTTCCTTCACTTTCACCACCGTCACTTTTTGAGAAGGCTCGAGCTGCAGTTTTTCGCGCGGCTTGCTATTTACAAACATTTCAATTTTACCTTTTAAAAGGGTTGCCTCCCAGGCCTCGTCGTCATAATCCTTCACATTAAACTCTGTTCCCAGCACTTTTATTGTCGCCCTCGACGTTTGAACAACAAAAGGCTTTTTTGCATCATGAGCAACATCAAAATATGCCTCGCCGGTCAGTTTAACTGTCCTTCCGGTTTTATTAAAATGCTCATCATATTCCAAATTGCTATTGGCATTGAGATAAACAACAGTGCCGTCTGGCAGTTTCAATTTTGATTTATCAGACAGGGCTTTGGGGGCTTCCACCACAGCCGTTGGTTCAACCTGCCCTTTTCTGAAGAAAAATACTTGAGCCATAATCAAGGCGGCTATGAGGGTTGCGGCAACAGCGCCCATCCTGAGCAGGCGGACTTTTCCCGCAGCCAAGCCGGTACGCGAAAGGTTTCCACGATTTGCATCTAACTGAACATCCTTGTCGGCGTACATCATCTTCACTGAATGTGCGGCATAAGCCTGATCTGTGAGATTTTCAGCATGCGCAGCATCGAGTTGCGGAAAACCCTTTAACTGGTCGAGCAAATATTTAAAATCGGGCGCTGATTCCAGGAGCACTTCCAGCTCCCGCAACTCCGCTCCATTAGCCGATCCCGCCAGTTTGAGGGCAATTAATTGATACAATCGTTCCTGTAAATCATGATTCATGATGGCAACCTATACTCTTAAGACAAGACAAAAAAGATTTACCGTGAATGAAAAAGAAAATTATTGCTGCTGATAAGCATCGAGCGCCGCCTTCATTTTTTTTAGCGCGAGCCGCATATGCGTTTCAATAGTGTTTTGGGAAATTTGCATAACCTGGCCAACCTGGCTATAGTTCAATCCGAATTCTTTAACCAGGCGGAAAACCATCTGGCATTTTGGAGGGAGGCCATTGATGGTTGAGAGGAGCAATTGGTGAACTTCGCTATAAATGTATTCCGATTCCGGATTAAAGCCGACTTCATCATACTCGGTGCCATCCTCTGTTAAAATAAATTTTCTGTTAACCGCGCTATTGATGTAGTTAAGACATGCATTTTTGGTTGCTTTAAACAGGTAGAGCTTCAGGTCTTTTATCAAGATGAGCTTTTCGCGCGCCGTCCACAGCTTTAACAAAACATCCGAAACTATTTCTTCTGCAATCTCGGGCTTGCCCGTTAAATTGTTGGCAAAGCGTCGCAGAGAAGGGTAAAAATGGTAAAACAATTCCTTGTACGCCCGCTGATCGGAGGCGTTTGCAATACAAGCCTGCAAATGTCTTATATAATCGCTATCTGGCAACCTACGTTTTTTGAACTGATTATCGCTCCGTGTTTTTGCTTATTCACGGGCGAACAATTTTCAGACGGTGAAACCGGCAAGTTGAACAACTATCTGATCATCATCATATCGTCCATATCGAAACATTTCCCGATATAAAATTACTAAACGAATGCTTTAGGCCACGCAAATCTTTGCAACCTGCCTTCGCTACCTGGTAAGCCATGCCAAACGGGCATTGGGAGGAAATGTGATTTGTGTTTTTGCACCTCCGCTGATCGATTTTTTTTCTGAAATAAGCGCACCAGTGGCATCATCAATAAACCTTACAGTAAATTCCCCCGGCATTGCCGACAAATCAACGGATGCCGGCCCGCCTTGTTCCACATACAGAATCATTCCTTCTTTTCCTGCCAAAGCGTATGGACTCACTTTTTCTGAGGGCTGCATTTTAGCAGCTGCTTTTAAAAATTCCTGATCTACCTTTTGCGGTAGTGCGGGCAACGAGCCTCCCGCGATAAAAACTGCCCAGCCGTATCTGTCATATCCATCTCCGGAATACATGACCGCCTTATCCGGATATTGTTCGCGGTAGGTTTTCACCGCCCTATATACCTGATCAAAAGAAGTTGACTTAGGTTTCAAAAGCCGCGCCCACTGGCGGGGCGCCAGGTTCTTTCCACCAGTCGGAGCATATAGAGTGCCATCCGCCTGGTAATGCCAATATTTAATATCAATAACGTCAACCACCGAAGCATATTTTGGATTGCTCAAAATGGCGTCCTGCACGTCTTTCGTCGCGCTGAGCCCAATTAGCTGCCGGCTGCTTTGATGGCTTTTTTTCCAGTTGCCAATTGTTTCGAGCCAAAATTCTACAAAATGCAAAGGGCCTGTAAATTCCTCACTGGCAAATTGAATCACCGAAGCATTATCCTTAAAATTATTCAGGCATTGGTTGATGTATTGCTGATGTAGCTGCCGTCTTACAGGCTGTGACACATCATAAAATTGCTCCGCATAAAAAATACGTTTATCTCCGGCATAATTTACAGGCTCGACAAAACCAGTGTTGTTGATATTGTTGGCTGTACGCCAGGGGAAATCGGCGTAGTGCGCTCCCGCTTCGATGATATTGTGTTGAAAGTAGTTTTGATGCAATAATACCAACCCTTGCTGATCGGCCAGATCGGCAAACGTTTTCATTCTGTCCCAGTACCAGCTATTGTATTTAGTAAGGTCATATTTACTCAATCCATCCCAGGCCGTATCCTTCCCGCTGCGCGCGAAAGGTAGTTCATAAAACGGAGGCCAAACATCGCCGCTCATGCGTCGTATTCTTTCATGGTCATCGCGCCGGCGATCGTACCAAAGGCCATAATGCTGATTTAGCGCTACGATGTGATGCGCTTTCATAGAATCGGCAACAGCTTGCAGATCGTCGGTAACACCCGCGCCTGACCTGCCGGGTACAAAACGGGTGATCGCCATTTTTTGACGCGCTTGTTGCAGGTCTCTTGCTTCCACACCGCCGCTCCACCAAGGCACTTCCTGTATTTTTCCAGCGGCTAACACACCCGTATTTTTAAATTTCAGCAATCCGTCTTTTAATTCAATTCCCGCTGGACGCGCTACCGACCATCCACCCTTATCAACGATTTTTATGGCTACCGCCCGGCCGTGACCGGTACTGATGGCGTTGCGGCTGGATGCATTTAAAATCCATGTTTTCATTTCCACTTTTGGCAGGCCCGCTTCTTTGGTAAGTTGTTGCGCCACTTCTACGCTGGGGCTGCTCGACGCTTCAGATCCCATATCAAGAATGGCCGCCTGATCGGCAACGTCTTTTTGTAACCGCTGCTGTAATTGGGTGTAGTAGAAACTACGAGGCGACATGTGATTATTTGATTCTGCCCAGAAGCCATTGCCAGCAAATTCGCTCCAGGAGCCATAAGACCAGTTCTGCGCCGTCGGCGGCTTGTCGCATTCTATCAGGGCCGCACTGCAATTCCAGAAAAAGCAGTTGGCACCCGACCATCCCGCACCGCGCCCATCCTGTCCCCTGTTCCCGACACGAATGGCATTGCCATCCACCTGCATAATATCGAACAAAACGCCCGAGGCCCACATACCCGCTGTGCCACTGAAACTATAAGGGCGTTCAGCAACACACTGCACAAACGCATTGGGCCCAGCCGCTGCGTGGCCAACGCTGTAGTCATGGTAGCCATTTTCAGAAAAGCAGCGCTGAAACAAAGTTTGCTGGCCTCTTGTAAAAAAAGTGTTGCGCCGTTGGCCGCCGATCTCGGAGACTGGAGCTGTCGCAATGCAGTCTTCCACTGTTACCCGCTTAACGGTTTCGTTTATAAAAACAGCCGAGCCGGCAAAGTGCCTGAATGAAACCTGCCGTACCCAAGCATCTTCTGCATTATTAAAATTAATAGCTATCCATCGGTGTTGCTCGTCTTTCAAATTGGCCGGATCATAATCGGATATGAGCGTCAGGTTTTCTATGCCAATATTATGAATCCGTCCGGGCCAGCTGTATTTCGCTACCAGGCCACCTCCAAATTTTTGATCGAGCGAAGTAGTTATGGGAACGTCTATCGTTATTTTTTTTCCATCAATCGCTACGATTTTTCGGTCGAAATAAAGATCTACGTCTCCGGGTTTCCAGCCCAAAGCAGAAATGCCACCGCCAAAGCTCTGCGTCCCCAAAGTCTCAATCCACTCCTGTGTTGACGGGCGTTTGATCTGAATATCATCTCCTGGCCGAAGGCCGGATATATCTTCTACCCCAAAAGCCGTTGCTCCTACCGGAACATAAGGCTGTGTTATCATTTTTTCAGAAGCTACTTGTTTATCATTTTTGCCGGACACGCTGATCAATCCATTTCGCTCAACACCGGTTCCTTTAATAACAGTTTCGTCTTTCGCTCCGAAACCGCGAAGCACAATGCCAGAAGCCTTTAGGTGGAGATGGCCTGCAACTTCATAAATGCCTTTTGATAACAAAACAGCTCCCCGAAAGCCATTTTGATCAGGCTGCATCGACGCTACTTTATCGATAGCCGATTGGATGGCGGCCGTGGCATCGCCCTTTATAGGCGGCACTATAACTTTTGCGTCTATCGTCGGGATCGCTTCATTGGAAGCCTTATAACCACAGTAGGAATAGTCAGGAACGCGATCGCCAGTGACTGTGTCGGCGTTATATTTTATCTGGCTTCCCTGCACCACAACCGGCAGTATCGGCTTTGGTGGCTTTGGCTTTTGAGCGCTAACATCCAATATTGCTAAAAAACTCATAAGCACGCCGGCAACCACCACGCGGAGTTTCCTGCCGGCAGTTGATTGTTTCAACATTGAAGCGGGTATGATAGTAGTACTGCAGCACAAGAGTGCGACGCAACAAAAGATAAATAGTAGCACAGGCGCCGGTTTGAAAAATTAATATTTACTAATGCCCCTGGAAGGTTTTACAATTGCAATATCGACCAAACTGTTCAAATAATTTTCAATATTGCTATACCCGTTTTTCGAGATTTTGGCTGCATCAGATGCATCGTTCGCATTGAGTTTATGGGCTTTTTCGTAATCATCGGGCAGGCCGTCGTTATCGCTGTCAGCATAAGGCGTTCCTGTATAACTGGGGTATCCACCCACCTGCGACGGATGCGTTATAATTCCTTTTTTGTAAGAGTCTTCAGGCAGCCTGCGTTTGATATAACGGCCATGGTAGGGTTTGGCGTTGTCGCTATACACAATTTTACCGGTTCTCGCTTCTTCTACGATCCTTTGGTCGACCGCGTCGCGCATGGGCAGTATAGCGCCCACATTTTTAAGTACATAAGCGTAGGCATCTTCGGTTTTCATCACGGTAACGGGAGCCAGCTGCAGCGGCTTGTTTACGCGTATGGCCGCTAACAGCTCTTCCACATTTTTTGCTTCGGGCTGCACGCCGCCATCCCAGTTGTTGGCCGTCACTTTAGCATTGCCTTCGATGATATTGCCGGAAACATAAGCTT
This sequence comes from Niabella insulisoli, assembly GCF_039652435.2. Lineage (GTDB taxonomy): Bacteria > Bacteroidota > Bacteroidia > Chitinophagales > Chitinophagaceae > Niabella > Niabella insulamsoli. Next base: position 1,801,679 of record NZ_CP190246.1, on the reverse strand, counting down.
TACCAAAATTTTCTTTGTTGGCCGCATCTCTTCCAGATTCGGGCTTGAGGATGCGATAACTGATCGGTTCGCCAGCAGGCGTGATAGGGCCGGGCTTATAATAGTTGTTAATGAAATTGTACATCGAACGATGGTCGCCGCCATCGGCGCTCCTGTTCCACCAATTGAATACCACGTTGTTGACAAAATTGAAATCGCCATACATACCCACCGAAGGATTGCGGCTGATATTGTTGGCCCAAAGGTTTCGCGTAAACATGCTGTTCAGGCCGCCGATCGTGCTGGCGAAAGCATGATTGTAAGTATCTAAGGCTTCAGAAAAAATAGAATTCTGAATAGTGACATTGACGGTGGGGAGTTTTTCATTTTTACCCTCGCGATCATAAACATGGCGATACATACTCATGTTTTCATCGAGTCCCCAACTGGCCGACACGTGGTCGATGATGATATTGCCGACACCGTTGCCGCCGAGCGCGTCATCGCGACGGGTGACTTCGGTTGCGCCACGACGAAAGCGCATAAAGCGGATGATGACGTCGTGCGTATCTATCAACACTGATTCGCCGGCGATACAAACGCCGTCGCCGGGGGCGGACTGTCCGGCAATCGTAATATAGGGCGCGCGGATATTAACGGGTGTTTTCAACTGAATAATTCCGGCTACATTAAAGACAATAATTCTTGCCCCACCCTGCTCGCAGGCCCAACGAAAACTTCCGGGGCCGCTGTCGTTCAGGTTGGTCACCACCAACACCTTTCCTCCTCTTCCGCCGAAGCTGAATTTCCCGCCACCTTCGGCCCCGGGAAAAGCCGGAATTTTTGCCTGCGGCAGATCAGAAGGCTTTGCAGCCCATGGTATAAAAGGCTTGCCGTTCTTCGCATCTGCATCAACAATTTTTTTTGCCGCTGCCCAGGCTTCTTCAGATAATTGTTGTTGCTTTTTTAGCGCCGCTTCCGCAGAATCCTCTACCGCCTTGGGTATCACCGGATATTGCGCGGCGGCATTATTTGAACTGAAAAGGAAGCAGGCAACCGCAATGGCACTTGCAAAGTATTTTTTCATTTTTATATTTTTAAGATTTGCCTGATCGCTACAGGATTATTTGCTTATTTTTTTGCAATAGCCGGTACCACATCATAAACATTCACCAGGCTGTTTAGGTACTCTTCAATATTAGTGTAACCGGAGCGTGACTTTGCAAATTGCGAAGCGTCCGAAGCGTCATTTGCGTTGAGGCCTTTTGCTTTTTCATAGTCATCAGGCATGCCGTCGCTGTCCGCGTCTTTGTAAGGGCTTCCTTTATATTCCGGATAACCTCCCACCTGCGAAGGATCTGTAATGATACCAATTTTATAAGAATCGATAGGCAGCCGCCTGTGTTCAAACTGCGTAGCGGGCAATTTCACGTTTGGTAAAGTTTTCACCACGCCTGTTTTTGCCTGCTCCACGATGCGGGCATCTACGGCATCGCGTTTGGGAAGCGTAGCGCCGGCGTTTTCAAAAACATAATCTCTGGCAGCCTCGGCTTTTAATATCACGAGTGGTGGCATGATAAGCGGCTTGTTCTGTTTCATATAATCCATATGATCAGCGATATCATATTCATCTTCCAATTGAACGCCACCATCCCAGTTGTTTTTAGTAACTGCCGGGTAACCCTCCATGACATTGCCATTCACATAAGCCCGGCCATATACCTGGTAAGGTAATTTACTGCGGCCGCTTTCCGGCTTTAAGATGCGATGGCCGACGGGCGTATTTTTGGGGGTTGCGGGACCGGGTTTAAAATAGTTATTGATAATATTGAACTGCGCGCGGTAGTCGCCGCCATCCACCGAGCGATGCACCCAGTTATATACCACATTATTTACAAAATTGAAAATACCGTTCCAGCCAACCGAAGGATTACGCCCGGCATTATTGGCCCAAAGATTTCGCATAAACGTACAATTTTCGCCGCCCAAAGTGCTGCCAAAAGCATGGTTCCAGGTATCCAGCGCTTCGGCAAAAATGGAGTTTTGAATGGTGATATTTACCGTTCCGAATTTGTCTTCTATTTTGCCTGTGCTGTCGTTATACATGTGACGATACATACTCATATTTTCATCGAGCCCCCAGGTTGCCGACACATGATCAATCATAATATTTCCCACGGGATTACCACCGATCGCATCATCTCTTCTTCCCACCCATGTTTCCCCTCTTCTAAACCTCATGTAACGAACAATTACATCGTGCGTATTGATCCAAACAGACTCGCCTGCGATACAAACGCCATCGCCAGGCGCTGATTGTCCTGCAATTGTAATGTAGGGCGCGCGGATAATTAAGGGTGATTTCAAACGAATGATGCCTGCCACGTTAAAAACCACGGTCCTCGCACCGCCCTGCTCACAAGCCCAACGAAAACTTCCCGGCCCGTCGTCATTCAGGTTGGTCACTACATACACTTTACCGCCGCGGCCGCCCTGCACATATTTCCCTCCGCCTTCCGCTCCGGGAAACGCAGGAATATCCGCATGCGGCAATTCATCATAACGCGAAGCCCAGGGAATATAGGGCCTGCCTTCTGTTGCCTGCTTTTTAATAATCGGATAAGCAAAGGCCCACATTGAATCGGAATGCTTTTCTGCATTCTGCATTAAGATCCTGGATTTTTCCTGATCTTCTTTTGGGATTTTTGGATATTGGGCGAAGGAGTTATAAGAAACGCCGCAAAGTGCTACAATAAATAGAGGCTTGAATTTCATGAAATCGTTTTATTTATAATCGTATTAAGCGTTGACTAATCGTTACCCTTGTTGCAGATCCTATTTTTTATTTGTAAAAACCAATGCGTCAAAAAAACGGATTGTACTGAAAGACTTTTTTATTTGACGTCGTTAACGTCGCGTTCCGTTGCTTATTTTAAAAATTATTTGTAAAAAAAACATTTATTAAAACGGGCACTAAAAAAGCTGAGAACCGTGTCTCATCTGACCTAAAAAGAAGCAACCATCATTAACAAAAATGGTGCAAGATGGCAGCACTATTATCGTTTTAAAGTTTAAAGGTAAAGCTGCGGACTACTATCGACAATGCACGGATTAACTAAGCAACTGTAATATTTTACTGATTGTGAGAAATGGTGGCAAAAAAAAGCCGTTCCGTAAGTGTACGAAACGGCTTAGTCCCAAAAATAAAGCGCTTATTGCCGATAGTCAAAAGTGCCGGGGCTGCCGGAATAATCGTTCCACCCAATGGTTTGTAAAAGCCATGGATTGAGCGACAGTGCTGCACTGTTCAAACCAGATATATAATAATTTTGCCTGTAAGAAATGAACAGCGGATTTCCTGAAGCATCTCTGTCCACGGGCTGATCGGTCGCCACAATCACAATATTATTATCAAAGAAAGTTTTCAGATTGTTTAATTGTGTTTGAAAGTCGCTCGCATCCGGGTCAACTGCGATAGAGCCCCTGGCTGCTGTCAGCGGATCTGTATTGCCAGACAAAGTAGTTTTATATTGCCAATGGCGGCCTGTGCGCGTTTTGCCATTGATGGGCGCTATTCCCAGTTTAGCGCAAGTGGTGTTGCCTGCACCTGCGTCATCATTATAGAGCATCCAACGCTGTGCATCCCAATAGCGTTTTCCTTCGTAGGCCAGCTCAACCTGGCGCTCATACAACACCGCTTCTATAGCCGCATAGCGCGATGACAGGCTACCTAAACCATAATTATTAGCTGCAGGAATGCCTACCCGCGCACGAATTTTTCCTAAGTAAGTTATTGTGTTTCCGGCGTCGCCTTTTGCTGCGTAGCACTCTGCAATATTCAATAATAATTCCGCATAGCGATACTCCATAATATCGGTGCCAGAATAAGCCAGACCGTCCACTGTGCTTGCATTGGGCGGGTTCGTCATTTTACGTACAACAGCAGGACTGTTCACCTGGTTTCCATCGCTGTAGCCCGTCCTGTTGCCGCTATATACCCAGCGATACATCCATACAACACTATTCACACTCACTTCTTTAACCGGCCATTTCATACCCGAAAAAGCAAAAGTGCGATAAAAGCGCGGGTCTCTGTTCATAAAGAAATGTGCTGAATCATACCCGTTAGCGGCCGTAGGACGTGAACCATCTGCAAGCGGAAAAAGATCTATCATTTCTTTGGGCGCTGATATACCCCCTGAGCCGGTTTGGCTGGTGAGCCTTATACTTCTTTCCCAGCCATTGCTGTTCACTCCTGAGGAGGCAGCACTTTTTGATAATAGCTGCACCATGATCGCTTCTTTATTAAAAGCGTTATCATTTTTATACCACATTTCTGCCCAGTCTTTGGCTGAAGACCCATATAACCCGTAACCGGCAGCTGTTAAAGCAGACTCTGCTGCAAGGCCTGCGTCCAATGCTTTTTGCCAGCGGTCATTGCCCGGATTATCCCAATCGGGATTGAACAACGGGCTTGCAAAGGTTAATAACACGCGGCTTTTCATCGCCAATGCGGCGGCACTTGTAAAACGTCCATAATCAGCAGCACCCCATGTCGCAGGCAATAGCGTGGCAGCCATGTCCAGGTCAGCGACAATTTGCGCTACTACTTCGGCCGGCGTTGCCCGTGGATGCTGAATGGCGGGGTTGTCGGCAGCAGCCTCTTCCACTTCGGTTACAATAGGTACACCGCCATAAACCCTCATCAGTTCAAAATATTGCAAGGCACGCAAAAAATACATTTGCCCTCTTGCTTTATTTTTAAAATCTTCTGAAAGCTTCTGCCCTTTCTCATCAATTTTCTCTAAGAGAAAATTCGCTGTTCTTATGCGAGTATAAGGTTCATTTTTCGGATTCGCTGCAAGCGCAGAACCGAAATACCCATCGGCCTGATTGGCGTTTACCAATGTTTTTTGTGAGTTGATATAATCCGTCACCGTACCTCCGATCTCTTCTGTCGATCTGGACCTCGTATCATTATACGTCCCTACCAATGAAAGAATCGGCGAACGATAAGCTGAAAAATAATCGTAGTAAAGACGGTCGATATACCAGCCTGTTAAAACCTCGTTGGCGAAAATGCTTTCGTCATATTTGTCGAAGCTTTTCATGTCTTCCAAAAACTCCTGTTTACAGCTGGTAAAAAAAGAAGCGCTTATAAGAAGGAAGGCAAATATTTTTATCTTTTTCATCTGTTTGTTTTTATTGTCAGACTTTAGCAATCCTGAATAATTGTATTGTTTAGAAAGTAGCGTTTATGCCCAGTGACCAGGTGCGCAACGTAGGATAAGCCACTTGCGGGTCGTCGTACATATTACGGTACTTATCAGGGTAAGGGTTATGAAAATCCCAAAGATTAAATCCTGCCAGGCTCACTCTCAGGCCATCCATTTTCACCTTAGAGGCAATGGATTTTGGAACTGAATACCCGATCACCAGACTGCGCACAAAGCTTCGGAATGTAGACACCTGCCAGAAGTCTGATGTATAATTATTTTGATCAATATAAGCAAGGTTGGGCCATTTGCCGTTTACGTTGTCTTCTGCACTAAACATATCGTTCAGGTAAGACTCATGCGACCAAAACATATTTGTAGAACCTGTGCTTTGCTTTATATAATCGATGCGGTTGTAACCACCCCATGAAGTAGCAATTTGTGTATTTAATGTAAATGACTTCCATGACAACCCAATATTAGTTGCCAATCCAAACGATCTCCGGCTGCCCAGTTGTGTATAATCCTGGCCATCATCCTGAATGCGGCCATTGGGTCCGGCAATGGTTTCGTTGTCCGCATCTAACTGGCCACCCAAGTCCTGATAAGCAAGCATACCTTTTTTCAGGCTTGATTTTTCAGTGAAGTCGAAATAAGCTGGCGTTGTGCCCGCAGCCGTTGCGAGATCCGTCAGATATTTCCAATAAGCATCGATATCCGCGTCGGTGCGTAACAGTCCGTCGCCGGCTGCGTTGCCTGTCCAGGTAAGAAAGCCGTAAGAAGGGCGAATGGAAGAATATCCTTCCCTGTTTCCATATTGCGAAGGATAGTCAAACGCAACGGGTAACCACTTAGTGATTTTGTTATCGCTGGTACCAAAGTTCACACCAATACTATAACCGAAATCTCCTGCTCTGTCTTTCCAGGTTGCGCTAAACTCAGAACCCCAGGCTTTTTGTGCGCCAAAGTTCTGCTCGGCAAAACCGCCGCCCACAGAAATCGGAACACCTACCTGGTTGGCCAGCGTCATCAACATCTGTGTGTTATTATCCCAATATCTGTCATAAGTGAGCGATAACCTGTTGTTGAGGAAAGAGGCGTCGATACCAATATTTTTCTTGATCGTTTCGTCCCAGGTAATATCGGTATTTGGCGTTGCGTCGGGTGTTAAACCGGCAACGAGTAAGCCACCGTTGTTATTACCGAAGCCGAGGCCTTTATCTGCTGCATAAGCATAGGTCTGTAACCAACGCCAGGGTTTCACATTGTCTTTACCGGTTTTACCAATCGATGCGCGGAGTTTTAAAAAGTTCACCCAGCTCACATTGTCATTAAACCAGCTTTCTTTGGAAATCACCCAGCCTGCTGATACACCGGGGAAGAAACCCCAATAGTTGGCAGGCGCAAACTTGGTTGACGCATCTGAGCGGAAAACGAATTGGAAAAGATATTTGTTGTCGTAATCGTAGCTCACCCTTCCCAGATAAGCCAGGTTGCCGCCTTCGGTTTTGTATACATACGTATTAGAAGGATTTAAAGTTCCTGCCGAAGGTGAGGACCCGTTATAAGCGCCCATGATCGGCTGGTCATAAATAATAAACTTCTTTTGATAGTTGAGCTGACCCTTTTCAACGGAAGCCATGGCCGAAATATTATGCTTACCAAACCTGTTATCATAATTAACGAAAAAGTTAGATTGCTCCACTTTGCCGATTTCATCGGAATAACGAACCGTAGATCGGTTGTTGTTATTAGCCACCAGCCATTTTGTAGAATCTGAATAAAGATGGTATCCTAATTCATGATTATTGTTGGAAGCCGCCAGGCGCAGGCCCAGCATCGCCTGCTCGTTGTTGGCTGTAGAATAGCTTAGGCCGTAAGACACTTTGAAAGCTAATCCTTTAATAAAAGGAACGCTGTATTGTAATGAAAAATTGGTGTTGAAAGCCTGGTCATCATCTGAAGTGAAAGAACCATTGTTCAACAATCCGAAATAGTTCCAGCCTTTAATATTGTTTTGTCCGGATGGGCTACCCTGAGATCTATGAGGCCCTAAAGCCGGAGACACATATTCGGTAACACCGTTCACGGTATATTCCCATGGAATATATTTAGGCATGTGGGCTAATACGGCGTAGTCGGTTTGCTCTGATCCGGAGGCATAAGCCCCATCATTAATACTGATCTTGGTAAATGATTTTTCTACCTGAGATTTGTTGGCAGAAACGGTTGCCGAAAGTTTCAGATTGTTCGCAACTTTTACGTCGGTACCGGTTCTGAAAGACCATTTATTATAATCCTGGCTTCCGAGGTTGGGCTTTTGCGTATAATAGGCCGCACTTGCAAAGTAGGTCGCTCTTTCAGCGCCACCGCTCACATTCACAGAATGCTGCATGGCACCGCCCGGCTGCCAGGCTTCTTTCAACCAATCATAATTTAACGATTTCATCGCCTCGAGTTCGCTGTCGCTATAGAGCGCATTAACGGAGCTTCCGTTGGCACGAAAGAAGCGGTTCGAGAAAATACCATGCTCATAGGCGCTCATCGTTTTACCAAAGCTCACCGCGTCGTTAAACTGAAACTTGCCCGAGTAAGCGATTTTTGGAGCGCCGATCCTTCCCTTTTTTGTTTTCACGATGATCGCACCCTGGCTGGCCCTCGCACCATAGATAGAGGCGGCAGCATCCCGTAAAACGGTAATACTTTCTACTTCGTTTGGATCAAGAATATTAAATTGATCCATCGTTGGCAAGCCGGTATTAGGGTCTAATTGAATAACATCATCGATGATTACCAATGGCAGCGGGCTGCTACCATCCTTACTATAACCAAATGTTTGACGGATGCTCAATGTCGCGTTATCGCCCGGCCGTTGGCTACCGCCCGAAACGTTCAAGCCCGGAATCGTTCCTTTCAAAGCTTCTGCAATACTGCTCACAGGAAGATCGGCCACGCGCTCCATATCAACGGTAGCGACAGAGCCGGTAATATCACTCCTCCTTTGGGTACCATATCCTACTACGATCACTTCATCAAGGCTGTTTACTATTTTCTTCATGCGGATATTGATCGGCCCCTCCGCAGTTACAGATATTTCGCCATACTCATACCCAACATAACTGTATTGCAAAACAGCGCCCTCAGTTGGCACATTGAGGGTGAAAACACCGGTTAAATTACTTACAGCAGACTGAGGCCCGCCTTTTACTTTAATAGTCACCCCTGCTAAGGGAGTTTGCGTGGAATCGTCAACCACGGTTCCTGTTACGGTTTTGGTTTGCGCAATAGCATTGGTTGCTAAAAATGCAGATAGTACGAACAGGCACGAGGATTTTAAAATGTGCTTGAAATACATATGGCTTTTGTTTGTTAAAAAATATAGAAGTTAAACGAGTTTACTTTTTTTGTCTTTCATTCCAGGCTTCGCGTTCCTTTTTCAAATCATAGCCACGCGCTGCCAGGTAATTATTGATGCGTCCTTTATATTTGCCAAACCAGGCATGCTTGGCATCGCTCGATCCCGCTGCCATAGCGTGTTCCCGCGCTTCGACAAGGGCATTATAAATGTATTTCTTTTCTTCTTCCTTAAGCGATGGAATCATATCGAGGTGGGCCTTGTAAGTAATCGGCAACACATTGTAAGTTAACCCGTTTTTCACCTGTTCGATCTGATCATTATTTAATTGCTTTTCCAACGACTTCAGAAACCGTGCGTTCAGCGCCGTCCGCTTTTCTTCTGACGCTTCAACAATAGCTTTCACGCGCGCTTCTGCCGCCTGCTTGTCCGTGTTTTCACTTTTAGCTGATTTAATGGCCTGCTCTTTTTTGTCATCTATTTTTTTAATATCCACATATTCCTGCGCTATTTTATCGCGAACGCTGTAAAATTTTGCCGAATCGGCAATGGCTAACGGGGCTGTAATTTTGTAGGCTCTTTCCTTTACCACGTTGAGATAGGCCTGATCCTCGGAAGTTTGAGCGTTGACATTTACCGAACAAATGACAGCTAAAAGGGGAAGACAATGCTTCTTAAAAAATACATGCATGATGCAATCGTTTAATTGAACGATAAAATTAGAATTCGCATCCGCGTATAACAATGCAAGGTTTACCTATGCAGATGGAATATTTTACTATTCAACGCAATCGATTGCACAGATTGCAAAAGCAACCCGATTCGGTAAATATTTTCAATCCTGAACGAAGGTTATTTCACGTTTACAACAACTAACTTAGACGGGAGCGATGGTGTTGTAAAATTGACTTTGACAGATCCAGGCCGCAACCCTTTAATCATGGTTAATAATAATCCTTTATACGTATGATGCTTTGCATCTTTGAGCGAATTGAGATCCGCCGGGTAACCGTTATCCATACCTGCTACTAGGCCAGGGCCCTGCACATCAGCGTTGATGAGATGATCCGCATCGGGCACCAGGTTCCCATCCTGATCCACCACTTTTACCGTAATGAAACTTAGCTCACTTTCTTTAGCATTGATGGTCTTGTTTTCTATTGCAACCTCCAGGTGATGCGCCTTTCCGGCAGTGTTCACCTTTTTTTCCAATACAGGAACATTGTTTTTGAAAGACACTGCCTTAAGTGAGCCCGGCTGGAAAGGAACACGCCACATCACATGAAATGCCGTGTCATGCTTGGATTTGCGGCCCAAAGACCGGCCGTTTAAAAACAGTTCTACCGCGTCGGCCTGATTAAAATATACTTTCACATCTACATCCTGCCCTACCTTCCAATTCCAATGCGGTAGCATATGGAGCATCGGCTTCTGTGTCCATTCGCTTTGATACATATAATACACATCTTTGGGGAAACCCGCCATGTCGATAATGCCGTAGTAAGAACTTCGTGCCGGATAAGGATAAGGCACCGGTTCACCCAAAAAATCAAAACCGCTCCACACAAAAAGGCCCGACAAGTAAGGATACTTTTTTACTTCGCGCCAATTGGCCTCGTGTGTAACGCCCCAATATGCGGCGACATTGTCATAAGCTGAAACCGTATAATCGGCATTGCCATTTTCCACGTATTTAAATTTGGAAGAAGAAGGCCAGAGGCGCAACGAATCGGAAGGCATATCATAATGGCCACGGCTGGCGAGCCCCGACACATTTTCTGAAGCAATTACTTTCACGCCGGGAAAATTCTTAGGAATATGTTTATAAGCATCAATCTTGTAATTAAACCCAACTACATCCAAAGCTCCGGATTGATATATAAAATTTTTATCCGGCTCGGCTTCGCTCAAAGCGCAGGTAACAGGCCGCGTTGTATCCAGATCCTTAACCAAACGCACAAGCCGCCTTGTTAGCGGAATACCGGTGGAATCAAATTGCTCGCGGATCTCATTCCCAATGCTCCACATGATTATAGAAGGATGATTGCGGTCACGCAGCACCATGTGTTGTAAATCTCTTTGATGCCATTCATCAAAGTAAAGATGGTAATCGAATTTATTCTTTTTCTTCGCCCACATATCAAAACTCTCGTCCATTACCAAAAAGCCCATTTCATCACAAAGATCCAAAAGCTTTGCTGCCGGCGGGTTATGGGCCATCCGAATGGCGTTCACGCCCATTTCTTTTAATATGCGCAGTTGCCTTTTTGCAGCTGAAGCATTAAAGGCCGCTCCCAGCGCGCCCAGATCGTGATGCTGGCAGACACCGAGAATTTTCATCGGCTGTCCATTTAAGGAAAAGCCATGCTGTGCATCGAACGAAAAATAGCGAATGCCGAATGGAGCTGTATATGCATCCACCAGCTTATTGTTTTGAAATAATTTGATTTTTACCTGGTATAAATTAGGATTCGTAGTGGACCAAAGCGCCGGATGCTGTATGTCGATCTGTTGATAATATTTCCCCTGCTTCACTTTATGGGCGGCTACTTCTTTCACCTTGTTGCCCGCCGGATCAAAAACGGCAGCTACAATTTTGATGCTACCACCTCCATTTTTTTCAATGTCCATTTCAATATTTAAAGAGGCAGCTTTTGGCGTTACTTTTGGCGTTGTTAAAAAAACGCCCCATTGTTTGAACAATGTTTTATGGGTTGAAATAAGTTGCACATCGCGATAAATACCGGAGCCCGAATACCAGCGGGAATTGGGCTGCTGGCTATTGTCCACTTTTACCGCAATGAGGTTGCGCTGCCCCGCGGGGTTCAGCCATTTTGTTAATTCATATTGAAATGCGGAATAGCCATAAGGCCATTTTCCCAGATAATGCCCGTTGATCCAAACCTCGCTGTTTTGGTATATGCCGTCAAAAGAGATGTAAACATTTTTGTTGGCCTGGCTGGTGCGAAAAGATTTGCGATACCAGCCGATACCGCCCGGAAGTGCGCCACCCGCGTTTCCAGCCGGATGTATGGAATCAAATTTCCCTTCGATGCTCCAATCATGCGGCAATTGAACGGTACGCCAGGCGTTGTCATTGAAACCCCGCTCCGCATAGTCATCTCCATCACCTAAATGAAATTTCCAGTCGTTGTTAAATTCTAAAACAGACCTTGGCGGCTGCGCCATCAACCCGCCTGAAAAATATAACACACAAAATGCAAACACAAAAATTTTCCGAATCATCACAACACTATTTTTACTCAAAAATTAAGATCACTTTTTCCTTTATCGACAGAAGTCGCAACTGCAATACCCCTGTTGTCTTGCTGATCGACAGCGCAATAATAATGATACACCACGCCCTTATGCTTCAATACAAAAGATTTATGGGCATACTTTTTATCAATGTCGATCGTAGAATTAATCAGATCCTGGCCGTTCCAGTCGGTCCAGTTGATGAGGTCGTAAGAACAGGCAAACCTGTTAAACGTTTCTGTTTCCCTTCCTTTCCAGAAGGCGCCGAAATAAAACATCACCCAAACATCGTCTATTTTCTGGATCATCGGGTCGCCTGTAATACCCCTTGAATGATGCACCACCGGCTCCGTTTGAAAACGTTTCCAGGTAGCCATATCATCAGACACAGCCATACCTATGCGTTCATACCAGCGCGTGGGCTTATTATTGGGCAGTGAATCGCCCACGGCATTGTAATACATAATAAATTTATGGCCGGTGTATCCGGCTTCGTCTGCCACCACATAGCTTTTAAATAATTTATTCCTGTTTTCCCACCAGCGCACATCGCTGTCAGATGAAGATAAAACCGGTTGGGATAAGCGCTGCCATTCAAAAGCGCCCGCCGGCTTTTTCGAAGTGTAGGCCATGCCAATAGAAAGCGGTTCGGGTTCATATCCGGAAGAAGACCCTCCAAAATAGGACATCCAATATTTCCCGTCAAATTTGTTTAAGCGGTAAGAGCCGTCCCAACGCGTGTCTACCAGTGCATTGTAGCCCGCTTTTTGATGCGCATCCCAGCCCGACGCAGTAAAGGACATTTGCCGTCCGAAGTTTTTCCAATGAAGCAGGTCTTTGCTACAGGCGAGCCAGGTTTCATAGCCTTTTCCATCGAAAGCGATATAGGTCATGAACCAGGTGTTTCTAATTTTATAGATCGTGGGACAGTCAATTTTTTTGCCGGTATCGGGCGGCAGCAACACCAGGCCGTATTTATAGGGCGTCTTCACTTCTTCATAAATATGTTGCATCACGTCCTGGCTGACGGTTTTTCCTTTTTGTGCGTGGCTTACCACAGCAGTCGTTAAAAAGATAAAACCTGCTAAAGCAATTTTCAAAACATATACCGCGCGCACGCTGCGCACCGGCGTTTGTGTCAGGAAAGACTGCATATATACCGCTGTTGACATCATGAATATTTTTTCTAACGGCCGCTACCGCCTTTTATTTAAGACTGAAATTATACGCTCCGGATCCTATTTTTACAGGTTCCTTTTTATATTCGGCTGGAAAATAAACCGTCGCCGAAGTGTTAGGAGGAATGGACACTTTAAGATCGAAGACGCCTTTTACTTTTGTCCAGCTGACGCTGATCAAACCATTGACCGATTTATAATTTGCTTTTGCAGAGGTGATGTCGCCAACCGGTTGAGGCCTGATCTCCAACTGCCTGAAGGCGACACTGTTTGCTGCCTGGCCGATACCGCACAAGCCGGAGTAAAACCATTCCATAAGATGGCCCAACATAAAATGATTATTCGAAACGGACGGATAGGCCTGCCAGGACTCGGTCAAAGCAGTTGCTCCATGCGCAATTTGGTATCCGTAGCCCGGCGCGTCGCTGCGGTTGTTCATGTCGTAGATCACATCACTGCGACCCGCCTGCTCTAGCACTCGCAACACGTATCGGTAACCGATATCGCCCGCTGTCAAAGCATTGTTGCGCTGGCGGATATCCGCTATCAGGTTGTTTAGCACATCGTCGCGATACTGCTCTTCCACCACGCCGGTATACAGTGCGATGGCATTGGAAGTCTGACTACCGGTAGCATATTGCTTTGTTGCTGCATTAAAGAATTGATCGTTAAAAGCCTTTTTTACAGCGGCGCCTAAAGTTTTGTAGAAACGGGCATCGGCATCTTTTTTAAGCAGGCGTGCTACTTTTTCCATGATAGAAATATCATAAAAATAGATAGCGGTGGCTGTAACGCCGAGAGGTGTCAACTGCGCAACGCCAGGCCGATTGGGCCCGATATCGTACCAGTCGCCGAGACCGTGAGATAAAATATGATTAGCAGCTTTTTTCTCAAGATAGCTCACATATCCTTTCATCATATCATAAGCTTCTACCAAAGATTGTTTATCGCCATACCAACGATAATTATACCAGGGCAGGATCACGGCAGCGCTGCCCCATTCCGGCGATTCATCAAAGGGCGCCTCAAAATGGGTAAACTCCGGTGCAATTTCTGGGATGCGGCCATCTGCATACTGCGCCTGCTGCATGTCTTTAATCATTTTGCGATTGAGCGCTGCCACGTCAAAATTATATTGAACAGAACTGCCCATTAAGTGCGTTTGCTCCAGCCAGCCCAGTTTCTCGCGATGCGGGCAATCGGTGAAAACGCTTACCATATTGCTTTTGATGGCCCACTGAATAAGTTGGTTGGTCTTGTTAAAAAGTTCATTGGAATTTTTGAAACTTCCAGTGGCTACCGCGGCGTTCCTGATATGCAATCCCTTGATAGACTTGATAACAGGAAGGCTGCTTTTGGCTTTTTCTGATTCGGGCACCGCGCCTTCAACCTGCAAATACCTGAAGCCATAATAAGTAAAGCGCGGTTGCCATTTTTCAACGCCGTCACCTTTTAAAATATAGGTATAGGCGTGTAACCCGCCACTACCCTTTTGATTGGCCGAGCTATCCTCATTGATCAATTCAGAAGGAATTATCCGAACGGTGTCGCCTTTCTTTCCTAATAACGCAATGGATGGAATTCCAGAAAAATTTTGGCCCAAATCATAGACCCAAGTGCCATTCGACAGCCTTGTTTTTCTGACCGGCTCGAAACGCTCCATTACTTTTAAAGGCGCTGCCATCTGTGCCTGCAAAAGAGATGGGCCATTGGTTTCAACCGCAGGTTTCCATGCATCGTCATTATATCCCATCTTGTTCCAACCTCTTCTTTCGCGGTTGGCGTCATAGTCCTCACCACCGTAGATACTAGAAAAATAAACCGGCGAAGGGACCGTTTTCCAGGAAGCGTTTGAAACGATATTTTCTTCGCTCCCGTCGGCATACTCGATCAGAATGCGCGCCATCATTTTAGGATATCCGTAGGCGCCGGTCAACTTTCTATACCGCTCTCCCGGAATATAATAAAAGCCGTTGCCCAGCATCACACCGAGCGCATTGGTTCCCTGTCGGAGTTGATCGGTGATATCAAAAGTGACGTACTGCGCCTGCTTGCTATATTGTGTCCACCCCGGATCCAAAAAATGATCGCCAACTTTTGCCCCGTTGATACTGAGTTCAAAATGTCCCAATCCGGAAATAAAAATGGTCGCCGCTGTTACCTCCTTCTTAACAGGTATATCTTTTCTAAACAGGGGCAAAACATCAGGCCTTTTGCCCCAGGCTTTTTTACCGTTGCCGTGCATCAGCGGCACATAACGATTGCTGTCGGGCAATACATCGTATGCGATCCATTTCGCCTCCTTCCAGTCAGCCACACGCAATAACCCCATGCGCCAGTTTGCAATTTTACTATATGCTGATTCGTTGCCCTTATTGTCCCAAACCTTCACTTTCCAATAATACTTTTGCGTGCTCTTTAAAGCAGGCCCCCCATATCGAACCTGGTTATTTTCGCCGCTATTGATTTGTTTCGAATCCCAAACATTGGCTTTGTCTTCCGCCAACAACAGGCTGTCGTCAGCTACCAAAACGCGGAAAGCAGTCTGCCTGATATTCTTTTCGAATGCCTGGATTTCCCAACTCAAAGATGGATTTTGATGATCGACACCCGACGGTTGCGCGAGATAGTCGCACCGGGCGTTGACAATCCGCAGTACCTGCGCTTCAACGCCAAAAGCGCCGCCAATTAAAACTGCTAAAATCAATATAAACTGCTTCATCCGCTATCTGATAATTTATTGAATATCGACATTAGAAACGATCAGGCCCTTCGCTTCGCTGGTTGTGAGTTGTAATTGATAGTTGCCGGCGTTGATCATGGTTCCGGTGTTGATTGTAATATAATTCCATTTTCCCTCTTTTGTCCATTTAAATGCAACGTTTTCGTTGACCAACGATTTTTTATTGGCGTCAATCAATTGCAGCTTACCTTCAAAAGTGTTTTTGAAAGGACTGTAATACTTTACAGTAATGGCATACACATCGGCCACTCCGGTTTCAACCGGCCAGGTAATCATTGCTGTTCCGTCGCCGGTGACAATTGTTCTTTCATTACCCGAATAGATTTTTTTACTCACATTTTCATTTACCTGCGCTACATCCGATTTATAAGAGGTAGTCGGTTTAAGGTCGTAGGCGGGTTGCATATTCGAAGGAAAAACCATTGCCATCAGCCAATCCTGGCTTTCTTTAAAATTCAGAACCGTGTCGGGAGCTACTCTTTTTTTATAAACCAGATATCGCTTTCCGCCGCCTTCATCAGTGACGATATAGCTATCCGTGTTTTCAAAAGCGCTGATCTGCCCGGGCTTGCCTTCCCTTTCATCAATCGCTATGAAAACATCCGCACCTTTAGGTACAGAAAAGTTTAGGTTCCCGCTGTTCGCCTGAGGCCGCTGAATCCAATCGGCGCCAAAAAGGGCCGGAGGCAATTCATTGAACTGAATGGCCTGATCGGAAAACACCTTATCCCCAATATCCATCCAACTTCGAATATTAATTTTATCATTTGATGCGGTCATTTGCGCCACCGCTGGCGTTGTATTTTTCATCGGCGCTGCCGGAGCTATTTTAGACGCGATTGCAATAGCATTGATGATCGCTTGTCCTGATTTTGTTTCAGGAAAACTAATGACAAGCTGGTTATTTTTTACCGAATAATTGATAGCCTTTTTTAGCACTTTATTCGTCCCTACTTCTTTCCATATATCCAGATCATCGCACACGACCTGGCCGTTAAAAGCAACGTCAAAAATTCTCATACCCTTTCCGTTCATGCCACCGCCTACACCGATCCAGGGTTCTGAAAAATATAATTCGACAACATAATCGCCATTTCGTAAAACAAATTGATACTGCAGCTCATGTTTCCCATAACGAAAAGTTTGGAACAATTCAGACTCGACGGTATTTTTTAATGGTGTGCTAACCCGCCGCTGTGATGCAAACGCAGCGGGCATTTCCGGGAAACGATCGGTCCATGAATAAGTGGTAACCGCAGGCGTAAGCGCGTCCTTCGACAACGCTAAATCCCAATTTTTTTCAAATGAGGCCGGCTTGGTACGATCAGCATTCCACAGGTTCCCGTTCTGATCAGTATAATTGTTGCCTCCACAGTTGAGCCGGTAAAGGTATTTGTATTGCTTTGCAGGGGCGGTGAGATTGACAGCGTTCGTATATAATCTGTCAAAATGAGGCGCTTGCGGCAAGTGAAACAATTGGATGGTATCTCTGGCCACAGGTTTTCCATTCATGTATCCGACGGCGTATAAAATATTATACCGGATGTTCACGTCGTTCCATAAAAAAGGAGTACCGAATGCCCCTTTCTTTTTTTTGCCGAGAGAAGTTGCATTGATGTCGTTAAAGAGTTCTACCTCATCGCAATTGGAATAAACGATAATAGAATCTTTGAGGCCGGGTTTCATCCACCTGTTGGGCCAGGTATGCGATGCTATATAAACCATCGGCTCTTTTTCGGGCGCTACAAAATGGCTTCTAAACATATAAAACACATCCGTCGGTTCTTCCCATGGTGTGAGCATGCCTTTATAATTAACCGGCCCAACACGATCTATCTCCCGCAAGCCTTCCCCGCCCTGCACACGGCCAGGGTTATCGTGGGAAGTCAGCAGCCAGAAAAAATGCCCGGCCACACTGTCTTTTACCGATGCTGCCAGCCGCAGTTTCTTTTCCATTAATTGTGTAAAACGGTCTTCACTAACAGGCCCGTTCTCACGATATCCTCCCTCCGTATGCAGGTCTAACGTGCGCCAGGCGCCGTATTCACCGACTAACACCTGTTTTTTCAAATCTTCGCCATAAGTATTGGGGTCACCACCATAGGTTCCGGTCCAGTTTTGTGGCACATCCCAATCGGTACCTTCGCCGCCATTGCAAGTCGTCACCAGCCGTTCGGTAGCAGCAGTCGGATCAAGCGACCTGATCAGCCTTGTACATTCTTCGGCGAAAGCTTTGGGAATTTTACTTTCATTTTGCAAACCCCATAATACAACGGCCGGGTCATTCCTTCTTTCTATGACCCATTCTTTCAAAAGCTGCTTAAAGTTCCTTTTGAAAGACGGTGTATCATACCAAATATGTGCGGACAATTGTGTCCACCAAAGCATACCTCGTTCATTGAATAACTTCCCGTACAACAAATTGTGAGGCTGATGTCCATCCCTGAAAGCATTGAAGCCAGCGGCTTCCAGCCATTCTACCCTTGAAACAACCTGCTCCTGCGAAAATGCATGGCTCTGACCAAGCAAATGCTCATACTCTGCAACGCCATTGATAAAAACAGGTTTACCATTCAGGTAAAATTGATTGGAAGGCGTTTGCCACCGGATCGTTCTGAAGCCAAAATCGGTAATCATTTCATCGATCACTTTATCCCCCAGCGTTATCGACGTTTTTATTTTATAGAGATAGGGATTTTCGACACTCCACAGCACGGGCGCACTGATAGCCAGGTCGCGGTTTGAAATAACCAACGAGTCAAAAGCCTTTATGTCCATCAACCGGCGGGATGTAGCCACTACTTTATGTTGCGCATTGATTACTTTTTGAACAATGGCTACTTTTTTAAAGGGTTTTGATGCATAATTTTTGATCGTGATATCGCTGTGTAAAAGGGAAGTGTTGGGCTGCACATCGGCCCACACGTGAACGCCGAAGGGTTCAATCCGAAGCTCATTTGTAATGATCAATGACACGGGCCGGAAAATGCCCATCGGCTGCGAGCCCTCACTGAAGCCGCGTTCGTCGCTGCAACCGCCGCAAACCCAGGGCAGATCTTTGATAAAAGGAGGATGCCAGGCGCGAACGGCTAACAGGTTTTCAGCGCCGTCGGTTTTTATCTGAGCGGATACATCAATAGTGAAGGTTGTCCGGCCGCCTGCATGGTCGCCTACCCGTTTGCCATTTAGAAAAACCGATGCATAAGAACCTACACCTTCGAAGAAAAGAAAATATCGCTTGCCGGTCTCCCCTTGTCGCAGGCTGAATTTTTTCCGGTACCAGGCATCACCGTGTTTGTTGCCGTGCAACAGCCGGCGGTAACCATAATAATCATCCCAATTGTGCGGCACGTTTACTTTCTTCCAGCCATCGACGTTTATATTTTTCTGAAAGGCAGCAGGAACAGGCTTTTCATCATTGCCTGCCATCGTAAGCCAATTGCTGTTTAAACTAACCACCTTTCGGGCATCCGATGCTTCAACATTGAAGGCTGCGCGCTGGCCATAGCTGATAGTAGCACCACAAAAAAAGAGTGCGACGCAAGATAAGCTCCATGTATGCAACGCAGCCGGCTTCAAAAATAAACGGGCGATACGGAGCCTAAGCAGAGCGCAGCAATAGCTCGTGCGAAAAATAATATTATAGAGCTTGCAATTTTGCATCAAATTGATAAGTTTTTCCTTTTTCGGTTTTAACCGAAACCTTTTCATTTTTATAGCGGATCGTCAATGGCTGACCCGCATGGGACGTCACCGCCACGGACTGTAATTCCCCTTCCAGCCACTGCAGGTTTATTTCAAAACCTCCACGCGCAAGCAGGCCTTTGACTTCGCCCTCCGGCAACGAGGATGGCAAAGCCGGCAGCAACTCAATGTCGCCCGTGTGGCTTTGCAACAGCATTTCACCAACTCCTGCAGCGCCGCCGAAATTTCCGTCAATTTGAAAAGGCGGATGAGCGTCAAACAAATTGGGATAACTGCCGGCGCCACTACCCGCAGGACTGAGTAACATTTGTATGAGTTTGTACGTGTGATCACCGTCTTTAAACCTTGCCCAGAGGTTGATTTTCCAGCCAAGGCTCCACCCGGTTGCGGCATCGCCGCGGTAAATAAGCGACTGCCGCGCTGCTTTCATCAGGTCAGGTGTCGACGCCCAGTTTATTTCATTGCCGGGATAAACGGCCCAGAGATGCGACACATGCCGGTGCTTGTTGGTGGTATCATCGATGTCCTGCATCCATTCCTGAAGCTGGCCATAACGCCCGATACAGTTGGGCGCGATCTGTTCATATTTCGCCAACAACTCTTTTCTAAGTCCGGCATCGACGTTTAAGATCTCGCTGGCTGAAGCCACGGCTTTAAAAAGATTACGGATAATCTGATGATCCATGGTGGGCCCGGCTACCAGTCCGCCCTGCTCCGGCGAATTGGACGGCGTACTGATGAGGAAACCGGTTTCAGGATCTTTGATTAAAAAAGATTTGAAAAACAGGGCGGCTTCTTTCATCACAGGATAGGCTGTGTCTTTCAAAAATTTTTGATTTTTATGGAAAAGATAATGCTGCCATAAATGGTCGCAGAGCCAGGCGCCGCCGGTCACCCAGATGCCATGATTAGAAGCATTGATCGGCGCTGTGCCGCGCCACAAATCGGTGTTGTGATGCAGCACCCAGCCCGGCGCATTGTAATACGATTTTGCAGTTTGCCGGCCGGTAACCGAGAGCTCTTTTATCATTTGAAATAAAGGCTGCTGCATAGCCGAAACATTGAGCAGATCGGCCGGCCAATAATTCATTTCGGCATTAATATTTGTTGTGTATTTACTGCCCCAGGGCGGCGACAATAAATCGTTCCAGATGCCCTGTAGGTTGGCAGGCCGCGTGCCGGGCCTCGAACTACTGATCAGCAGATAGCGGCCATATTGCACGTAAAGCGCCAGAAAAGCGGGGTCATTAGCTGTAGCAAATTGCTCCAAACGCTGATCAGTAGTAAGTTTGAGTGATGATGGCGTTGCCTTCCCAAAGGATAAGCTAAAGGAATTGAAAAGGTTTTGGTAGTCGTTTATATGCGCCTGCTTCACCGCGGCCCATTCTTTATTTTTTAGCTGATGTAGCGTCCTTAACGCCAAAGCAGCCGGTTCTGCGGTTATATCTTTATAGTTTTTATAATTGGTATTTGCGGTAAGGTAAGCGGTAGCTTCATCCGCATTTTTTACCACCAGTTTGTTATTGATTACGCTCATACTACCACCGATAGTGGTTATCGTCAGATAGCTAACACCTTTCAACGCGCCGTCTTTCACCTTCACCTGAAGCGAAATTGTATTACGATCTGTAGCTGAAAGTACCGCGTCTTTATGAGGGCTTGATAACGCAGCAGTAAAGCTGATACGCCCTTTTTTATCTGCCGCAAAATGGGTAGCAATGGTTTGATCAACTGCGCTGGCTAAATATTTCCTTTGATAATGGACGCCGTCGTATTCGTAGCTCGTAGTTGCTACCGCGGTACGCAGATCGAGCGTGCGCTTGTATTGGCGTAAAGCTTTTTTGTCAACATTAAAAGAAAAGCTCAGGTCGCCAAAAGGTTGATAAGAAGCCTGATATTGGCCAACAGCCGGCACATCGCTATCCTGGATAAAATATTTCCACTGGCCGTTGAGGGATTGTTTCATTTTCGCATCGCCATCCGCAGGATAGATGCCAATAGGGTTTTGTGCATCCTTATAACCGAGAATACCGCCTTTGCCTCCAAAATTTAAGATCAGTATGGCGATGGAGTTTTTACCGGGCTTTAGTGTGTTAGCCGGAATAATATAGTCGCGGGCATCATCGTTATGTTGAGCGCCAATAAGGCTTCCATTGACGTAGGTAAAATCATGATTTGCCATTTTATTAATATCCAGCTTTAGATCCTTGCCACGCCAGGCCGCTGGTAATTCAAACTCGCGCCGAAACCAAACCGCACCGTCCATTCCTTCAAAACCTACCGCTTCCCAGCCATCATACTCTGGCACGCGCATTGTTTTCCACGAGGCATCGTTGTAATCCTGCAGCGATGGATTTTCTTTCAATTTTAAAATAGATTTCACTTTCGCTACCCAGGCATCCTGGTGTCCATCGCGCGATTTCAGTCCCATAAACTCCTGCCCTGCCAGATTTTCCGCCTCTTTTTGTTTTCCTTCAAATAATAAATTCCTTATCGAATCAAGATATGTATAGGCATCAGCCTTGTTATAATTACGCGGGTAACCGGTCCATAATGTTTCCTCGTTGAACTGGATACGATCTTCCTCAACACCGCCAAATACCATCGCGCCCAGGCGGCCGTTTCCCAGCGGCAATGCTTCCACCCACTTAGAGGCTGGCTGATCGTACCACAACTGAAGATCCTGGGCTGCCGCAGCTTCTGCAACCAGGCTTAATGCCAATGCCAATATAGTTTTCGGAACTTCTATTTTCTGGAACAAATATTTGATCATTTTAGTTACGTTTTATTTCCTGCGTATGCACTTCTTTGCCGACCAGGATCAACTCATCTTCGAAAAGATTATTTTTCAGATGAATATCTTTCGTTTGATCACCAGTTATTTCGAGGTACTTTTTAGTTTCGGGAAAGGGCCACGCGTTTTCGAGGAGCACCTGTTTTGTATTATTTAATACAATCACTGATTTGTCCTGCAAAGGCTTAGCGGTTTCAAAACCGTTAATTAATATGCGGCTACTTTGATCTACCTTTAAAGAACTGCCCACGGAAGTATTTACACGTACATTGTGAAGTTGAACGTCGTTGGCATTTTTGATAGTGATGCCGCGTTGCGCCTCAAAAACTACATCGTGCAAACTTATTTCGCTGACCGGCATTTCTTCAATTCCGTTGATGTACATCGCCTCGTTGGTATAGGCAGTAATATTGCTCAACCGTATGTTGCGGAATTGCGGCGTGCGCTCCGAAACCGGCTCCGGGTTTGATTTTGCGTACTCCATATCCATGACAATCGCCTGGTCGCGGATATTTTTCATGACAATATTATCGACACGGATATCTTCTACAACACCGCCGCGGCCGCGCACTGTTTTTAACCTGATGCCACGGTCTGTTCCATCAAAAACACAATTACTGATCGTTATTTTTTTGACGTCGCCACTCATCTCGCTTCCGATCACCACGCCACCATGGCCGCTTAACATCGTGCAATTGGTGATGGTGTAATTTTCGGCAGGCTTTGCCTTGGTACGCCCTGGCAAATCCTTACCTGATTTAATGGTGATGCAGTCATCGCCCACACTAATAAAGCAGTCGCTGATTCTGACATTGCTGCAACTTTCAGGATTAATTCCGTCCGTATTAGGCGCCAGGCGCTGGGGATTGATGATCGTTACTGCATGCACCGTCACATTATCACAAAACTCGGGGTTGACCGTCCAGAAAGGTGAGTTTTTTATGGTGACGCCCTGAATTAAAACATTCTTACAATACATCGGCTGGATAAGGGGCGGACGTAAAAAACCGCGCTTCATTTGTCTGGGATCATCGGGTAGCAGTATGTCTTTATTGTGTTGATCGAAAATTTGCTGCCATTTACTGCGTGGCTGTCCTTCTTTATAACCTTCCACAAAATGCCACCATTTCTCCCCATGACCATCGATCAGCCCGCGCCCGATGATTGCAATATTTTCTGCTTTGTATGCATAGAACAAAGGAGAAAAACTGGCAACATCAACACCTTCGTAGCGGCTTTCTACCATAGGAAGATAGTCGTCGAAATCGTCGCTGAAATGGAGTTCCGCACCGGCGTCG
This sequence comes from Niabella insulisoli, assembly GCF_039652435.2. Classification (GTDB taxonomy): domain Bacteria; phylum Bacteroidota; class Bacteroidia; order Chitinophagales; family Chitinophagaceae; genus Niabella; species Niabella insulamsoli. The sequence continues at coordinate 1,778,153 of NZ_CP190246.1, read as the reverse complement.
ATAAAAATGGTGATATTACTTTTGAGATGGATAGGCCCCGTTAGATATTTTCCTGCAGGAAAATAGATGGTGCCTCCGCCCACTTTTACGGCCGCGTCAATCGCTTTCTTAATGGCCGATGTTGCTTTCGCGCTGCTATCGCGCTTTGCGCCAAACTTTGTAACGTCGAAGTACTGCTGCGACTTCGCGGTCAAAAACGAAAAGAAAGTCAAAAAACAAATAAGATATTTCATCCGGTGTACTTTTTATTGTTTTATAAGTCAAATAAAACTGATCAGGTATAAAATTTTATAATGAACGTTTCATGTGTCTATTTTTATTGTTGCCTGCCCGTAGGCAGCCGATGAATTTTGCATAAAAATTTTTGTCGTTTTGCGTATATATCATTCGATCGTTCTTATGGCCGTTTTATTTCAATTGATCCATATAAAATGTATGCCGGTGGTTTTCGGCTTATAAACATCAAGTGGATTCGCTTATTCAAATAACCAATCTACCTGTTTTCTATTGCCGCTTTCATACAGTCCGGCATCATAAACGCGAAGCGGTGCATCTGCCGTTATAAGCCCAAGAATAAGCGCTACGCCTTTGGCCAATTTCAACGTATTTTTTCCTGCATTGAATTCGTAACTATGCACATGCAATTGCGGCATGCCCGGAATAACCATAGCATTGGCGATTCTTGTATCTGCCTGTCCATATTCGTTCGCCGTTGCGTTGGTTTCGAGCTCAGGCTGCTTTAAAAAAACAGTATCTCTACTAAAAGCCGCCTGCTGCGGTTTGAAAAATCCAACTAAAACCTTTACCGGCTTGTTATTGATAAATGTCAGCTCGGTGCCGCGGGCAACCTGTTCATTAAATAAAGTTTTAACCGCTTTAAGATTTTTTAATTCAGGTGCAAAAGACCTGATCGCGAAGCTGGTGTCAGCAAAAGGCATAGACAAACTATCAATAAAATAAAAGCTATCGTTTCCTAAGAGCTTTACCTCTGCATTTTTTAAAGGCTGAACTTTACTTGTATTACCCGGTTTTAGATTCTTTAAAGAATCAAGTTTCATTTTAAAAATGGAAAGTTCCTTTTCATACACCGGGAGCACTTCCCGCCAGTTTTTGTATTGCCCACCAGAGCCCGAGAGTGGAATTTTCCTGGCGCCTGTCTGCATGCTATTCGCATATAAATAATTTTGTTGCGTTAACGCGGTTAGCTTTTTATACCAGGCAACACTTTCTTCCAGCAAAGGCTTTGCGTTTTCCAAGTCTTTGACATCATTTGAATATTTATAACGAAGCACCGACAATGCTGCTTCGGCTTTAGCTGCGTAGTGATAGGCCAGCGCGCGATAGCTGTAGATATCATTTTTTAACCGAAGCCATTCCTGCCGATTTTTCTGCAATTGTTGCACCGAGTCGATCGATCTCACCGCGCGGTCGCCATGCGCTCTTACTTCGTTGATAATTTGAACCGGGGTTTCTCCCGAATGCACTTCGCCGTTCCACTCCTTTTCAGCATAAGTTGCCAAAGACTCTCCTTCCGGACTTTCTGCTTCATACAATAACGTGAATAGCCCGTAGCGGTAAGGGTTAATTAATTGAGTCATCAGCATACCCAAATTGAGCGTTTGGCGGTTGCCGTCGGTGATACCAAATCTTCTTAAAAGTTTGGGAGCAATTTCCCCTGTGGCTTCGCAGGCATTTAACAAGCGCTTTCCATCTACTGCGCCGATGCCGAACTGCGCGGCCATCGTATTGCTCCAAAAATCAATTTCCTGTTCGCGATCGCGCCCGGCTTTCCACGCGTAGCGGCTCCAGGCCTTATACCAGATCCAATCCCGCTCGATCTGCAACAGACGTTTGCCACCAGCCAGGCTATCGGCTGAATACGGCCAATCCCAATAGGAAGCTTCAGGATAAAGGTGCAACCCATTTCCGCCCATCACTTCATGCATTCCTACAACGCTTTCCTGTATAAATCTTGGCGATCCGTAGCGAAAAGGTTCGAGGTTGGCGAGAATATGCACATTTTCAATGTGTACATTTCCCTGGCTGCTCAGGGTTTGATGTAACTTAGCCCAGGCGCCACGCGGCCTTTGATAGGTCAGCGCTTCACCATTGAACTTTGCCATCGTGTACAAATTTTTATAAAGCGGCAATGCTGATTTCATAACAGCGGGAGCGTCGGTATCATGCGCACGCAACACAATCGGCGGCTCAGCCGTGAGGCCTGCGCGCTTCATACCCGCCTGAACACCCGGTATGATCGTTTTGGTAAACCAATCTATATCATCCTGGCCTACGCCTTCCATGGCCTCTCCGAGACAAACCAGCAAACCCACATTCGGATATTTCTCAACGAAAGCAGTAATTGATTGCTGCGTATAGTCTGCAATAAGCGGATCGATCGGCCGTTCGCGATCCTGTGTTTTAATACCATGTTTTTCAGCAAACGGTTTAGAAACAATAATGTTGTAAAACATTTGAATCACCCAAATGCCGCGCTTATCCGCTTCGGTCGTCAGAAAACGATATATCTCTTCATTCTTCGCAAAAGTCGCTTCATCAACCTCAAGTGCGTAGGGATAGTCTTTCAACTTTACCAAGGATGCGAAAGGATGGCCGTTCCAAAGGTAAAGTGAATTCATGCGGTTGGCGGCCATAGAGTCGAGAACCTGGAGCCACAATTTTTTATTATAGAACCAGGGAAAGGTCGCTTCGGTGTAGGGATATTCATAAACAGTGCGCCCCGGCAGATAATAAGGTTTTTGCAATCCGATACATGCCCCGCGCAATACCATTTCCGGAGCATCCGTAAATTGAAAATTAGCATCCAAAGCTTTTTTCGCTGCTACTCTTTCAGCCAGTTCGAGGCACCCGTATAATAAACCCGACGCGTCGCGTCCTTTTATGTAAATTTTGCGATCATTGGTTTTTATGGCAAACCCTTCTTTTTTTATTTTTTTATCGAAAGATTTTTCTATGATGATCTGCCATTGGTCGCGCTGAAGGTTTTTGGGGCTTGCTAGCTGCACCTCGTATCCTAATTGGTGTAGTGCCTTTGTTAGAACGTCCAAACCGTAGTTCACTCTTTGCTCAGCGGGTTGCCCGTTCACGACAAAAACTTTTCCTTTCGCACCAAAAGCGCTGCTTATCATCAAACAAAACAATAGTAAGCAAGACAGCCGCTTTACAACAACAGAAATGATATTACTACAAAAAATCATCGATTAAGACTCCTCCTTTTTGATTACTGACATACGCCGCTTCGACACAAGCCATGGTCATAAGCGCATCGTCGATACTGTTTTCAGGCTTTATTATGGCTCCGGATTTTGCCCACTGCATTTGCTGCATGGTCCCCATAAAGGCGTGAGGAAACCAAGTCCCCTCGATTGGCTTCACCTGCCAGGCTTTGGCGGACGCGCCTTCGGTTATAAAAAATTCAAATTTATCGGGCACTCCATGCGGATAATCAATCAAAGCGCCGAAAGTAATTTTGATAACACCTTGTGTGCCTTCAATTTTTATATACGATTCCTGTTTTTCGTACCCATAATCATGGTTATGATTGGTATGGATCGCTGCCCGTAACATATCCCCGTAATCCATGATGATATTTGATTTTACCGAAGCCAGCTGCATGCTTTGCGGATGTTTAAAAGTCCGCGCAAATATTTTTTCAGGATTGCCCAGCAACGAGCGCACCGTATCGATATAATGAATGCTGTGATAGTTGATTTCCATTCTTTCTTTGGTAAACAAAAAGTCCCAAAGGTTCCAGGGTGTATGCACATTTACATAAACTTCAACATCAGTAACCGTTCCCAACTGCCCTTCACTTATCATCTGCTTCGCTTCAAGGATATAAGGCGCAAAACGCATTTGAAAATTGACGCCTGCCAGCATCAGTTTCTCGTTCGCCAACTTATGAATAGCTTTCGCTTCGGCTAAGCTTTCGCCATAGGGTTTTTGAATCAGCACTGCGGCTTTCTCGGGCAGCAACTGAAGCACGGGAATAATCTCCGACGCAGGCAAGGCGAAATCGTAAATAACATCGTTCCGATTGTCTGCGACCATTTCCTCCAGGCTATTGTATACTTTTTGGATGCCAAATTTTTCAGCAAGCGCTTCAGCCTTTTGCCTGTTCCTGTTCACGATGCCCTGCACCGGGAAACCAGCAAGGCGATAGGCCGGCAGATGAGCGTCGGCAACAATTCCGCCGGCGCCGATAATGCAAATAGGCGTGTTTGTTTTTTTAAGTTCCATGTCAGGTTCCTCCCAGATAATTTCCGTAGGTTAAAACAATAACCGCCAGCAGCAGAACAAATAAAGCGGCTGCGAGTGCGCGGCGTGTGACAGGCTTGGTCAATTTCCATTCTTTCAAAATCAATCCGACCAAAGAGCTAAAAAACACCAACATGATCATGTGGATGGCCCAGCTCGAAAATTCATATTTGCCCAAACGCACATGGCCAAGTCCGTAGAAGAAAAACTGCCCGTACCAAAGGATACCGGTGAGTAAAGCCATTAAATAATTGGTTGAAAGCCCTGGTTGCGCTACTGACCGATATTCACTGAATGTTTTATTTTTTATATGAAGCCATAAGGTGTAGATCAATGTGGTTAGAAAAGCGCCTGAGTTAGAAAAAATATATACCACATTCACCTGGAAATTTCCGGCGCCATGTTGGGCGGCGATGTCAGAAATAGGTTTGCCCGCATTAATTGCAAAACCATAAAAGGCGGATAAAACACCTGCCAATAAACAAAGCGGCAAGCCTTTTTTAAAAGAAAAGGTGGACTGGGCTTGAACGCTGTCTTTTTCTTTGAGCCGGCCTGCCAAACCGCAAAGTGCGATACCCGCCGCACCCAGTATGACGCCGCTTAAAATCCAACGGCCGCCAGTGCCGCTCAAAGCGGTTCCCAATGTGCCGTTCATCAGCGGCGGCACCAAAGTGCCGAGCACACAGGAGATACCCACTGAAATCGCATAAGTGAGGGAAAATCCAATATATTTAATGGCCATCCCAAAGGCGGTGCCGCCCACACCGTAGGCCATGCCCAGGAAAAATGCGTTCCACATGGCAGAGGCCGGCGCTTCTGCCAACACCTGTGTTAATGAAGGAATGGTTAATACAGCAATAAGAATGGGTAATAAAAGCCAACAGACGGAAGCCTGTGCCAGCCAATAAGTTTGCCAACTCCAGCCTTTTACTTTTTTTTCAGGCGTGTAACATAGGGCCGCCGAAGAAGCGCCCAGGCCGTGAAAAAATATACCCCAAAGTAATTGCATGCATTGTTATTTTATCATTTTCCAATATGCCGATCAGCTTCCGCTTTCGGTTAATGACGGATTTAAATTATAAAAAGAAACCGCATTTTTGCTATACACCCTTTCTCTTTCTTCCTCATCCGGTAATATCGCCTCAATAAGCTGTTGATACAAGGCCCAGGTAGTTGTATAATTTGCGGCCAATAGCGAAACGGGCCAGTCGCCACCTAAAAAGCAACGATTGGTACCGAATATGGACAAAACGAATGTTACAAACGGTTTTATATTTTCTACCGTAAAAAACTCCTTGCCGGCAACCGTGCCCAAGCCGGATATTTTTGCATAAAACTGATCGTGTTGTGCCGCTTCGGCCATCAAACTGGCCCATTCACTACCGTTCAAATCTGCCGTAATAGGCGGTTGATTCAAATGATCGAAAACCATTTTGAGGTTAGGCACGCGTTGGGCAACTTTTAATGCCGTTTGGATATGCTCCGTTTTAACACCCACGAAATCATAGGGAATCCGGTATTCGGCCAATATTTTTAAGGAGTCGATTACTGCCGGTTGCAATAGCCAGGCGGCATCCGGTTCGTCATGAATCAAATGGCGTACGCCTTTAAAAAAGATTTGCTCTTGCATGAAATGTTTCAGCAGCTTTTCTGTGGCGGAAGGATCCGTTAATGGCAGCCAGCCTACCACACCTTTAATCCAGGAATTGCTTTTCGCCGCTTCAAACATGAGCGCTGTATCTTCCAGTGTATTATCTGCCTGCACCAGTACGCCACCACTTACCGACGTCGCTTTTCTTTCATCCTCCAGATCGGACAGCGCATGGTTGCTATGCAACACTTCAGGCGCCTGCTTCAGCCAATTGTAAGCGGAACGTTGTAAATCCCAGATATGTACATGCGTGTCAATTATCATACGTATTCAGCAATCCATATACAGCCATTCATCGCAGCTGTTAAATACTGCTATTTAAATCTACAATTTCTTTTTTCGAGGCTATTTCGAAAAGCTCATCGATCTCGCTGTTGTGCTCGCCCAAAGCCGGGGCCCCTCTTTCGTTCACCAGCAACTCCCCGTCTACCCGAACCGGGCATCGGGTTGTTTTAACGGAAATCCCATTGCTTGTTTTTACAACCACCTCCATGTTCAATGCCTGATACCCCTCTTCTGATGTGAGTTGCTCATAATCCAAAACCTTGGAACACCAAACGCCCGCAGGTTCTAATATTTCTAACCAATGCGTCGTTGTATGATGAAGTAAATGATGAGCTAAGCACGTTTTTATTTCATCGCGTTTTTCAAACCAGTCTTTGCGATCGGTGAAAGCGGCCAAATCATCACAGCCAATCAGATCGCCCAACTGCAGAATATCCGCCATCGCGAGCGCGATATAATCGTCTTTTGTTTTATAAATACCATAGGGGGCTGCAACGTAAGCGTGACCACTATTGACCGCGCTGCGCTGCGGCAACTGGCCGCCGTCGTTAAAGTAACAGGTCAACACTTCAAACTGAAAATCAAGTGCGCTTTCCAACATGCTTACCTGTATGCTGCCGCCTTCGCCCGTTACCCCTTTTCTATACAACAACGCCATAATACCCTGCGCTACATGAGCGCCGGCAAGCATATCAACCACCGACACTCCCATTGGCGTCGGATTGGCATGGCTGCTATTATTGAGCCACGCAAGCCCTGAGAGCGACTGCAACAACAGATCCTGACCCGGTAAATGCTTCCATGGGCCGTCTTCGCCATACCCGCTTATTTGTGCATAAATTACATTCGGGTTGATTTTCTTTACGGAATCATAATCAAAACCCAGGCGCTCCATGACGCCGGGCCGGAAATTATGCATCACCACATCCGCTTTCTGAATTAGTTGCTTCAATCGCGCAACATCGGCGGCGTTTTTAAGATCCGCTGCATAACTTTTTTTATTCCTGTTGATGGCATGAAAAATAGAAGACTCCCCATCGATCATCACATCCGACACGTATAGTTCCCGGCAAATGTCGCCTGTTCCGGGCTTTTCAATTTTGATCACATCAGCACCAAAATCAGCCAGGCACAACGAGGCCGAAGGCCCTGAAAGGAACTGACTAAAATCTATGACGAGTATGTCCTGTAATAACTTCATTCTTATGAAAGCAATTCTTCTTTAATTTTTTCAGTATGCTCGCCCAGCTCCGGCGCGGCCAATTTTGCACCAACGGCCTTTCCGTCAATGCGAATCGGGCATCTTGTGGTTGTAAAACTTTTATCGCCATTTGCGGCGATTTTACTTTCCATGCCTGTGCTTTTATACAAAGGCGTCTGTGTTAAAGTGTCCCAATTGTGCACTTCCGAAGCCCACAAACCCAAGGCCATCAGGCGCTGTAGCCAAAACGCGGTTTCTTTTACGAGCAACTGTTCGGCAATAATACTTTTTATTTCATCGCGCTTTTCAAAAACGTCGGCCGGGGCATAATTACCCAAACTTGCAATACCAAGGGCTTCCTGTAGCAGCGGCATGCTCATCATCGCCAGCGCAATATATCCATCTTTGGTTTTATAAATGCCATAGGGAGCGCCCAGCAAAGGGTTCCCGTTACTAACTTTGCTCCTTTTAATACTTTGCCGGCTATGATAATGCGTTGTGAGCAGCTCAAACTGAAAACTCAACCCTGATTCTAAAAGGCTGAGTTCCACAAATGCGCCCAGGCCGGTTTTTTGCCGGCGGATCAAAGCAGCCAGAATACCCTGAACGGCATGAATGCCGCAAATACTGTCCACAATGGAAAGCCCGAAAGGCATGGGGCCTTCGCCGTCATCACCTGTAGTGTAGGCGAGGCCCGATAAAGATTGAATCAAAAGATCCTGGCCGGGCTTATTTTTCCAAGGGCCCTTTTTTCCGTAGCCTGTTATTTCTGCGTAAACAATCCTCTCATTAATCGATTTTACATCGCTATAGGCTAACCCGATCCTTTCCATAACGCCGGGCCGGAAATTGTGGGTCACCACATCTGCTTTAGCTAATATTTTTTTTACTGCTTCGCGATCTGCTTCATTCTTAAGGTCGGCGGCGAAACTTTCCTTACCGCGGTTGATGGCGTGAAAATTGAGCGCATCATCGCCCAGCCAAAGATTTTTTACCGCAAGTTTGCGGCAGGGGTCGCCGCTCCCGGGGCGTTCGATTTTTATAACACGCGCGCCCAAATCTGCCAACCTCAACCCGGCTGAAGGCCCGGATAGATACTGGCTAAACTCGACAACTAATAAACCTTTTAATGGCAAAAACATCAGGCGGGAATTTTTATCCGGTTTTTTTCAATAGAAGCAATATATAAACGATTCATCTTTTCAAGGACTTTATTTTCATCTGTTTGCTTTCCTAACAGATATTCCTGAACATAAGCTCCGGCTTCATCCTGAAAATGGAGGTACCCATGGTAACGCGGCCGCAAAAACCCATGCTCCATCGCAGGCAATGTATTTTTAAAGAAATGATGAGTAAGCTGATTATTTAAATCATTGGTCCATGCTTTCAGGTAGCCCGGCTGCCCTTCATTATAAATATAACCATTGGTTTGGTACGAGGGCGAACAAACCATTTCTGCAAAAGCCACCGCCTCCTGCTTATGCTTTGAAAACGCAGATACCGAAAGCCCCGTTCCACCAATCGTCGTTCTCAATGGCTTCTCGTTATAACGTACCGGCATTCCATATTCAAGCAACTGCTTCGCATATCCGATGCGCGAGTAATTGCTGTAACCGTAGGCAAACGGACAATACCAGTAATCGTCCGTCTGGCTCATGAGCTCCGCCACCGCGATTGGGTTTTTATTAAACATGGAGCGATCCACATTTGAATATAGCTCGTTCATCATTTGAAGCGCCGCTTTGCCTGTGGCCGATGGAATGATTTCTTCCTGGCTTTCAAAGGGGGTGCCGCCCTGCGCTATACAAAATGTATAAAAGTTCATTAATAAATCGATGGGAATAGCAGGTACCGCCACTTTTCCAACTTTGGCCAGTTCAATAACTTCTTCCCATGTCTGGGGCAGTTTGGCATTGGCGGCTGCAAATAAATCTTTTCGATAGCTGGCTACCGGCGTTGCTGCATCAATAGCTAACGCCCATTGATGGCCGCCGTAATTATAACTGGCATGCGATGGGCCAACACTATTTGCCAATTGATCTGTGAGATACTCAGCCGATAGATATTCATCAAGCGCTAACACGCACTTAGTGGCGGCCGCGGTACCCACCCATGGATGATCGATAATTAACAGGTCGTATTGTTCAGTCAGTTGCTCGATCGGAAAATCAGCAAATTGCTGGAGGCTACGCTTGTGCCATTGTATTTCAATACCCGGATGTTGCTCGGTGAAACGCTGGGCAGCAGCCATCAATGGCGTGATACCTCTGCTGTGGTTCCAGGTAATGCCCTTAAGTACGATATCAGCCATTACTATTTCTTTTTTCTACAAGAAGCAGGTGTTCGCACACCATAACCAATTCATTGTGCTGATTGTGCACTTCCACCAATTCGGTAACAATACCGTAGGCAGGCTTTTTATGATCGCGTTTTCCCTTGATGGTTATAGTGGCTTTGATCGTGTCATTGATAAATACGGGATTGATAAAGCGTAAGCGGTCATAACCATAGGTCATGGCCACTTCATTGATAACGCCGGCTGAAAGGCCCACCCCTACAGAAAAGATTAAAGTGCCGTGGGCAATGCGCCTTTTAAAAGGCTGCGTTTTGCACCACTCCTCATCCATGTGATGGGGATAAAAATCGCCGGACTGGCCCGCATGTAATACAATATCAGCATCGGTAATCGTTCGGCCAGTTGTCTTTCGGGAATCTTCTAATACAAAGTCTTCAAAATATAATTTAACGCTCATATGTCAAGCCATTTATCGCAAATCGAAAATAGACGAAGCATTAGCGTTAAAAAATGGGTTGTTTGACTAATGTGATGGAAGATTTTACTAAGGAAGCATAGGTTTACAGAGTGGCTTCCAGATAAGAATAGCTACCTTCGCGATCTTTATAATCAAGCGCGTTTTTGTATGAAAATAGCATTCTGGTCGATAGGAAAAAGTCACGACCCATATGTGAAATCCGGCGTGGAAGACTTTTCAAAACGCATTCAAAACTACTTTAAACTTGAATGGGAAATTTTTCCGCCGTTAAAAAATGCAGGTAAATTATCCATCGATGAAACAAAGAAAATGGAAGGTGCGGTCGTCATTTCCAGGATTCAAAAAGACGATTTTCTGATCGCACTTGAAGAACGCGGTAAACAACTCACATCTGAAGCATTGGCTCAGCAAATTCAGCACTGCGCCAACCTTTCTGTCAAACGGATCGTTTTTTTGATTGGCGGGGCTTACGGTATTGATGAGCAGGTTTTGCGCCGCGCAAACTTTCAGTGGAGTATATCAAAATTGGTGTTCCCACATCAGTTGGTGCGGCTTATTTTGGCAGAACAGGTGTATCGCGCGTGCACGATTCTAAAAAATGAAAAATACCACCATTCATAAAACGCGTCGTGCCGGTTCAGTTTTTGCGAAGCAGCTTTTTGGCCCTGGACCTGAAAGCCGGCGGCGCATTGGGAAACCGATCTTCTACAATCAGGAGTAGCTCCGGTTTAATTTCCGGGTATATTTTTGCAAATTTCGAAAGGATGCCGAGCGCAAAAGCCTGAGAAGCGATCGCTTCGTTGGGGTCTTCGATAAATCCGAAACAGGCGTCCATTAGTTCGCCGTGATAATTTTCGGGAATAGGATCGAGCTGATCAAAAGCGCGCAATATATTTCTTCGGATAGCCGCCGGCTTGCCGGTGGCTTTAAGATAATTTATCAGCCTGTCGTAATGTTTATTAATCAGCCGCGGGTGGTTCGCAACGCAATAACTGAGCGGCCAGGAAGCGCGTTGTACCAGCAAAGTTTCTTCTGAAAGAAATATTTTAAGCAGTGCATCAAAACGTTTTTGATCATTTCCAATCCAGTTAACGATATCGTTCGCCTGCGCTTTGGTGTAGGGCCTTTCCAATAAAGAAATCAGGTTCATAAGCCAAGATAAATATTTTTCAAACTTTTTTTGAAATTGTTTGGACGTAACGGAAAAGCGACTATATTTGCACTCCCAATTTGAAAGGATCGGTAGTTCAGTTGGTTAGAATGCCGCCCTGTCACGGCGGAGGTCGCGGGTTCGAGTCCCGTCCGGTCCGCAAAAAAGGATTATCAGCAATGATGATCCTTTTTGCTTTTTACCCTACTTTACTTTTAAGGGGCTGACTTTCAAAGTCTCATAACAAAATCCACTGAGAATCTTTACTACCTTTAAAACAGCTTAACAATTTTAAAAAGTAGACCAAAAGTAGACCTGATTTCAGGCTACTCAAGTCGATTAAAATTGTTCAGGTTATGTCTCTCCCAATTAAGCTAATTTGTCGAAAAAACCGGGTTCATGCTGATGGAACCTGCTCCATTTTTGTTCAGTATTGTTGCAATGAAAATCAGAAACCTTTATTTGGAACGGATGTCAAAATCCCACCCATCTATTGGGATAACGGAAGCCGCTGTATTAGTGATCGGCTACCTGCAACGCATGGTGACTACAACGAGCTCAATAATGAGCTAAAACGACTGAAAAAAATTGTAGAAGACATTGTTACCTATGCCGGATTAAAGAAAATTCCAATTGAGGCACGCGCTGAGTTTACAAAGAAACATTTTTCGCCGACTTTTGACTTTGATGATATTGAAGCAAAAGAAAAAGAAGCCGCAGAACAACAGGAAACCGAAAAGAAGAACAAGCTCAGTGTTTATTATCAATTTGATGAGTTTATAAAATCCAAGAAACGGAAGGTAAGTAAAGCCACTCTAACTGTTTATGGTAACGTAAAATCCCATTTGCTCGCCTTCGAGGAATTCCGTAATCAGCAGGTCACTTTTGATAGCTTTGATTTTAGCTTCTATGAAGATTTTGTGGACTACCTGACGTTTGAGCATGTACATATTCGCAGAAAAACATTGCTGGTCGGGCTTAAATTAAACACTATTGGAAAAACGATCAAGCATCTCCGGGGTTTTATTAAAGACCGGGTCAAAAGAAAAGTTATTAAGCCCATCGACCTGTCCGATTTCAGAATACCGGAGGAAGAAAGCGACGCCATATACCTCACCTATGAGGAGATCGCCAAAATCTACCAAACCGATCTGTCAGAACATCCCCATCTTATAGAGTACAGGGATTTATTTGTTCTAGCTTGTTTAACAGGGCTGCGATTTTCAGACTTTTCAACTCTTCGACCAGAGGATCTCCAAAGGGATATGCTCTATAAAAAGCAGGAAAAATCCGACCATTGGGTGATTATTCCTTTACGGCACGAAGCAAAACTGATCTTCACCCGTCAGTTCCGCGACCGCATACCAGAGTTGACAAATCCTGAATTTAATAGACATATTAAGACCATTGGGAAACTTGCGGGAATTACCCAAATAGTAAAATTCTCCTACAAAAAAGGCAACCAAACAATAACGGTAACGAAGCCAAAATATGAGTGGATCACATCTCATACTGCACGCCGTTCTTTCTGTACTAACGAATTTTTAGCCGGTACACCTGTTGAACTCATTATGAAAATAAGTGGTCACAAAAGAACAAAGGATTTTTACAAATATATCCGCATTACACCTGAAGAAGCGGCCAATAAAATTAAAGAATTGTGGTTGGCCCGAAATGATATGAAATTGATAAAAGAGTCGGTAACTGAAATGGAATTGCAGTATAATTAAAAATGAAGGACGAAAGAGGTAGCTCTTCGACAGCAGGTTACTTTAGGTGTAACGATGATTACGTATCAAATCTAACCGTTTGGCTCCAGGAGATTGTTGAAATCAGATATTAAGCAGTTCATTATTTTTAAGAAACCTGTTTAACTGTTGTAATAATTTCATCAATGCTAAACGGCTTATTAATAAAAGCTTCGGCACAAGGGTCTGCTATATTATCAAACTGATGCGCTGACATTAAGATTACTGGTATATGGCTTGTTGAGCTGTTCTTTTTTATCTGCTTACACAAATCAATGCCATTACCATCGGGGAGCATAATATCAAGTATGATTATATCAGGGCGCTTTACTTCCAGGGCAGCATCCAGGTCTTTAGCCGAAGCACCTGTTCTAACCTCATAAAATGCGCTTTCAAGAATAAGTGCTACCAAATAGCGTATATCATCATCGTCCTCTATTACTAAAACATCTTTTTTCACGCCAGATAAATTACTTAATAAAAATTGTTTCTAATTTTTCTTTTGCGGGACTGAAAAGGCAAATACGGACCCACGGCCTTTCTGACTCTTTACCTCTATTGTTCCCCCGTGCCGCACGATGATTTCTTTGCTTATATACAAACCAATTCCTAATCCGGAAATATTTGACTGACCGTTAACAGCCCGGTAAAACTGGCTAAAAATTTCGGCTAAATGTTCATTATCAATACCAATACCTTCATCTGTGACTGACAAATGAATGTTGTTAGGTGATTCCCATATTTTTATTTCAACATCACCTCCCGATGGAGAATACTTAATTGCGTTATTAAAAAAATTTATAAGTACCTGTTCCAGACGAGTCCTATCGGCATAAACGATTATAGAATCCCTGTTTTTAAAAACAAGGCGATGTTTGTCAAAGTGGATAAAGGTAGAAAGGACTTCCGCAACCATTTCAACAATATTAAAGAATTCATAGCGAAGCTGAAGTTTTCCAAGTTGAATGCGGGAGACATCCAAAAGGTCACTCAGTAACATTGATAATTTATTTACCTGCCGGATACATCTTTCAAGCAAACTGAAATTAATACCCTCCCGGGAAACGTTCTTTTGTAGTACTTCTAAAAAGCCACGCAAAGAAGTTATAGGCGTTTTTAGCTCATGAGTTGCCAATGCAATAAATTCATCTTTTTTTTTGTTCAAGATTTTAATTTCCTCATAAAGCTGTTCTTTTTCCTCCTTGTTCATAATGTTTTCAGAAATATCCCGTGCAATTTTAGATGCTCCAATAATTTCATTACGCTCATTAAATATCGGTGACAAGGTGAGCGAAATGGGGATTTGTCTGCCGTCCCTGGTGAGACGAGTCGTTTCAAAATGTTCCAACCGCAAACCCTTGGAAATTTGTTGTATAATAAAATCCTCTTCGTGTATCCGGTCTTTTGGTATAATGAGTGATATATGTCTACCCAGTACTTCTTTTTCTGAATAGCCAAAAAGTCTTTCAGCAGCAGGATTCCAGCTTGTTATAATACCCTTCAGGGTTTTACTTATTATTGCATCCTGAGAAGAGGATACAATCGCTGCAAGTAAGGCCTGTTTTTCTTCTGCTAATAATCCGGAGTTGTGACTATTCATTTTATATAAAGTCTGTAAGTAGTGCGTTGGCCGCCTTTTTAGTGCAAGAAAGCCTAACAATCTTTAAAAGCCTGCAATTCTCAATCCATAAATAAGGTTTTGTACAAAAAAGCCCTATAGTGTTTAATATACGTCTATTAGGGGGTGAATGTATAAACGAAAAGCTCATTCTATGTATATTAACAACAACTCTTTAGTACTTAGCCCTGCCAGGCAGCTATTTAAATAGCAACCCTTTTTATGTATGGCTTAATTTCTGCAACGCTGTTCTTTCCTTACCACAGGTACTCCCGGTGAGGAAAATATTACCCCTTTTTTCCTAGTAATACAAAAATGATATCTGAGCAGTATACACTTCTGTCGGGAATACTTCTGTTTGTGCAAGAAAAAAAGCAAGACTAATGATTTTTATAAAAGGAAAATACTTGTCAGCGGCTCATTTGAACCGGCTATAAACATAAACGAACAAAACCTGTGATATATGCAAGTCTATTGTATAGATATGTAAGGCAAATAACGATAAATTGTAGACTTTAGGGACTTTGATCTCGCTGGCATCTGAATTTATGACAGTCTCAATTTATGAACATAAAGGCAACTAAAAGCAATCGCTTTTTTGAACCGGCAACAGACGGAAAAGGAAATCTGAAACAGACGGAAGGGGCAATCATTGGGTCGAAAAAGCCCTGGTCCATGCTTGAAATGAAAAAAACAAAGAAGAAATCATCACAGGGGGTACTAGCTAACTATTCAAAGATGCGTGAGCGGATTCTAAAATTTGTAAGAAGCATACAGCTGTAGCAAATTTATTGAACAGGTGAAGATCTGTTTTTAATAAAAACAAATGTCAACCATAACCCTTTTCCTATATAAAGGTTGCATTATGCAAAAAATGCCTTTATTTAATACAAAAGATAAACTGAGTACGGTGTATAAAATAATGGCTGTAAATTTTATACGTATCGAAAAAGTGGCTCAATTTATAATAGAAGCGCCAGATGATTTTGTTTTTGAAGATGTTTCAAATGAGGTACTACATCAAATGTGTAATAATGCAAAACAAAGGATCAACCATCATTTTATAGCCGTTAAGACGACGTCCTTTAGCAGGTGCTACAAATTCATTCAAAAGAGGGTCTTTACATAAGGCCGGTTGTTAACATACTGTTCACCTGAGGATGTAAAAAAGACGTTTAAAATCAGCGTCTGAATACATTTTCAAAAAAGTTAAGGGTTTAATAAAAGGAAATATGCATATTCCTGTTCAATTTGAATTTGAAGGAAGAAACATCTTTGGTGAGCTGAGAAGAAGCAGGAAGATGAATTCCAGACATTACCGGTTATATATTAACAACCGGGAAGTGGGGGAATTTTTTAAAACAGAACGTTCCGGATGGCAATATACAACCCAACAGGGATACTTTCCGGTTATAGCCATGCAGCTATTGCAATATGTGGATGAAAGAGAAGACTGATAAAAATTGCTGCAGTTATTTTGGGTACCTGAGTTCTACAGAGTGGGGAAAGCGCTGCGCCTGATCCAGTTAAAAGCGGAAACCTCACTTTTTGCAGCGTCCGGCAGATCCCGCGTAATGGTCTGCTCAATGATCCTGCCTTCCAGGAGGCTTACCCGCCCGGCCAATGATGCGTAAAAGTTGATCAGGTAAAGCACCTGATCGCCATTATTTTTATCAAATCTTCTGCGGCTGGGCTGGCCACTAAAAGCAGGGTGTTCGTTGTTCCAGGTATAGTGAGTGCCCGACAGATCTTGTTTTTGGAAATGCATGGTACATGTTTTAAAATGAAGCACACTGAATACTCACAACAGTTATACTATTAAAAAAGAAGGGGCCGGACGGCCCCTTCGAACATTCATTACCATTTTCTATTAGACCGCTCTTCCCGTTCTTTTGCAGCCGAAACAGCAATTCTCCTGCCATCGACATCCTTACCGTCCAACTCTTTCATTGCGAGTGTGGCATCTGAAACTGAGCCCATTTCTACGAAACCAAAGCCCCGGCTCTTCCCGGTGGTTCTATCCATAATTACTTTGGCAGAAGACACTTGTCCGAAGCTGCTAAAAAGTTCGCGCAAATCATCGTCAGAGGCATGAAACCCCAGGTTTGAAACATACATGTTCATTGTAAATAAATTTTTCTTTTAAAAAATAGAGGCTAAATGCGGCAGCAAAAAAAGAAGAAGGAGAAAAATAAATGCTATTGGTGTGTAGTAGATATGTAACTGATCCTGACTTGAAGTGATGGAGTATTTATGCCTATCCTTGTAAAGATAAGGCTTTTTAGACAAATGTGATTTTTTCTTTTTAAGGGATTAAGAGAATTAAAGCAGGGATGCCATTTGCATCCTATATCCACCAAATGCCCTGTGCCACAAGGTTGCAGGATTTTATAAACAAATGAGTGACATTGCCCGGAGATGGAAACATACCACGCGCGTTGCCTGGTGTTATGAGTTCTATTATATCGTTTTTGGAATTTATAGAACAGATCTCAAATACATCCGTATCCTTTTTGCGTTCCTCATCAAATTGTTCTTCAGGAGCTCCGCTGGAAGGAAATCTTTTTATAATATCTCCTTTCCGTAATAACGGCACTTGTGCTGTTGAGATCTTTTCGCTGGTCATATCAAACAATTTAGCAGGTAAAAAATTTTAATGATGATTGTAGCAGGCACCGGAAAGGAAGTAGTACAAAGGGGAAGGCACTACAGCCGAAAACGATCTGCAGAAAAGGATATCGTAGTATAAACATAAAGGAAGCTTTCTTTTGAGCAACCAGGCCACTATATTCCTTACTGAGACGAATAAAGCTTCTTTATTAATTCCGTGACTCTTCTGGTAGCTGAATATTCTTTAAAGCCAGGAATAAACGATTAAAACTAAAATAGCTACTTTTTTAATATCGGTAACAATGTAGTAGAGCGATCCGCTTCTTAATTCATTATAGCCATCCCAATCGTCTAAATGTATCGTAGTACCTGTGGCTGCATAATTGTTTAACAATGCAATAGCGTTTCCGGTAAAACAGACATTCGTCGATATGTTTTCTTTATCCCCGCCCAGGATGTTCAGTTTGTTGCCTGCATGAAATTGATTTTTAGACATAAAAGGCGTTTTTAAATTATAGTAAATAAAGCGGGTAGAAAAATACGTTTCCTTAAGCCATTACCGGTTTTTTGGCAAAGCGTATAATGCGCAGCGATTTTAATAACAGGATAACCGGGTACACCGGATCTACCTCGTGCCAGCGGTTACCAAAATTTACAGAAGACGGATGTTTATGATGATTGTTATGATACGATTCTCCCAGCATTAACACATCTACCACCAGTAAATTGCGTGATGTATTTCTTAGTCTGAAGTTTATATATCCGTATTTATGTGCAAACCAATTTACCAAAGCTCCATGAAAAGCGCCCATCGTAATAACAACAGGTAGCAATAGCCACCACCAGAACGAAGAAGCAAAAATCAAAAAAAATGAAATATAGATCGCTACCCAAAGTATACGTGACAGCGGGGAGTTTGCCCAGCGATCAAAACTGTGCCAGTGGGGCAGGTTCTTTTCAAATCGTTTTTCTATAGGATATCGCTGGTGTACGATCGCTGAATAGATTTTTTTAGTACGCCACATCATGCTAAACATATTGGAAGAAAAATTAGGTGAGTGCGGGTCTTTTTCCGTATCTGTATAAGCATGATGCATCCGGTGCATGATTGCATAAGCCCGCGCACTCATGTAGGAAGACCCCTGGGTTATATAGGAAAATACGAAAAAGAAGCGCTCCCAGAACCTGCTCATCGTAAAGGAACCATGCGCCGCATAGCGGTGCTGAAAAAAAGTCTGACTGAATAGCGAAAGATACCACAGCGCTACAAAAAAAATTAGAATCGTCATAATAATACTATGATGCGGAAAACAGGAATGCAGAAAACGGTATGAAAAGGAGCCGCTTTTAAAGGAGAAGAAGAAGGGGGCGGGAACCCGTGGATGTTTCGCTGTATCTGTAACCAGCTAAAGATACAACCTTTTGATCATATGGTCAAATAGAATGCAATAGCTGTAGCGATGGGCGATGGATCGTTTCGCCGTTTTAATGGCTATAATGCAACAACAAAAAAAGGCAGAATATTTCTTTCTGCCCCACGTTTTCAATAAGATGGATTTCTTTACTGGTATATAAAACAGATGAAGGGTTAGGCGCTGGGTTGTACTTTCCTGAGAATATTAATTACCTCGTCTCTTTTTTTGTTAAGCCGGGTTCCTACCCTGGTGAGTAGGTCATTCTCATTCCCTTTTTCAAATTTCAGATCGGCATCCACTAAAAGCGGATATTTTTCTTTAAGTGTCTTTGACTGACTGGTCCAATCTCCTATCATTTTAAAATTTTCATTGTTTGTGATTTTACCTGTGTACATGACATTTTATTTAATTTGTAACGGATTTGTTACGCAACAAAGGTCAGGTGTTTTTGGAGCGCTATTACTACACATTTGTTCATTAAACTTACAAATATCACAGGTTTTCTAGGTTTTGCTTACGTTTTAGCTTCAATTGCTTATAAAAAGAAGGAGTTAGTCCTGTGATCTTTTTAAACTGGTTAGATAAATGCGCTGCACTACTATAATTAAGTCTGTAAGAAATTTCTGTCAGGTTCAATTCATCATATAACAGCAATTCCTTTACTTTTTCAATTTTATGCATAATGATAAATTGCTGCAGGTTGATGCCCTTTACCTCTGAAAAGGTGTTGGAAAGATAAGTATAGCTGTATCCTAACTGTTTACTGATATAATCAGAATAGTTTACTTTAGGTAATTCGTCCGCATGGTGGATCATTTCCGTTACAACGTTTTTTATTTTCTCAATCAGGATACTCTTTTTGTCGTCCAGTAATTCCAGGCCATACCTAAGCAGGTTTATTCCAAGCAGATGGCGCTGGCCTTCGGTAATTGTTTCCTGAAGATCAACCATGCCAAGATCTACAGAACCGTGCTGAATGCCCAGTTTTTTCAATTCCTCTTGTACTACCATTTTGCATCGGAGGCTTACCATGTATTTTATATATATCCTCATTGCTACGCTTTACCAGGCTAAGATTCCTCCCCGGCCGGTTTCATCATGTACTCACACTTTACAGAGTTGTTATCCGGGCCTGATTGTGAGGCATGTTATCAAAAGACTCATTTTGAGGAAAAGATCGATGGCATGAATCAGGATTTACCCGGGATCCTTTGTGTGCGTTCCCTCATCAGGCAAATAGCCTGTTCCCTGGTTTCAAATGTATTATTGATGTTAACCAGATTACTGGCCAGTTTATTATATTGCCGGGTCATTAAATAATAAAAAACATGAAGATAATGGATGCCATCAAATACAATGGCTTTCTGCCGTGCAAACTCATCCTGTCGCTTTAAAAACTCCTGCGGCATGTCTGTATAATGCATACCCGGCCGCAAGTGATGTATGATATGGTACCCATCATTCCAGCAGGTGTGATTATAGGGCGTATTAATACAGTTAATTGAATTTGTATAGATGTTTTCAGGATTGCTGCCGTCTATAAACGAATGTTGTGCCCAGTTCCCCAGCATCATTACAAACCGGGCAAACAGCAACGGAAAAACACATACCATTAATGTGGCCTTCAAATTGACAAAGCAGAGCACAATACAAAAAATGATGTATGACCATTCTCCAACGGTTAACCGGGTGTACAATTTCTTCCTTTTACGGCTATATAAATACTGAAAGGTTTGCATCACTCCCAAAAACAGAAAGTTAAAAAAATAAGATAAAAAGCTTTTGAAACTATCCCTTTGGTAGTGCATCGTACTGCTGGAGTCTTCTTCGTTATTGTTTTCAACATGATGCATTCCCATGTGGTGGCTGAAATAACTTTCGGGAGTATGTCCAAACAGCGGGCAAATAATCCAGCTGATGTACCCATGAATTTTTTGCTGATGACCGGGCTTAAACATTTTCCTGTGGCACAGGCAATGGAACATTAAACCGAAGCGGCCCTTAAAATAAAACTGAGAAAAGTAAAAATAGATAAGCGCCACCAGCCACCATGCCCATCCTTTTAACAGGGGGGTAAAAAGCAGCAGTGCAACCGGCAATATGAAAATATGGATCCGGGTAAGCAGATACATAAAGGGAAGATCCCGTTTGTCATTCATAAAGCGGAGCCAGAAATTTTCGTAACGGCTAAAATGGGCTTTAGTTGTATAAACGGGATCCGTTAAGGCGGATAAAATTTTCATTCGTAAATTTTTATTGTTTTTAGACGCCCGATGTATTGGAGTAACCTTTGATTCGAAAAGCTCTCTCACATCGGATTTATCCGTATATTCTATTATTGTTCGCCGTTGGTGGAAGACTTTAGCAGCTGGTTTGAATTTCGCACATTGTGTTGTGTGGAGAATAATAATTGTGCTCCGTTTCAGGCAGACATTTTAAATATGTAGTTAAATATTTTCGTAAGATACTTATTTAAACCGGCATTATTAATATTTACTGGCTTTGCCGGTGTTAAAGAATCGCCATTATCGGGATTGTAATTGTTCTGATTATTTGCAATAGGTCAATAAGGTAACTTATTTATTACCCTGTTTGCTGCGGCCGGTATTCGATAATTGGTTGACCTCTAATGGCTGAGATGGATGCAGGCCTTTTATTAAAATGAAATTTTCATCAAGCACCTGACTTTGATTTGCTTTTATAGACTACCAGGGTTTATATAAAACATTGATTATAAACAAAGCCAAAACCCACCTGTAATCAATGATTTCTATTTTTCAGAAAAAGCACAAAACGTCATCGCTGTGAAAATATAATGATCAATACCGGTTAAATGAACTACCTTCGGTTCTTTGTATGTTGTCCTACACTGGATTTGTCTTCCTTCCCCCATTCAAATATAGTGATTGCTTAACGTAAGACAGGCATCGCCTTCGCACTGTTTGTGAATAGCATTGCCCTATTTTATCATTTTTTAATTTACTTAATTTTGTCATTTAACAATTTACAGCTCATTGCGCCTTTGCTAAAGGCGCTGAGCGACACATGCTATACTACACCCACTCCTGTACAGGAACAATCCATCCCGGTAATTTTGCAAAACAGAGATGTGCTTGCCTGTGCTCAAACCGGCACCGGCAAAACGGCCTCTTTTGCCCTTCCGCTGTTGCAACTGTTGCACCTCCAGGGAGCAACAAAGCAAAATAATTGCCGGGCTTTAATTTTAGTACCTACGCGGGAGCTGGCGCTACAGGTGGCGGAAAGTTTTGGTGTTTACGGAAAGTACCTTTCGTTAAAACACCTGGCAGTTTTTGGAGGCGTATCTCAATATAATCAGGTGAAAGCATTGCGGCAAAAGGCTGATGTTCTTATTGCAACTCCCGGCCGTTTGCTGGATTTACTTAACCAGGGCTGCCTTTCTTTAAGCAATATTCAATACCTGGTACTGGATGAGGCTGACCGTATGCTGGATATGGGCTTTGTGAATGATGTGCGAAAGATCCTGTCCAGATTACCTTTGCAAAGACAAACAATCCTGTTTTCTGCAACCATGCCTACGGAAATTCAACAATTAGCCGGTACGCTGTTGAGCCAGCCGGTAAAAATAACAGTAACGCCACCGGCAACAACAGTTGACCGTATACAACAATCGTTGTATTACACAGAAAAGCGGTTTAAGCCTTCGTTGTTGTTGCAGTTACTGAAAGATGAGCGCATTCAGACAGTGCTGGTATTTGCGAGGACAAAACATGGAGCCGATAAGATTACCCAAAATCTTACTGGTGCGGGTATAAAAGCTGCTGCCATACACGGAAACAAATCGCAATCTGCAAGGCAAACGGCGCTCCTGAATTTTAAAAAAGGGGCAATAAAGGTGTTAGTGGCCACGGATATTGCAGCCAGAGGGATTGATGTAGACCACATGGGACATGTGATCAACTATGAGCTGCCAAATGAACCGGAAACCTATGTACATCGTATCGGGCGTACGGGAAGAGCAGGCGCAGAAGGCATTGCTATTTCTTTTTGCGATTATGAGGAGAAATTGTATTTACGCGATATTCAAAAACTGATTCGTAAAACCATACCGGTTATAAAGGGGCATGCTTTTGATGTACCCTTGATGCACGGAGATGATTTTAAAGCAGCGGATTCGTTGCAGATACCGCGCCGAACAAACCGTCCGGCTAAAAGAAAGGGCCGGTCGTTTATGCAGCATATTTAATCAACAATGCAGTAGTGCCAGAGCTCCTAGCCATATTTTTATTTTAGGTGAAAGCTTTCCGGAAATAAGCCTGCATCATAAAATACAGTGGCATAAAAATGTATTAATGGAAAATATAAAAATCGGAGACACAGTTACACTGCAGTCTCCGTTCGATTCTAAAAGACAATATACCGTGTTAGAAATAAATGGTAATTATGTTACCCTGCACCTGGCTGGGCAGCGCAAAAACCTGGTTATTTATATCAAGTGTATAAAAGGCAAACAATAGATTTAAGGAATAGGGACGATTTTTTTTATGAATTGTATGGCCCCGGGTCATAAAACAGGTTGTTTGGCCAAATTAGTTAACAATTTTGGGGCCGCTCTTTGAGAACTGTTCGTATAAAGAGTAAACACGCTAAAAAAGCTCAGCAATATATTAACGAGTTTGCCCTAAAAAAGCGGTATATTCAGGAACTGTAAATTACTCCCATGACCTGTTCTACTTTTTTAGGGATTCGGGTATCATTACAGGAAAAGCCAAGGGATTAGATCGGCAGCTTTTTTCCCGGGATACGGGACTGAATAACAGGCTTAAAATCTCCAACAGGGCACAGTCCATTTTGGTGCCGGTAAGCGTTGGTATGGATATCAGATTGCTATTATGTTTATTAACCGCAGAACAAAACAACATGGAACAAGATCCTGTTTTAATAATAACCAGCTTCCGGAAAACTGCGTTTCGATTGTTTGAAGAGCTTTACCACGATTTTAAAGAGCAGGCTGGGAAATTAGACCGTCAAACAGACGAAAATGTATTTCAACAGTTGTCCGGAAGATACGAGCGCCGGCTGCAATACCAATTGGGCCTGGAGGCCAAAGATTTGATACGCACTTATAAACGAAACGACATATTACAGTTACAGCAATCGCTTACTGAGCATATTACGTATTGCCTGTTGGAGTTTAAAAGAAAAGCCGGTAGCCTTTAGAAGGCGCCATTAGCCGGTAATCTCCAGCTTTGTAAATCCATCTCCATAAAAAACGCGGGCCAGATCTTTATTTCCGGTCTTGTCATATTCAGCAATCCTGCTTTCATCTACAATCCGCCAAAAATTTTTCAGCTTTAATTCATTATAGTCTGTCGTTTGTATAAATAGCCCTTTAATTGAAGAACGACTTTTAAACCAGATCTCGAATACGGGTCGGCTTTGTTTTTGTATGGCGCTGCCTATTTGTTCGGATGTCATATAAGTAAATATATTTATCGGGGAGGTTTGTTTATAATGATCAATGGTCTATAAGTGCATAATTATTGTTCAACGATTATGCCTGATAATATGGGCTTCATTCATCCAGCTAAACTGCATGTGAGGCCGGTGCTGCCTTTTAAAAATACATGGTATCAAATTCAAATAGTGATCAAAACACTTGGAGGACTGAAGAAATACCCAACTCTCCCAATTCTGTTATCAGGCTTCCCTATTGAAACCCAACCGTTATTTATGATTGATTTTGGTTAAACTGCGTGAATGAAAGCGGAAAGAGACAGGAATACAAAAAGTCAGAGAAATAAGAACCGTAGAAAATTTAAATTACTTTATGTGCTATTGCGTTGCTGAAGATACGCTATTAATAACATACTACAACAAAAAAAATATATTGCCGGATTACCTGGACTCAAAAAAGGAAATCAGGTATAAAGTTGGAAGATATCAGATGGAGTTGCTTCAATATGGTTCCCTTTACAAAAAGAAGATTAAATACCTGCATCAGGAGATTGTTTTTCCTTTTTGAATCTTCGTATAATTTTAATTACAACAGGCACCGTAACCAGCACAATAATTGCCATCACTACATAATTAAGGTAAGGGCGTAAAAAGGGCATGGTTCCTATTACATAACCGGCAATTGAAAAACAAAGTATCCATCCTACAGAACCAATAAAGGCAAATAACAAAAAACGGCTGAATTTTTGTTGAATGATGCCCGCAACAATGGGAGTGAAAGTGCGAATCAAAGGAAGAAATGCACCAACAATCAACGCCATGCCGCCATATCTTTTATAAAAGTTTTCCGCTTTTGTTAAATACTGCTTTTTAAAAAAAGCTGAATCTTCCCTGCGATATAAAACAGTCCCTGTCTTATAACCGACAATATAACCCGTAATATTTCCCATTAGCGAAGCTAAAATTCCTAAGCTGCACAGCGTAAAAAAGCTATGGTCCAGCACATTGGTAGCAATCAATACGCCTGCCATAAAAAGAAGCCCTCCACTTGGAAGAAAGAAACAGAAAAAAAGGCCTACCTGCCCATAAATTGCAAGGCAAACAAGTAGTAACCCGCCATATTGAATTAGTGCCTCGGGATTAAACATTTGATTTTAGTTAAACAAACTGCTTTGAAAAGCTACTTAAAATTCTCTTTTGGAGAAAACAAATTTTTGTTTACGGCAAAATTTGACTGTAACAGCACGATATAAGGCGCAATAATCGTAAAATCAAAATCCATTTTAAACTATATTTAGCCGCGGAAAGCGACCTGCCTCTTTAAATATAAGAGAGCTAATCTCTTTTAATTCCTGTATCGCCCGACTCACTTTCTGCCTCACGATTTCCAGCTGTGCATATCCAACCTCAAAATCTGCATCATACCTTGCCGAGCAATAGGACTTTTGAAGTAGCCTGAAAGTGTCTTAACCCCTTATAAACTGGACTGATTTTTCAAAATGGTTTGCTACTAATTCATCGTTATCCCGGTCACCGTCCAGGCAAAGATAAGCCGGTTCGCTGCACTTGTCAAGGCTATACAAAGCGGACTCAGCGCTCATAGCCATGCTGTCCGGCCTTGACAAGCACATCGCCCCTTGCTTCATTAGTGCCTTAACAGCTGTCCGGGATAAGCCCTGTGCCCATTTTTGCATTGGTGTAATGAAGCCTATAGCGCCATGTTTGCGTCTTCGGTTGTACCAGTGCATATATTTTTCAATGTGCTGCTTGGCGTCGTAGAAGCTTGCAAAAGAATGCCGCTCGATCAACTCATGCTGCTCGATGGAGTGAAAGGCCTCGATATAGGCATTTTCCTCAGGCGTGGCCACGTGTGTAAATTCCTGTTTTGCTTCCATCGACCGTAATGCTTCGCGAACCTTATGGGCGATGAACTGTGAACCATTGTCATTGCGGATGATGACCCCCTTTAAGCCAAAACGAAGGTCCAGCCATCGCATCAGTGCAATTACATCTGTTTGGCGGACGCTTCGCTGAAAAATCCAGCACAGGATCCTGCGGCTGAACACATCCATTATGGCTAACTGGTAATACCAGCGGCCTTCGCCCTGAACCCAGATGTATTTGATATCCAGACACAGATATTCCATAGGATGTTTTGCCTCAATTCGGCGATGCTCCACCCATTTGCGTTTACCTTGAACTTTTATACGCTTGCCGCATAATAAATGGCTTTCCTTCATTAGACGATACACCTTCTTAGGATTGATCGTGTACTCCAGATCACGCAGCTCTTCGGTCATCTTCCGGTAACCATACACGCAATAGTCCATCGAAAGAATAGCACGCATCTGGTCTACGACCAGGCTATTTTCTACCAGGCCGCAATTACCTATCATCGTGTGCGTACTCGGCCTGATCCCTCTTGGACCAGGATGAGCATGATAATACAGACTGCTCCTGGCTACTGATGCCCACTGGCAAAGAGCATTCACGCCGACCTTGCTTTTGTACTCAACGATCATTTCCTTAGTTTCTGATAATGGGCATCGCTTTTTTTTAAAAGCTCGGTTTTAAACTCCAGCTCAATGGCCTGTTTAGCTATCAGCCGCTTTAACCGTTCGTTCTCTTCCTCCAAAGCTCTGAGCTGTGGATCAACCTTCTTATAACTGGCCTTTAAACCGTCTTTGCCTTTGGCCAGATACTTTTTCCTCCAGTAACTAAGTACTGAATGAGCTAAGTTGTACTTACGGGCTACCTCGGTTGTCCCTTCCCGCTCTGCTTCCTGAAGGATGCTGTACTTCTCCTCAGGCGTAAACTGTCGTCTTGTTTTCGTCATAATTCCTAAATTTACTGTGACTAAATTAATTTACAATTTTAGTCCAGCCTTTTAGGGGGCTAAGACACTCAACGACCAAATCTTCTAAATGCCCAACGGGAACATTGGCAAAGTACAAATGGTTGTATATTATTTGCGCCTTTATAAGATTAGTATAGGAAGATAGATCAAGGACACATTTGGCAATTTCTATATCAACAATTTTAAATGATTCAAATACATTTTTTGCCTGGTTCAATATATATTCCCTAGTGGCTAAAATCAGTACTTTATCTGGCGATCTTTTGATTTTTTGAATAAACTTTACAATTTTGCTATCCTCATTAACTCCATGTTTTTTCTCGAAGAAGTTTTTACCCAGGAAATCGTCAAAAAAGAAAACCTGCTTTTTGCCATCGGCGAAAAATTCATAGCCGTCATCAATAGATTGGTTGAGATATACAAATTCATCAAATCCGTTAGATAATAAGTATAGAATTAAAATTCTTGACAATGTTGTTTTCCCAATTCCCGGAATGCCTGAAACAATAACATATCTGTTGTTTTTGAGAATGTTAAGAGACTTATTAAAACTTTCGTTTTGCACATAAAGCTTTACTTGCTCTTTGATTTCTTCAAGCTCAAACGCCGACTGGTTGTATATTTTACTGTGTAAGACTTTTTCTAAAATATTTGTACTAGACAGCCAAAGTTTGTAGTATTTCAACTCGATGTCACCATATACTGATAAGAGATTGTTTAAGTCATCTTTTCCAAAAATATCAGAACTGTCTTGGATAAAAGGATGAAACAACTTCTTAATAGCGTCTTTGTTTATGGGAGTTAAACCCACACTGGTTGTTATCATATACTTATTTGGAGAAAGCTTTTTTACCTTGTCAACTTCCTTCTTCAAATTATTAAGGAGTGAAGTATAATCTTTATATCTCTTAGCCTGGATTATTGTATTTTCATTCTTCTCTTCAGCAAATCTTAAATCAATACCATTATCCCTCCCAGTTGTAAAACTTTCGATAAAAACTGATAATTTCTTTTGTAATAAATCTCTTGAAAGGTTTTCAAATTCGTGCGGCGATAAAACTAAAAAATCATATTCTGTCATATAAAGACTTCAAAATTTAATTAATAAAATTTACTCAGATCGCTTGGGAACGCTGCTTTGTTACTCCACTATCAATTGAGGACATATACTTGCCCCAATTAGGTGCCCAATCAAAATATATCACTTTGCCATTTCCCAATGCAGCTATCTGTTCTATGGTAACCGTTAACTCATATTCAAATAGCTTTTTAATCACGTTACCAGAATTTTCTGCATATACTTCTAGCTTATACGCCCCAGGAGTCGGGCGCCATTGTTCATTTTTGGAAAGCAAAAAATGATGATAGATTGATACTCCCGTTTTGCTGACAAACAAACCACTACCTCGAACCAATCCGCTATCACCATAGGCCCAAACATTAAGATCATAAACGGCTTGGTTCGCATGAATACGAATGAACATATTTTGAATATACTGCCCCTTATCAGAAGTGCAATAAAGCAATGTTCTTAGAAAGACTTTCGGTTCATCATTACCATTTTTGCCTACTAAACAAATAATCGTAGGGCGGGTCATTTTTAATTGCCCTTTCCACATCCGAGTCAACCAAAATGTTAACGCCGAAATAAGTAATGATAATATTGAAATTGTCAGTGCCACGAGTTTAGTCTTTTTTCATATACCTGTACTTAAGCAGTTTGTAGTGCTAAAATACTTAGTTTTATTAAAAGCAGATAAGTAAGTTCTACACAGGTCGTTAAAACTTTTGATTCCACCACTTGAACAAAAAACGGTTCTTTTAAAACAAAGCATCATTTAACAGGTAGCTGGTGCTTCTGCCACCTGCTGGCTCTTTCACCAACAGTTGCCGGTTTATCAGGTCCTGGATATCCCGTATAGCCGTGTCTTGTGAGGTTTTGGCAATTTTTGCCCATTTGGAGGAGGTGAGCTTACCGGTAAATCCATCCAGCAATTTATTCAGCATCAGCTTTTGCCGGTCGTTTAAAGTATGCGTGGCCGGCTGTTTCCAAAAGGTTGCCTTCTTCATTACCCCGGCTAACGTAGTGTCTGCTGCCTCTATGGATCGTTCCAAGCAGCCCAGGAACCAATGGATCCATGGGGTTATATCCATCCGGCCTTTTTGGGTTGCCTCCAGTATATCATAATAGGCTTTACGTTCAGCCCGGATTTGGGTAGACATGCTGTAAAATCGCTGCCGCGTTTCATCTGCTCGGGCCAGCTGCATATCCGTTATAGCCCGGGCAATACGGCCATTACCATCATCAAACGGGTGTATCGTCACAAACCATAAATGGGCAATAGCTGCCCTTAATACCGGGTCTGTTTTATCCGGAGCATTAAACCAATCCAGGAATGCTTTCATTTCAGCCGGAATCTGGTCTGCATCCGGTGCCTGGAAATGCACCGTCTCCCGCCCCATAGGGCCGGATACAACCTGCATGGGATCATCAGGCAGGTTATCCCGCCATTGGCCGGTTACGATCCGGTGCATACCACTGCGCCCTGCCGGGAACAAAGATGCTTGCCAGCCAAAAAGCCGGTCTTCAGTAAGTAACTCCTGATATTGCTGGGTAGCATCCAGCATCATTTCAACAACGCCCTCCACGTTACGATCGGCAGGAACTAAACCGGCTATATCCATTCCCAAACGCCGGGCTACAGAAGAGCGCACCTGTTCGGCATCTAATACTTCACCCTCTATTTCACTGGATTTGAGCACATCTAATGTAAGGGTTTGCAGAGTAGCTTCCTCCCGCAAGTTAAACCCCAGGTTTTCCATTCGCCCCAATAGCCGGCCCTGTTTATGGCGTACGCCTGCCAGCACGGAAGCTATTTCTCCTATGTTCCATTGAAAATGAGGCCATTGGATCAATTGATAGATATACATTCTACGCATTTTGTGCAACGAATATATCAAATATTCTCCGCATTAGCAATTTTTATACGCAAAAAACGCGAAGAATAGTGCTGTTATTCTTCGCACACACTCTCAGTATAATATGAATCTTCATCAATGGCTCGTTGCTTTCTGTATTTTCCTGGCTTTAGATTGAAGCCCCTCTGGCTTGTTTTATAATGTAATAGGCCTATAGCCGGTAGCCCCTTTTTTTCTTTTTTCTAATATTCCGGTAGTATTCCCGCTCTATTTGTGATGTAGCATAGTCCTTTGGTGATGGATATTGTACTTTATATAAATCGGCTACCAGATCGGCTGTATTTTCTGCTGCATGTTTTATTGATTGTATAAATGCGCTAATAAAATCGCTTTCCTGCGGATTTCTCTTGTATGGTGAAAAAGGCACGGTAAGTCGCCAGATACTTGAGCGCCCGTTTTCCGGGCTTTCTTTCCTTCCTTCTGGCCGGCCCTGAGTGATGTATTGAGTTTGTTTTTTCTGCAATATTTTCTCAATGGTGCTTAAAGAAAGCTCCATATCGCTGCCTTTTATTTTAACGCCGTCTTTATCAATAAAAGAAATACCCCGACCTTTAATAATTTCAAAACCTTGCTCCCTTACTTTCTGCTGAAAGCTTGCCATTGTTTTTGATGAATGTAATATTTGGCGTAAACGGACTTTAATATGATCCCTTCGCTGGTCATTCCTGGGTAGTAGTTGCTGGTCTTTTGATAAAAAACGCCGGGGGCTTAATACCTGTTGCAGCTTAAATTTTTGTTCCATTTTCCTGCAGAACTCCGCCATGCGCTTATAACTGTTGCTGTCCGACACATTGGTTTTGCCGCTATAACCAATCCGGTTGGCCACAATATGAATATGCTGATGCTGGGTGTCCTTATGTTCTACTGCTATAAATTGGTTGTCAGCAAAACCAAATTCCTTTGCACAATCCTGGGCAATCTGGATGAGTTGAGGCCCCGGTACGTGCTCTCCGGGAGCCATACTCAATACCAAATGAAACACCGGCTTGGATTGTTTGGGATTGAGTTTTCGCACTTCCTGGAACTGCTGCGCCAGTTCTTTCCTGTTACCAAAACATTTATTGAAGAGTAAAATCTCTGCCCGGTTTTCCATAATGGCCTGATCTGGATCTTCCTTCATTTTTTTGTCTTCAAGGCAATAGCCGATGCATCCATTAAATCCTTTTCCAGTAATTACCTTACCAATCATGTCAATTTGTTTTTAATATTTTGAGCCAGTTCTTTTACCTGTTCAGCCAGTTGCCTTAATTCTGTGCGCTCAAAAGCATTAAACGCCTGGGCGGCATTGTTTTTATAGGCCAGTGAATTGGCATTGGCCGCAAGGTGATTCAACTGCCCGGTGAACTCTAAAACCTCTTTGGGCAACGTTTTCTGCCGGGTTTCAATATGACTGTTAAAAGCCGCCTCCCGTAAAAATTCTGAAACAGTGAGCTGTACTTGTTTCGCTTTTGCTTCAATTATTTCCAGTTCCAGTGCGGTACAAGCCACCCGCAAACGGTAGCTGCGCTTAACTGATTTCTTTGGCCTACCGCCTTTGCTTTTTTCATTAGGTGTATTCATATAATATTAATTTTAGAAGGTGATAACCGCGCTTTGCGCCCCCATGAATGCCGCCCCAAAGCGGCATGAATGGGCCAGCTGTTCGAAGTGGGCGAGGTTACGAGCCCACGAGAACATAGCTGGCTCCCGAAAAATCATTATTCATAATTGGATCAAACAGGCTTAGATCCGTAGGACTAAACGCGAATGATCTTAATTAAATGTGTTGAAGCCTATTCAGACTTATTGCTGGTGCATCAACGCTTATATACTGTGAAAGGAAATTGAACTACGTTTATCTATGGGCCTTTTATAGTTCATTGATCCTTGGCTGTTTTTTGTCGGCTGAACTGGGTTTTGAAAAAGGAAATGTCTCCGCTTTATTATTTACAGGTTCCACCTGAGCCGTTATTGAGCTGCTTTGCATTTTCTCCTTATCCTTCTTCCGCTGTTGTTGCAGCGCAGAGTTAAGGCTACTCAGATTTATTTTCTCCAGGGGAACGTCTAGTTCCCCTGCAAGCCACCGGCGAAAGCGGGCGGGCGTTTCCAGGAACTCCATTTGTTCCCGGTATATTTCCAGTATTTTCCGGTACACACCATACCCATTATCCAGCAAATCTTTTCTTATAAACTCTTTGTACATACCTTTAGCTATTTAATTCGCTTTCTGGATTTCTTTTCGATGGTGCCAGCACCCGCCTTGTTGATTACCTTTTGCGCTGCTTCGTAATGCTCCTTGTACCAAATAAGAGCTTGCTGGGTTTCCAATTGCTTTTTATCGTTGTTCAGGCTAGTGAAGTAAACAAGCGTTGCCGCTATTACCGCTAGGCAAAGGCCCAATCCCCACTGGCCCATGCCGTGCCAAAATGCCTGCCACCGGGGATGATTCGGGTCTACCTGTAACGCTTTGTTTGATTGCTGCACTTCCGTTATTATTTCCCCCTGTGTTTTATTCATCACTACAAACTGGCCTTTCATTTCCAGGAGCAGAACAACAAGAATAGTAAGGGCAGTTTCATCCAGCTCAACGCCATACTTAAGTGCGATCTGCAACCGGAGTTTCTTTAAATCAATCCTGGACTCTGGCATGATCAAATTTTTGATAATTCTTTCAGCATTTTTATCTTTTCAATAAACTGGAAAGCTTCCATTCCTTTGCCTTCGCTGATCTTCTGCAGAATGCTCCGGTGCGGAGCTGTGGTGATATCAAAGTCTCCATATAATTTAACAGCGCTTACATTGTTTTCTTTCGCTGCCCCAAAAGCCATCAACTCTTTAATAAGGCCCGGCGTTCCCGCAAAACTGCTTTCATTGATATACAGGTTCACTCCAAAAAAACCTCTATTCAGTAAAACGATTTTTTGGAGGTAATGCGTGCAAGGTTCATAGGCGCTGCCGCCGGCAATAACGACATTGAAAATAAATTGAGCATTCAATTCATCCTGCACGTCTTTAAATTCTTCAATAGTATAATCTTTATAAAACAAGGATGGTAGTTGATCGCTCTCCGGAGCGCCAAAGTCTAAGTAAAAACAGTCATAATCCTTTTGTGACAGTTCGTATAAATTTTCAAACAATAGCTGGCGATCCAGTTTCTCCCGGCTGTCTAGCAGGCTCATTGTTGCAAACCGGGAGGGCGTTTTTCCTTGGAGAAACCGTAGCTGTTGAAGGCTGGATTTTACAGAACTATCAAAATCTACAAAATAAGACCGGTCATTACTTTGCTCTTTTAAGGCTTGCAGATATGTGAGCATTGATTTGCCAGCGCCACCCTTGGCCTGGATATTAAATTGAAATTGCTGCATTTTTAAATTTTTTGATTATAAAATTCATGTTGGGTAAAGGAATAAAATCAAAATCCCCGGCCTCTTGTCTGTCGTTGTTGTTCCTGCTGTCCGGCTCCGGCTATCAGCCAGGCATTCAGGTCGTCGCGGGGTTTGTATAGATCGCTTGCATCCGTATATTTTGCCGATCCCATTTCCTGATTCCAGGAAAGTGCTCTTTGTGTGTTTTGCCTGCCGGACAGATCTCTGTCCAAGAACAGGAATATTTTATTATGGCGCTCCATCAGGGACCGGCTTCTTTGAAAAAAGGCAAGGGAATTAAGTACCAGGCAGTTTGTGAACCCTGAACTGGTTTGAGGGCGGATTACCGCAAACGACAAAAAATTAAAGAAGCCCTCAAATACATAAAGATCCTTTTTGCTATTGTCAAAAAAAGTAATGTCTTTAGGTGCAGCACTGCCCTTAAAATGGGCATTCCTTAGTTCATAGCCACCAGCGCTATTGGGAAAGCCAATAGCATAAAATATTTTGCTCCCCAGTTCATACTGTACTTCCTTGCAATAGCTCTTCGCTATGGGGAGCGGTATTTTTCGCTGTTCCAGATAACTGATAAGTGCAGGGGACTGTATAGGGCCGGTTGTCACAATCTTGATCTTTTTCTTTTCATCGGGAGATGGCGTAGCGCTGAACAGTGGAAAGGCCTGTAGGGAGCCCCGGTGAAAAGAAAGAAATTGTTCTAATTTGCTCAATGCCTCCGGTATACTGCAACCGTGATACAGCATACACAGGTCTATAACACTACCACCTTTGCCAATGGCATGATCATACCACAGATTTTTTTGCCGATCCACCTTAAAAGATGGCGTATTTTCATTTCTACCGGGCAGCGGTGACAGATACCAATACTGTTGATTGCGGCTCATTTTTTTGTCCGGGTAATGGCCCAGGGAAGCCAGGTAGTCCAAAAGATCGATTTGCTTAACAGTTTCCCAGTTATTACTTGTCATATTTTTGGTGATTTTATTATTAAAAAAAGGGAACGGCCGGGTATTAATGGCGATAACAATCCCGAATCGAGGCTACATACGGAAGCCTCTTTTCTTTTCAGGAGGATCGTTCCGGAAACGATTTTGCTTCATGGCTGGGAAGATCTTTTGAGTAAATTCGAGCGCCTCTTGCAATCGCTGTTTTATCACACCCCAGGTAAGCCTATGATTAAAAAGATATACCTTTTCTGATAAGATCACTCTCGAGGTGTCAAGCAAAGCCAGGTGGGCAAAATACGCATTGGCATTTGGTGAGTATTTTTCTTCATAGGCTGCATACATTCGTTCCAGCGGCATTTTTTCCAACAAGAAATAAACATCTACAAAATCTTTTAAACGGCTTCCATTCTGATGTATGGCGTGCAGTTTCATTGCCGCAATGTCAGCAAGAGATACCATCCGGATGCCTTCTGTGGTTTGACAAGGCTCTATTTCAGGGTAAGCATGTGTAAGTATATCTGTTTTAATATCATTTATATAACAGAAAACCAGGTTAGTTTCTGTCTTTATATCTTGAGCAGCATATCTTGACCTTAGCCATTCACCCAGGGCTTTGGAGTCAAATGATTGCCGAGAGAACAAATCTATATCAATAGACTTACGATGCCCGATGTTTAAAGCAAGTGCGGTGCCGCCTACCAATAAAAAATCTTGAAGCTGGCTGTCGGCCATTAGCCGCTTGATTAGAACCAGGGTATCTTCAGTGACAGTTTGTGTTTGTAACATAGCATGTCTTCTTTATTCAGGTTAAAGAATAAAGAGACTTCATCTATGCACATATCTGGTAAATAAATGATGTCGTTTTTCAGAGCATTAATAACGGTGACTTGTCCATAAAAGCGAACAAGTTCTTTCCATTCTTCAGCAAATCCCCGCTCAAGAATGCGTTGTATGATTAATACTGCGCTTTCCTGCCAGTTAATCTGATCATAGTTATACTCCCAAAAAAACTTGGGCAGGAAGTCTGGTTTGGGCGCAGTCACAACCGCTTTTTTTTCGATAAAAACTGCTTCATCTTCAAAAACGGTTTTTCCGAAAGCAAGGGCATCTTCAAGTACTGACAGGTCATATCTCGGGTAGCTGCCAGCAAAAACTTCCAGGTTGTCGAAAATTTCAACATGATTTTTTCGCTGCTTCCAGCGCACCAGGTATACTTCCTTGTTATAATTGTCGCTATTGCTCATTTCCGATACATCCAAATTTACTCAAATTAGTGGACAAAGCCTCTTTTTGAATTGTCTTGTGAATTGAAAAGTTGATTATCAGGCAGTGTTGCCTAAATTCCTTAAGGTGGAGCAACATCTGGTTGCAACAATTGCTGTATGTCGTTCCAAAGGAAGTATACCCTCGTGCGGATTTTGTAGGGCTTTAGCTTTCCATGTTTGATCCAATCGTAAATAGTAGGCTTGGTGACCTGGAATAGATGACAGACCTCACTAATTTTATAGAGCGGTTTGTAGGTTAGCCCAGTGGTGTTATAACTTGCAGCTGGTGGCGGGCGTTTTTCTAACTGTCCGATTTCCTCGCGTATCAACGCGCGTAATGTCTGCCAGAACTGTTCTGGGTCAATGGGGAACAGCATTGGTGTTGCCGACTGTACACCATTTCCATTGTTTTTCATTTTAACTGATTTAATCAGCTAAAGTGATTTTATGGAAAGTGGAATATGGGCTAAGTATACTTGTTTCTAGCTAAAAAGTGCTTTTCTGATGCTTTTCTTACAATAATTAGGGTCGCAGGAATTTTTGTTCTAATTCCTTTAACAATTTTATGCCTTCTGAGAACTGCATTGTTTCTAAGATCGTAAAGGCCTCATTAAAATTTTTGCCTACCTCAACACGGCCCCGAGGGTCCAGCTTTTCACGTTTTTCCTTTTTGAACACCAGATCAAGGTCGGTTCGCATACTTTTAGTAGCTACCCCAAAGATTCTGGAGAGCAGGACGGCGCATTTATCATTAGGAGAAAGGTAGTTTACCTTGCCAGCTTTGTCCAACACATAGAAAAGCAAAAGCAATGTCCGGTTGTCAGGCTGATCTTTTTTACATTTTGCCATCCAGGCCCGTTCTTCATTTTGATAGGTAGCTATTACAGTTTCCAGATTAGGGAGAAATTCGCGATTAAAACTGGGCAGATAAAGAAGCGGGAATAAAGGGATGCTTACGACAATAGCAGCTAATACAGAAGTTGAGAAATAAGCAACATTTGGCTGGCTGTTAAAAAATGAGGTAATGAACGTCGCAAGTCCTAATATTAGTAAGAAATGGATGGTTGCATTGCCCCAATAATCTGTTATTAACATTCGGCGGGTAGCCCTGGCCGGCCATGTCTCACGGATATCTAACCGTTGTTGATGAGTTTTGTAAAATGATTTGGAAATGTGATTGTAATCTACAGGACGCTCGAATGCGAAAATAGAAAGTACCTTCTTCATAATCTTTCAGTGTTTTTAGGTAAAGTAATAATATGATTAGCAGTATAAATTTACTGAAATATCAAATCCAATCCAAGAGACTATTTCCTGCACTTTATATAAAGGCGGTCTGGTGGTACAAACCGATTAAAACCAGTAAAAAATGCGCGATTAAAAAAAGGTTAAATGAAAAGTAGCGTAACTTTATAATGTCAACGTTAAGCGTTATAAAGTGTGGTATGATTTGTGAAATTTAGCTCTTAGAAGTAGACTAAAAGTAGACCAGAAAAAAATCTATACTGATAATCAGTGAAATATGGACTAGTGACTTATCCCGTCCGGTCCGCAAAAAAGATCATCAGTAATGATGATCTTTTTTCGTTTCAGGAAGATGCTTTGCTAACCGCCGGGGCGTAAAATTTCACCCGCCACCGCCCTTCCCATTTGCTACTGCTGATTCATATAAGCGGCGAGATTCTTTCGCGCCCGGCGATGCACTTTTCGCTTCATTAGATAGGTCCATCCCAACAGTTTACCTGCGAAGCCAAACGCCTGTTCAATCCACTTACTCAATTTAAAACCATCGCTATGTTCGATGATCTGGCCATCGGCAATGCGCATAAAAGCCTTTGCCCGGTTCATCACTTTGCGTCCGGTCTGACTAAACGTATAAGTAGCAACCCATTTACAGGTAATATATTCGTGATCAATTGCGGTGATCTCACCAAAAGTAAGCGTAAAATCTTTCGCGTTGCTGCAAAGCATTTTCCACATTGCCCGCACTTCATCGCCACGCAAAAATCCGAAGACGGGATCGCTAAATACGATGTCCTCTGCATAACAACTATTCATCGTTTCAGCATCTTTTCTCGTGAACGCTTCATAGAATTTTTCTACCAGTTGCTTATTTGTCATATAAACTTTTTAAAAGACAATCGTTTGCGCGGCTTTTGCGGCCCGATCGTCTGCAAAAATACTTATCTTGCCTCCTTCTTAAAACAATCTTTGCTATGCGTAAACCACTTTCATTGCTGCTCGCAATGCTGTTAGGCTGCCAGCTATTGATGGCTCAAAAAGTCAACATTATTCCCAAACCTACCAGCGTTGTCGAAAAAACCGGCTCCTTTACGATCTCAAAAAAAACCCCCATTATTGCGAAGTCCAAAGATGAAGTAAAATCTGCGAATTTTCTGAATGATTATCTAAAGCAATGCTACGGCTACTCGTTGCCGGTAAAATCATCAGGGAGCAAAGGTATTATTATAGTTGCCGGAAATACAGGTAATGATGGCTACACTTTAAACGCGGATAAAAAAAGCGTGGTGATAAAAGGTTCCACCGCGCCCGGCGCTTTCTACGGCGTTCAAACGTTAATTCAATTATTGCCTACGCAAAAATCGAGCGCTTTAATAGTTCCGGCCGTTAGCATTACCGATGCGCCCACTGTCGCATACCGCGGCCTGATGCTGGACGTGGGACGTCATTTTTTCCCTGTGGATTTTGTTAAAAGATATATTGATTATATCGCGCTACACAAAATGAATTATTTCCACTGGCACCTGACCGAAGACCAGGGCTGGAGAATTGAAATCAAAAAATATCCTAAACTTACGGAAGTGGGCGCCTGGCGCAACGGAACCATCATTGGCCGTTTCCCCGGAACCGGAAATACAAATGAAAAATACGGCGGCTTTTATACCCAGGAACAGGTGAAAGAAATCGTAAAATATGCAGCCGACAGGTTTATAACAGTTGTGCCCGAAATCGAAATGCCGGGGCATGGTAGCGCAGCGATCGCCGCCTATCCCTACCTCAGCTGCTTTCCTGAAAAACCTACTTACGATTATTTTATCAGGGATAATAGAGATGAATATTGGGCGGGCGACCTGGCCGGCAAACAAGTGATGCAAAGCTGGGGCGTTTACGACGATATTTTTTGCGCAGGAAAAGAAACTACTTTTCAGTTTTTACAAGATGTGTTAGACGAAGTACTTCCTCTTTTCCCTTCCAAAATAGTACATATCGGCGGTGATGAAGCGCCCAAGATCAATTGGGAATATTGCCCCAACTGCCAGAAAAGGATCAAAGAACTGGGAATTAAAACAGACAAATCCCACAGAGCTGAACATTACCTGCAAAGCTATTTCGTGCAGCGCATGGAAAAATACCTCAACGCGAAAGGTAAAACACTTATCGGCTGGGATGAAATTCTGGAAGGAGGCCTCGCCCCCAACGCCTGGGTAATGAGCTGGCGCGGAGAGAAAGGCGGCATTGAAGCAGCCAAACAACATCACAATGTGATCATGACGCCCACCACTTATGCTTATATTGATTATCAGCAGGCCAAACACGAAGATTCTGTTACGATCAGCAACAACAAAGGCTACCTGGATATCGAAAAAGTATATAGCTGGAAAATTTACCCTGATGCGCTTACTGACGAAGAGAAGCAATATGTTCAGGGTGGCCAGGCAAATCTTTGGACCGAATATATTAGCAATCCGTCGAAGGTAGAATACATGATTTTCCCCAGAGTGGCCGCCGTTAGCGAAGTATTGTGGACGCCACAGGATCAGAAAAACTGGAATGACTTCAGCAACCGTCTTAAGTTTCAAAAACAACGGTATGATTTGTGGGGCACCAACTACTACGGAAAGCAATAAAACTTTTAATAAACTGCAAACCCAAGAACCAATTTTATAAAGCCAAACAATGGAGAAGCAAATTCTAAATAGTCATATCGACAGTCTTGAAAAAATATCGGTAAACATTCAACCCGATGTTAAGGCAGGCTCGCGCGTCATCGCGACCATCATTGCCGAGCTCATCAAACAAAAACAAGCCGAAGGCAAAAACTGTGTTTTAGGCCTGGCGACAGGATCGAGCCCGAAAACCCTTTACGCAGAGCTCGTTCGCATGCACAAAGAAGAAGGGTTGAGCTTCAGCAACGTCGTAACCTTCAACCTCGATGAATACTATCCTATCAGCAAAGAAGCGCCACAAAGCTATAACCGGTTTATGCAGACGCATCTTTTCAGCCATGTAGATATCAAGCCTGAAAACATCCACATTCCCAGCGGCGAAATAGCCAAAGAAGATATTAAAGCTGCATGCGCCGCGTACGAACAAAAAATTGAGGACGCCGGCGGCATCGACCTGCAAATACTGGGTATCGGAAACAACGGGCATATTGGTTTCAACGAACCTGGTTCGGGCATTTACACCCGAACCCGATTGGTAAATCTTACCAACAGCACCCGCTTGGCCAACGCCTACGAATTTGCAAACATTTCGGAAGTGCCGCGCATGGCGATCACTATGGGCATCAGTACGATCATGAAATCTAAGCAGATTATATTGATGGCGTGGGGCCCGGCAAAGGCGGGCGCTGTGAAAAAGGCGGTGGAAGATGATGATTCGGAAACCGTACCGGCTTCCTTCCTGCAAAACCACGATAAAGTGAGGTTTGTAATTGACGAAGCAGCGGCTTCTCAGCTAACACGTTCTAAGTCGCCATGGCTTACAGGTGATTGTGAATGGACACCAAAAACCATTAAAAAAGCAGTAGTGAATATGGCGCTGCAACTTGGTAAAACAGTGCTTAGCTTAACCAATGAAGATTATAACGACAACGGCTTGAGCGATCTTCTGGTAGAAAAAGGCGACGCTTACGAAATCAATCTTGAAGTATATTATATGCTGCGCGACAGCATCACCGGCTGGCCTGGCGGTAAACCCAATGCAGTGATCCCTGCCCACCCCGAAAGATCAGCGCCTTACCCTAAAAGATGCGTTATCTTTTCGCCCCATCCTGACGATGATATCATTAGCATGGGAGGCACATTCCAGCGGTTACACGATCAGGGCCACGAGGTTCACGTTGCTTACCAAACTTCGGGGAACATTGCTGTTACCGACGAATTTGTAACACGGTTCCTGGATTTCGCTGTTGGCTTTAACGAAATTGCACAAATCAATTCCGAAATTCCTGCACAAATCTTAAGCGAAGCCAAAGCTTATATTTCAGGTAAAAAACCGGGACAGGTCGATTCGCCAACCATTCGCGAATTGAAAGGGTTGATTCGCCGCGGTGAAGCAAAAGCCACGTGTAACTATGTTGGTATTGATCCGGCAAATATTCATTTTCAAAACCTGCCTTTTTACGAAACCGGCACTATTGAAAAAAATCCATTGGGTGAAGAAGATATTCAACGTACCATCGATTTGCTACGCGAAATAAAGCCGCACCAGGTGTATTGCGCGGGCGACTTTGCCGATCCGCATGGCACGCATCTTGTTTGTTTCAACGCTGTTTTAAAAGCTTTGCAACGCATCAAAGCTGATGGCGACGATTGGGTAAAAGATTGCTGGCTTTGGTTATATAAAGGAGCATGGCAGGAATGGGATATCGAAGACATTGAAATGGCTATTCCGATGAGCCCGGCACAGGTATTGAAAAAACGCTTCGGCATTTTTATTCATCAGTCGCAAAAAGACAGCGTACCATTCCAGGGCAGCGATGACCGTGAATTCTGGCAGCGGGCCGAAGAAAGAAACGCCGACACGGCAAAAATATATGCCGACCTGGGCTTAACCCATTATGCCGCCATGGAGGCCTTTGTTCGATGGCATTATTAATTAATATTATAAAAAGAAAAAAAGCGCTGGAACTAATTCAGCGCTTTTTTTAAAATCAAAACAGCTGGGCCATCAATGTCGAAACATCGATCCTGAAAACAGGATTGAGGCGCACCAACTAATTGCTATTTTTCATATCTTCAACAGTTATGGTTATCCAACAACAACTGGCATATGATATCACCGACGCATTCGGTGAACTGATACAAATTCTTTCGGCGCTAAACAGCGATCAACTTAACACGGCGCCGTCTGCGGACAGCTGGACGGTGGGGCAGGTAGCGGAACACGTGATGAAAAGCAGCAGCGGTATTCC
Organism: Niabella insulisoli; assembly: GCF_039652435.2. Lineage (GTDB taxonomy): Bacteria > Bacteroidota > Bacteroidia > Chitinophagales > Chitinophagaceae > Niabella > Niabella insulamsoli. The sequence continues at coordinate 1,736,417 of NZ_CP190246.1, read as the reverse complement.
CGATCAAAACACAAGCCAGGCCAATCGGCCGTTTGATGAAAACCTGATAATTATCAGAGATATTTTTGAAAATATGGACCTGAAAGCTAAGGCAGACCCTGCTCTGTGGCCTTCCCATCCGCCACACGAAACTGAGGCATTAATTCAGGCGCTCGAACAAAACAAGCAAGCGCTTTTGCCCATCGCTCTCGAGAAAGACCTGGAAGCGCTTTGCCTTGACATGGAATTTCCGACAATCGGACAACTAACAAGGTTTGAATGGCTCAATTTTATTGTGGTGCACACCCGCCGTCACACGCGCCAGGTAAGACATATTTTGCAACAAATTTCCTAGCGCTTTAAATCCAAACTTAACCCCATAAAAGTAGAGGAAGAAAACCTATTCCTCTACTTTGTCTTCAGCCTTTTCGCCATTTTCAACGATGTCGCCCGGCTTGAACAAAACATTTTTCATTATCGTGCGCCAATCTTCTTTTTTTCTAAGCAGGAATTCCAGGTCCATAGAAAAATGGATAAACTCCTCCTTCTGCGCCTGCTTCATAATTTTTTTGGCTTCGTTGTCTTTTTCTACATGAATGCGCTGCTCATACCAGTCAATAGCTTCTGCTTCTTCAATCAACGATTGAATCATCCTGGCAAAAGTGCGCACTTCTTGTGATAATTCTTCCGGTGGTTCGTGATACTGATCAAATCCCATAGTTTTTTGATTTAAACGGTTGATAAAAAGGAAGAAACGCAATTATTAAGCCAACAAAAACCACCGCCAGCGGAATTTGCCCAACCCCTGCGTAACTATAAACGCCGCTTATCAGCCTATCAGAAAAATTTATCGAAATCTGTCGCGGTTCATTTGTACTTTTTAGTATAAATAATCTACCTTTGCACGATGAATACTGATGCAGAACAATTAATAAAGCCCGAATTGGCTGATGCGGAGTTCGATCCCATCGAAAGCCATGTCAATAGCGAGTACAAATATGGGTTTGTGACCGATATAGAATCCGAATCCGCCCCTAAAGGTTTAAACGAAGATATTGTCCGTTTTATCTCGGCCAAAAAAAATGAGCCCGAATGGATGCTCGAATGGCGGTTGAAAGCCTATGCTCAATGGCAGAAAATGGCCGAACCTAATTGGGCCAATGTCACTTTTCCGCCGATCAACTACCAGGATGTTATTTATTATTCGGCGCCTAAACAGAAAGTAAAGCCCAACAGTCTGGACGAAGTGGATCCGGAATTGCTGAAAACTTTTGAAAAGCTGGGCATCTCCCTGGAAGAGCAAAAGCGGCTGACCGGGGTAGCGGTAGACGCGGTGATCGATAGTGTCTCAATTGGTACTTCTTTTAAAAAGCAACTGTCTGAACAGGGTATTATATTTTGTTCGATGAGCGAAGCCATACAGGAACATCCCGAACTGGTTCGCAAATATTTAGGAAGCGTGGTTCCGGTGACGGATAATTATTTTTCGGCATTAAACTCAGCCGTTTTCAGTGATGGGTCCTTTTGTTTTATTCCAAAAGGCGTTCGCTGCCCCATGGAACTGTCTACCTATTTCCGCATCAATGCAGAAAATACGGGTCAATTTGAACGCACACTTATTGTTGCCGAAGATGATAGCTATGTAAGTTATCTGGAGGGTTGTACAGCGCCTATGAGAGATGAAAATCAATTACATGCAGCTGTTGTCGAAATCGTTGCTTTAGATAACGCGGAAGTAAAATACTCCACGGTGCAGAATTGGTATCCGGGCGACAAAGAAGGCAAAGGCGGTATTTATAATTTTGTGACCAAGCGTGGCATCTGCAAGGGCCATAATTCTAAAATCAGCTGGACACAAGTAGAAACCGGATCTTCCATCACCTGGAAATATCCCAGTGTAATTCTGCAAGGCGATAACTCCAATGGAGAATTCTATTCCGTAGCGGTGACCAATAATTACCAACAGGCCGATACCGGCACCAAAATGATTCACCTCGGCAAAAATACGAGAAGCCGTATCGTAAGTAAAGGTATATCAGCTGGTTACAGTAACAATAGTTATCGCGGACTAGTGCGAGTTGGTAAAAATGCTGCTAACGCGCGCAACTTCTCCCAATGTGATTCTCTTTTGTTGGGCGATAAATGCGGCGCTCACACCTTTCCTTATATCGAAGTAAAAAACAATACAGGTATTGTAGAACATGAAGCAACTACCTCCAAAATTGGTGAGGACCAGATTTTCTATTGCAACCAGCGCGGTATTGATACAGAAACAGCGGTCGCGCTGATCATTAACGGCTTTGCAAAAGAAGTAATGAACCAGCTTCCGATGGAGTTTGCAGTAGAGGCACAGAAACTTTTGGCAATCAGCCTGGAAGGAAGCGTTGGCTAAACTTTAATTATAAGAAAATAACAGGGCTTTTTCAGTCATAAATCTAAACTAAAATTTAATAAATCGCATATAAAATGTTGAAAATAAAAAACCTGAGAGCAGGTATTGAAGGAAAAGAAATTTTAAAAGGTATTAATCTGGAAATCAATCCGGGTGAAGTGCATGCTATCATGGGTCCAAATGGTTCAGGAAAAAGTACGCTTGCTTCCGTTCTTGCGGGAAAGGAAGATTATGAGGTGTTAGATGGTTCTGTGGAATTTATGGGTAAAGACCTTTTAGACCTGGCGCCGGAAGAACGTGCTGGCGAAGGTGTCTTTTTAAGCTTCCAGTATCCTGTTGAAATACCAGGTTTGAGCACAACTAATTTCATGAAGACGGCGGTAAATGAAATCAGGAAATATCGTGGCGAAGAAGAATTAGATGCCGTTTCTTTTCTTAAAAAAATGAAAGAAAAAATGGCATTGGTAGAAATTGACCAGGCTATGTTGAGCCGCGCCCTGAACGAAGGTTTTTCTGGCGGTGAGAAAAAGAGAAACGAAATTTTCCAGATGGCCATGTTGGAGCCTAAGCTGGCGATTCTTGACGAAACGGATTCCGGGCTTGATATCGACGCCATCCGTATTGTAGCCAACGGCGTGAATAAGTTGCGCAATAGCGAGAATGCTGTTTTGTGTGTGACGCACTATCAGCGCCTGCTGAATTATATTGTTCCCGATTTTGTGCATGTTTTATACAACGGGCAGATCGTAAAATCAGGAACAAAAGAACTGGCATACGAACTGGAAGAAAAAGGATATGATTTTATCAAAAGCGCGCTGGTTTAAAAGCGCACAGCGATAAAGAGCGGCAAGGAAACTGCTTACAGTTTTAGTATATCAACAAATTATCAGATCAATTCAATGGATACAATATCATATTTTAAAGAACGGTTTCAACAACTTCAGGAAAATCCTGTGGACAATCATATCAAAGATGTGAGAGATGAGGCGTTTAGGGAATTCGAACAAACAGGTATTCCCACCGTGAAGCACGAAGAGTGGAAGTACACGCGTATTAACGATTTTTTCAATAAGGATTATCATTTTACAAAAGACTTAAAAGAACAACAGTTTTCGGCTGCGGATCTTGAAGAATTGCAACTTCCTGGCCACGAAGATGCTAATTTAATTGTCTTTGTAAACGGCCACCTACACCCCGAGCTATCGCATACGCGCTCGGAGGAACTGGAAATTATTTCCCTTCAGGAAGCCACGGCGCACGAGCAATACGGGCAGATCGTAAAAGATCATTTGGGCCACAGTGCAGCTTATCATAAAGACGGCATCAATGCATTAAACACTGCTTTTATACAGGAAGGCGTATTTGTTCATGTTTTCAAAAGCAAAACGGCGAGCCACCCGGTTTATCTGTACAATATTACAGACGCCCGCAACGGCGCCATCTTTGCGCAGCCGCGCTGCCTGGTTCATTTGGCCGAGAATGCGCAAGTGCAGATCGTGGAGACCTTCGTAACCATCGGTTCTGACGAAAGCTTTACCAACCAGGTCATCGAACTTGTGGTAGAAAAAGATGCGGTTCTGGATTTATATAAAATTCAAAACGACGGGCCTAACTCGAAAGTGGTAAGCACCACGCATGTTCATCAAATTGGTAAAAGCGTCGCCAACGTTGTTACGGTGTGCCTCAATGGAGGATTGATCCGCAATAACCTGAACATGGTAATGAGCGCATCCTACAGCGAAGCCAATATGTACGGGCTCTACCTGGGCGACAATCAAACTCATATTGACAACCATACAGTGGTTGATAACCGCGAACCTAATTGCCTCAGCAACGAACTTTATAAAGGCGTACTTGACGGGCATTCAACCGGGGTTTTTAACGGAAAGATTTTCGTTCGCCAGATCGCTCAAAAAACAAATGCCTATCAAAGCAACCGTAATATTCTTTTATCAGAAAACGCCAGCGTTAATACCAAGCCCCAACTGGAAATTTTTGCGGATGATGTAAAATGTTCGCATGGCTGTACGGTAGGCCGCTTAGATGAAGACGCGCTTTTTTATATGCGCTCAAGGGGTATTGAAGAAAAAACAGCTACTTCCCTCCTGTTGCACGGCTTTGCGCTTGATGTGCTGGCAAAGATCAAGCATGAAAATGTTCAAAGCTTTGTCGATGCGTTGGTGGTTAAGAAGTTGAATTTATAAAATAAAGTGTCATCAAAAATAATCCGGGAAATGCATGTCCGTTTCCCGGTCTTGCTTTGAATGACATCAAAGTAGTGCGATGATGAATACAACAATTGAAGCAACCTTTAAAGGTTATGATATAGAAAGCATCCGGAAAGATTTTCCAATTTTGAACCGGAAGGTGAAAGGCTATCCTTTGGTATATTTTGATAATGCCGCCACTTCTCAAAAACCCCAATCGGTGATTGATGCGCTGGTCCATTATTACAGCTACAATAACGCCAATGTTCATCGTGGCATCCATTCGTTAGCCGAGGAAGCCACAGCTGATTTTGAGGCGACGCGCGATGCGGTTAAAAGCTTTATCAATGCGCAGTCGCGGGAAGAAATCATTTACACACGCGGCACCACCGAGAGCATCAATTTGGTCGCTTATACCTGGGCAAAGCAAAACCTGGCGGAAGGCGATGAAGTGATCATTTCCGGAATGGAGCACCACTCGAATATTGTTCCCTGGCAAATTATCTGCGAGCAAAATAAGGCCCGTTTAAAAGTCATCCCGGTAAATATCAACGGTGAGTTGCTGATGGACGAGTTTGAAAACTTGCTCAGCGACCGAACGAAGCTCGTTGCGGTAAATCATGTGTCTAATGCAATGGGAACGGTCAATCCCGTAAAAACGATTATCCAAAAAGCCCATGCAAAAGGCGCTGTAGTGCTGATCGACGGCGCGCAAAGCGCCATGCATTTGGACATTGATGTGCAGGATCTGGATTGCGACTTTTTTGCCTTCTCTTCCCACAAATTGCTCGGGCCTACGGGCATGGGCATTCTTTACGGAAAAAAAGAGTTGCTGCAAACAATGCCTGTTTTTGCGGGAGGCGGAGAAATGATCAGGGAAGTAACTTTTGAAAAGACAACTTACAACGATCTTCCTTATAAATTTGAAGCCGGCACGCCGAATATTGCAGATGCCATAGCGCTGAAACCCGCGATCGATTATATCAATAAAATTGGGAAAGAAAATATCCGTCGCCACGAGGATATGCTTTTGGCGCATGCCACAAAAAAATTGAAAGAGATTGAAGGGCTGAAGGTCATAGGCGATAACGATCACAAAGTGAGTGTGGTTTCTTTCGTCATCGAAGGTGTTCATCCGCAAGACATCGGCGTTCTCTTAGACAACCGCGGTATCGCCGTGCGCACGGGACACCATTGCGCCGAGCCACTGATGAATCATTTTTGCATTCCGGGAACCATACGAGCGTCATTCGCGCTATACAATACCACGGAAGAAATTGACCTGATGATGGAAGCTTTGAACAGAGCGGTAAAAGTGCTGCGATAAAATTCGACTCATGATGAAAACAATTGAACAAACAGAAACGGAAATAGTAGAAGATTTTGCACTTTTTGATAGTTGGGATGATAAATATGAGTATATTATTGACCTGGGGAAAAAGTTGCCGCCCCTACCCGACGAATTTAAAAAAGATGAGAACAAAGTGAAGGGTTGTCAATCAACGGTATGGCTGGTCGCTGACTATCGCGATGGTAAAGTATTTTTCCAGGCGGAGAGCGACGCGGTGATAGTAAAAGGCCTGATCAGTATGCTAATCCGCGTGTTGAGCGGCCATTCGCCGGAAGAAATTCTCGCTGCAAAAATGGATTTTATCAATAAGATCGGCATGACGAGCCATTTGGCACAAACGCGCTCAAACGGGTTGTTGGCAATGGTAAAACAAATGAAACATTATGCCCTGGCTTACAGCCTCAGGCAAAACTAAAGCTTCGGGATTTTTAAAATAGCAGATCATGAACGAATCTGAAATAGAAAACAGAGTGGTCGAAGTGCTTCAAACCATTTTCGACCCCGAGCTTCCGGTGAATATTTTTGAACTGGGGCTGATTTATAAAGTGGAAGTTAATGAAGGCGGCAACGTGTTTGTGCTGATGACGCTTACCGCGCCCGGCTGCCCGGCGGCGCAAAGCCTGCCCATGGAGGTGGACGAAAAAGTAAGAGCAATTGAGGGCGTTTCAGACGTTTTGGTGACCGTCACCTGGGATCCGCCGTGGAACAAATCGATGATGAGTGAAGCTGCTCAACTCGAACTCGGCTTTATGTAAATGTTCAAAATAAATTGTCTTTGCAGAAAACTATAAAAGGAAACTCATGAAAATCACTGCACAGGAAGAATATGGCTTAAGAATACTGATACGCATTGCGTCCTGCAAAGACCAGGACGGCATGAGTATTCCGCAATTGAGCGAGACGGAGCAGCTCAGCCAGCATTATATTGCCAAGCTAACTCGCTTATTGCGCATGGCAAATTTTATAAGAAGTACACCCGGTAACAAGGGCGGATACGTTTTGGCCAAACCAGCCACCGAAATTATTATCAAAAACGTTTTGGAAGCGCTGGGTACGCCGCTTGATAAAGAATTCACGGATGAAAATGGCGCTGTCATGCGATTTTGTACCAGTTCGGTAGATTGCTCGTCGCGATCGCTATGGCAAATGATTCAAATGACAGTAAACTCGCTGCTTGAAAAGATAACTTTACACGATCTTGCCACCGAAAATGAAACCAATCGCACCATTTTTGACGCATTAAGTCCAGAATTTTTAAAAATTAAATAGATTTTTAATTTATTAAATCATAAAAAACTGATTGTCAATAAAAAAAAATTTGAAATTATTTTTTGTTTTTGGGTTACCTCTTTGTGTTTTCGGTATTAATCTTCAAATTATAATTTTAAAACAAAAAAAACAATCATGAAAAAATTATTCGCAATTGCTCTGATCGCTGTTTCTTTCGCGGCTTGTAACAGTGCTGAAACTGAAAGTGCTGAAGCTACTGCTGATTCTTTAGACGCTGCTGTTGAAGCTACTGCTGATTCAGCTCAAGCTACTATCGACTCTGCTGCTGCTACAGTTGATTCTGCTGCTGCTGCTGCGGTTGATTCTTTGAACAACTAAGAATTTCAGAACTCAATTATAAAAGGCCGGTTGATTATTCAGCTGGCTTTTTTGATGTCATGCACCCCTCTAAGCCAGCGGCATCTTAATTTGGAAAGAAGTACCCACGTTTACATGGGTATTGAATGATATCTCGCCTCCGGCTTGTTCGATAATGGTTTTACACATGGCCAAACCAAGGCCTGTGCCCGAACTTTTCGTTGTGAAATTCGGCGTGAAGATTTTGCTTAGCATCTCTTCGCTGATGCCCACACCGTTATCCGTTACCGTAACGTACACATTATTACCTTCTATCTTTTCAGTCACACTCATTTTGAATGATATGTCTGGACGAGCGGCTTCTATGCCGTTCCCAAATAAATTGGTGAACACCCTGTTCATTTGGGTTTTGTCAGCGAAAACCAGAATGGGCTGCGATAAGGGTTGCCAGGTCAATTCTACTTCTGGATTTTTACTGTAAATAACGATCAGCGGTTGAATCACTTCATGCAGGTCAAACACTTCTGTTTTCACCTGGTTGATGTTTGCAAACTGGGAAAAGTCAGCCGCAATCTTCGATAAATGGTCGATCTGCTCTACCAATGTTTTTGAAACATTGAAAGTCAGCTGCTGAACGTTAGGGCTATCATTATTAATTGCCTTTTGCAGATACTGCAGGCTCAGCTTCATCGGTGTCAGCGGATTTTTGATTTCATGGGCGACCTGCCGCGCCATTTCACGCCAGGCTTCCTGCCGTTCCGATTTTGCAAGGGCATTAGCGCTGATCTGTAGTTTTGTAACCATTTTGTTGTACTCCGCTACCAGGCTTCCGATTTCATCATTTTTTTCCCAAACGATCATTTCGTTATTCTTGGACAGATTGACCTGCATAAGCTTGTCGCGTATCAACGCGAATGAGTGGGTAACACGGTTAGTGATCAAAAGCGCGACCAGCCCGGTAATCAAAAATATAAAAGCGTTTAAATTAATAAGCGTGACGAGGAAGCGTGATATTTCCTCGTTCAATACCTTTTCGGAAGTAAAATAAGGAATGCTGAGATAGGCGTAGAAAAAGCCCGCATCATTTCTCAGCGGCGCATACATATTAGTGTACTTCAGCTCGGAAACCTTTTCCTTCTGCGTATGCTCAATGCGGCGCAACCTCAACAGATAATAATAAGCGCGCGGATCAATTTGCGTACTCAAAACTCCCTTCCTGTACAAATCGGGCTGGCTGCTGGCGAGCAAAGCGCCTTTAAAATTGTAAATATTAACATCCACCCCGTGAATATCCGCCACCCGCTTGATGATATCTTCCAGTCGCTGCGAGTTTAAGGTGTCCGCCTGTTCATAAACCAGAGAGCCAATTTCCTTTCGCGATTGCATTTCATTCACCATTATATTCATTGTCCGGCCAAGATGCTCGGCATTAGAATCTTCAAAGCGCTGAATAAAAAATGAGATCGTGGCAATACCGATTACAAGGAATGACAACAGCGTAATCAGGATAAATGTGTTGTGGATCTGCCCGCGAATGCTTGTGGAGAATTGAAGCCGCTTCTTCAGGAGGCTTTTATTGAGAATCAAGTTCAACAAATTAGACATCAGCTGAATCAGCGCTACCAAAAAAAGAAAAGCGCAAAAAATATAAGAAAACAAGGTAATCGTCTCAAGGACACGTTCGTTCTTACGCGTCATCACGATCACTTTATTCGCGCTTGGCCGATACCAAAGTTCGCTGTAGCCATTATTATTTCTTAATTCAAAAGTCGTTTTGGGTATTTGCGATTGTACCAGGCTGTAGGTAAATGGATATTTTTTTGATGACGAAACCAATAATTTATCTGAATAGATCGCGTAGCTATAGACCGGCGAATTATAAAATTCCCAATCGTGGTACTGGCGAAATAACTCCGGACTGATATCAACCGATGAGAACTTCTTCGGCTGGGAGATAATACAAACATTTCCCACGAGCTGGCCGGCATCGTCCTTAATCGTTCGATAAGTAATATAAGCGAAGTTGCCATATGAAGCTTCATAAATATAGAGGTCGGGCAAACCAGTCGAGTCCGACTGCCGGCTGATGATGGTATTGATAGATTCGTAAGTGAGCGCGCCGGGATTAAATAACGGCTGATGCGTGCTGTCAAAAAAATAAATACTACCCGCATACTCCCTGAGATAGCGATAGTAATTGGTTGACAAAATACTGTCCCGTAGAAATTGGTTTTGCGTTTTGTCGTACAACCGGTGAAAATTATCCTGGAAAAAATCGTTATCCAAATAGGTATTGGCCATAACCACGAGGCGCTCGGTGGATGGGTTGCTCTTGGTTTCAAGTTTTTCAAGGTAAAGCTTCCGCTGGGCCAACTCGGCTTTGTTTATTTCGGCGAGCATCAACACGGATATACTGATTGAAAAAATAAAAATCCAGATAACAATGCCGGAAATATTAAAGCGAATCAGCCGGTTAAGCGCTGTCTCATTGTTGAATAAAAAAGTATAAAGCAACAGCCACGACAGGCAGAAAAGATAGAGTTTGATAGAGTGCGTGGATGAAATGGCAATATATGACAACCCTAATACAGCAATCAACAGGTAGATATAATATACGCGGCCTGCAAAAGATGGGAATAGATAATTATAAATAATGCGCGAAAAATAGTGAAAGCCCAACGACAGAAAAGCCAGGATTACAAACCCTACGGCTGTGAAAAAGCTTAGGCTAAAGAAATTGGTCACGTCAAATGAAACCTGCGAACGCGCAACGATACTCCTGATCACGTTGACCGTGGTGAACGTCAGCAACAAGAGAAAGAAAATGTAAAGAATCCCTTTGATCCACTGTACGTGCCCCTTTTGCGGCTTAGGCGGCTCCGACCCGTCGGGTTTAATGCGATTCCAGATAAAAATACCGAACCAGCAAAACAATGCACTGCTGATCAACAAATCACCTAAGCTCGGCAGCATGCGGCCTGCTTCGTACAAAGCAGGATTGAACAGCTCGAGCTGTTGCAACTGGAACAAGTCGCTAAACAAGTATAGCAAAATGCGAAACAACAGCAGGCAGGCAATAAAAAATGGTATATCTGCGAATTTGTACTTTCTTACAACGCTTTTAAAAAGAATAAAATAAATGGCAAGAAAAATAAAGAAGAAGCTGATTAATCTGAGGATCACAAATCCGTAATCATCCGTTTCGGAGATAGTGCCGGGCTTTTGCTTTAAATAAAAAAGTACTTTTCCCGAAAGGGACCTTACAACATCCGAAGTAGGCGTGTCGCTTATCTCAGCAATGTCGTCAAGCCCGGTGTTGAGTGGGTAAGATTCTTTGAAATTATCCGACGTGATAAAAAACTGCGATTTGATAAGGATGGCGTAACACACTTTCAAGCCATCTTTGTTTTTATATCCGCTTTTTTTAATAAAATAATACCCGTTTGAAAGCCGTAAAAATTCCTCAGACTTACCATTGTTAATAATACTGTCGGGAATGATGGTGACCGCAGTGTTCCAAAATTTTAGATAACGCGTTGTACCTGCCGTTCCGTAGAGATAAAAAAAATAGGGCTTTTTATAAAGGAAATCGAGATCAGCCTGGGTAGCGCGACCCGAGTTAAAACGGCTTATCAAAGCGGTGTCTTCCAAAACCATCTTCACGTCCTGCTGTTGCTTATGAATTTGCTTTTCAAGCGATTTCACCTGCTGGGCGAAAGAAGACCGGTTGTAGGATAGCGATTGAAAGATGAAGGAGCAGGCAAACAAAAATATCGCCGCGACGAGAATGACGTAGCTCCAAAAATTCTTATTTTTTAGCACACTATGCATTTCTAACCGCCGGCTTTTACTAAATTCCAGATCTTATCCATTTCATCAAGCGTCATATCCCTCAAACTTTTATCTTGCTGCCGCGCCATATTTTCCATTTCCGTAAAACGCCGTTTAAATTTTTTGTTGGTCCGTTCAAGGGCCGCATCGGCATCAATATTTAAAAACCTTGCATAATTAATAATCGAAAACATCAAATCTCCCAACTCTTCTTCCTGGTGCAGTTGGTCACCGCCTTCAACAGCCTCAGACAACTCCTTCATTTCCTCTTCGACTTTCCTCCAAACATCCTCCTTGTGGCTCCATTCAAAGCCCACCTGCTTGGCCTTTTCCTGTAGGCGCATGGCTTTGGCAACACTCGGTAAACTATTGGGAACGCCGCTTAAAACCGAGCGCTTCCCTTCCCCTAGTTTGATTTGCTCCCAATTCTTTTTTACATCTTCTGCCGATTGCACTTCAATCAACTGTGGATTTACCTCTTCCGCTGGATAAATATGCGGATGTCTTTTAATCAGTTTTTCGCAGATGGAATGCGCGACGTCGTGAATATCAAACTGTTTCTTCTCTGAAGCTATTTTTGAATAAAAAACAATATGCAGGAGCAGATCACCGAGCTCTTCTTTTATATCCGCCCAGTTTTCTTCTAAAATGGCATCTGTAAGCTCGTAGGTTTCTTCCAACGTCATCTGCCGTAACGACTGTATGGTTTGCTTTTGATCCCACGGACATTTTTCCCTAAGGGTATCCATAACCGTCACCAGTCTTTCAAAGCCATTCTCTAACATCAGCAGAATATTTAGTATATATATTTTGATCTAAGATAACTTGTAAACGTTTAATAGTTATCTGATTATTTAATGCATACTTGACGCATCAAATACTGTGCAGCAAATTTAGTATCAGGCAAAAGAATCGCAACAAACCAAAAAAACTCAAGAGGGCTGAGTAAAAAATTGATGGAAAAATAAAAGTTGATAGCCGATTGCCTTTTCCCAATAGGGCCAGTTGTGGCGCCCGGGGCGTGTGATATAGTCGTGCGGAATATTTAAATATAATAATTTTTCGTGCAATGCTTCATTCACTTTATAAAAAAAATCCTCCGTGCCACAGTCGATGATGATCTTGAGGGAATTGGGTTCAATAAGATGCAAAAGATTGATAACGGTATATTCATTCCACCGATCGGGAAACGCAGAAAATTTTCCGAGGCGTTTCGACATATCCCAATTATCAGGAAAAGGCCTGATATCGACCCCGCCGCTCAGGCTGCCACAAGCCCCAAAAACGTTCGGGTGTTTGATAGCCAGATACAAGGCACCATGGCCGCCCATGCTCAGCCCGGCAATGGCCCTGCCTTTCGAATTTGAAATGGTCGCATAGCGGCTATCGATCCAATCCACTAATTCTTTTGACACATAGGTTTCGTATTTCATGGAAGCGTCGACCGGGCTATCCCAATACCAACTGCTGAAACCTCCATCGGCGCATACCACAATTTGCTGATAAAGATCGGCTGATTTGAGTACGTCAGCGGCTTTGGCCCAATTGGCGTAATTGCCGCTGTAACCATGCAGCAAATAAACAACCGGATATTTTTCTGATTTGTTATAGTCGTCAGGGGTAATAACCACCGCCTTTATATCTTTTTTCATGATGGCGCTATGTGTCAACACCGTATCTACTTTGGCGGCCCACGCCTTTGCAGCAAAAAAAGGTAAGCATAAAAAAAGCCCGAGCATTCTTTTTTTCATCTGGAGTTAATTTTAAAATAATGGTGCCAGAGCGGCAACAATTACGTGCATGAAAAAGGTATTAAAGCTGGATAATATCAGCGGCGAGGCTTCTGGCTTCGGCATCGCTGTTGAGATAATCTTCAAAAGAAGGTTTCTCCATAAATGGCACTTTCTGCATGACGGATTCAATCACATCGGTCATTTCCAAAAAGCCAATCCGGTTTCTCAAAAACGCATACACGGCGATTTCATTAGCAGCGTTCATAATGCAGGGCAAATTACCTCCTTTTTGCAGCGCCTCAATCGATAAAGCCAAATTTCTGAAAGTACGCAAATCGGGTTCTTCAAAAGTAAAAGAGCTAAACTTCTTGAAGCTAAACCTGGTGTAATCGTTGGGCAGGCGGTAAGGAAAAGCCATGGCATACTGTATCGGTAAACGCATATCAGGCACGCCCAATTGGGCTTTCAAGCTGCCATCCTCAAACTGAACAAGGCTGTGAATGGCGCTTTGCGGATGCACCAACACTTCAATTTGATCGGGTTCAAGATTGAAAAGCCATTTGGCCTCGATCATCTCCAGGCCTTTATTCATTAGCGTTGCTGAATCAATAGAAATCTTCGCACCCATTTGCCAGTTGGGATGTTGCAGCGCATGCTCGCGCTTCACGTTGACGAGAAAGTTTGGCTTTCTTCCCAGAAATGGGCCGCCGGACGCAGTAAGATAAATTTTTTCAATTTTATTGCGTGCCTCTCCAACCAGGCACTGAAAAATGGCCGAATGTTCCGAATCGACGGGAATAATCGGCACCTGGTTTTCAACCGCCAGATCCATTACAATATCGCCCGCAACCACCAGGGTTTCTTTATTGGCAAGCGCGATGGCTTTTTTATTTTCGATAGCGCGCAGGGTGGGTTTGAGTCCTGCAAAACCCACGATGGCAGCGAGCATCATGTCGTAGCAATCCATGGCGGCTACCTCTTCGATCGCTTCTTCGCCAGCAAACACTTTGATGTCGGTACCCGATAGCTCTCCTTTTACCTTTTCATACAGTTTTTTCTCTCCAATTACGACAATGTTGGGGTCATATTCCAAAGCCTGCTCCACCAACATTTCATAATTATTATTGGCCGTTAAAATTTCCACAGAAAATTTATCGGGATTGTCTCTAATCACTTCCAGCGCCTGTTTACCTATTGATCCGGTTGAACCAAAAATGCCGATCCGTTTAATCATAATTTCAAAACTAACAAAATGGTGGTGATATATTTACAGAAAGAATGCCAAAGGCTTAATTATTTAATGCCGGTTGTGCCCAGCGGCTCAGGTTTTCTGCAATCTTGCGATCGTTGCTCAGGCGGGGCACTTTGTTTTGCCCTCCCAGCTTTCCTACTGATTTCATGTATTCAATAAAACCATTTTTCTTCACTGGCGTAATCTTCAGCGTTTGCAGAATATTTCCTGCGATCAAATCGTCGTAATAAACATTCTTCTCACGTAAATATACGTCCACCTTTTGAGAAAACCGTTCCATATTATCAGGCATATTATCAAACTCAATAAACCATTCGTGATAACTTTTGCCCTCGCCCTCGTTCACATAAGGAGCCACTGTAAACTCCGTGATATGAACACTTTCTTCGCGCGCAGCTTTCATCAGGCTATACTCCACTTCTTCGCCGATCACATGTTCTCCGAAGGCGGAAATATAGTGTTTGGTACGGCCCGTTACCACCAGCCGGTATGGATCGGTAGACACAAATTTTACCATGTCACCAATATCATAGCCCCATAAGCCCGCATTGCTATTGATAATTAAAGCATAATTCACCCCGGTCTTTACATCGCCCAACGACAAACGTTTGGGGTTTTCGCTGCCGATCTCCTCTTCGGGTATAAACTCGAAAAAGATGCCGCTGTCGGTGTTCAAAAGCAGGCCCGGTTCGGTTTGGCTATCCTGAAAAGCAAAAAATCCTTCTGACGCGGGAAAGGTTTCGATGCCATCCACTTTTCTTCCAATGCTTTGATATAACTTGGCTTTGTAGGGCTCGAAATTTACACCGCCATACACCATCACTGAGAAATTGGGGAAAATTTCACCGACAGGTTTGCCGGTCCTTTTGATCAGCTCATCAAAATACATCTGCATCCATGGCGGAATGCCACTAATGAGGGTCATATTCTGGTCGATCGTTTCATTCACGATTTGGTTCAATTTGGTTTCCCAATCTTCTATGCAATTGGTTTCATAGTCGGGCAGCTGGTTTTTTCTTAAATATTTAGGAATATGATGGTTCACAATGCCGCTCAACCGGCCGGTAGGTATGCCTCCCACCCTTTCCAAAACGGGAGAGCCGCTGAGGAAAATTAACTTACCATCCGCGAACTGCGTGTTGCCCGTTTCGGCCATATAACAAAGCAGCGCATTGCGGGCTGAGTTAATGTGATTGCCTATCGAATCTTTCGTAATCGGTATATATTTCGTTCCGCTGGTGGTACCCGATGTTTTCGCAAAATAAATGGGAACGCCCTTCCAAAGTACATTATGCTTTCCTTCTTTGATGAGTTGAATGTAAGCAGCCAGCGCTTCATAATCACGGACGGGAACCGCGTTGACAAATTCGCTATAAGCAGTTATATCGTCGAACTTGTGATCTTTTCCAAACTGTGTATTTTTGCCAACCTTAAGCAGGTTTTTGAAGATGGTTTGTTGATCTGCGACCGCAGTAAACATTCCTTTCTTTATGTTTTTGTGAACAATAGAGGCAAAGGGCTTTGCTAAAAAAGATTTGATTTTCATTAACTTATACAAATTTATACAGAACTGCGTCGCACTCAAATTTAGGCAAAAATAGCCGCTACGCCTACCTGACAAAAAAGGATTTGTGTAAAAAATAAATTATTGTTGAATTTTTCAGAATTTCTAATTACCTTTGCCGCCTAATTTTAATAAGATGATAGCAGTAATTAAAGTAGCAGGCCAACAATATAAGGTAGAAAAGGATCAGACATTATTCGTTCCCCATTTAGAAGGGAAAGCGGGAGATTCCATCAACCTGGATGTTTTATTTGTACATGCCGATGGCAAACTGTCGGTTGGGGCAGATAATAAAGCAACAGTGAGCGCTGAAATCGTGGATCACATTAAAGGCGATACTGTTATTGCATATAAAACAAAAAGAAGAAAAGGATTTCATAAAAAGAAAGGCCACCGTACTGCGTACACAAAAATTAAAGTTACCGGTATCGCTTAATTATTTCTTTAATAACTTTTATCAATATCAACTTCAAAATAATTAATCATGGCACATAAGAAAGGCGAAGGTAGTGTAAAAAACGGCCGCGACTCGGAAAGCAAAAGATTAGGTGTTAAAATATTCGGTGGTCAGCCTGCTATCGCAGGAAACGTTATTGTTCGTCAACGCGGAACGGTTTATCATCCGGGATCCAACGTTGGCGTAGGTAAAGATTTTACCTTGTTTGCATTAGCTGACGGTATCGTTGAATTCAAAAAAGGTAGAAAAGACAGAACCGTAGTTTCTGTTTCGGAGGCTGTTCAGGCTTAAGGAATATATTTTATTGATACTTGAAAGGATAGCGCCTGCTATCCTTTTTTTATTGCCCAATACTTAGATTGTTAATAAACGCCTGCTATGCCTTGACAACTTGTGGAAAAAAAATTTGCAGGAAGCTTTTTTTTGTCTAATTTTACTTTCGACAACCCATTTACTAATCAATTAAATTCAAATTCAAATGGCAAAAGCAGCAGCTAAAAAAGCGGCTCCTAAAAAAGCAGCAGCTAAAAAAGCGGCTCCTAAAAAAGCAGCTCCTAAAAAAGCAGCTCCTAAAAAAGCGGCAGCTAAAAAAGCAGCTCCTAAAAAGGCGGCAGCAAAAAAGGCAGCTCCTAAAAAAGTAGCAGCTAAAAAAGCAGCTCCTAAAAAAGCAGCAGCTAAAAAAGCAGCTCCCAAAAAAGCAGCAGCTAAAAAAGCAGCTCCTAAAAAGGCAGCAGCAAAAAAGAAAAAATAAGCAATCGCTTATAAAAAATTATAAACCTCCTCACGGGGGTTTTTTTTTGCACCCTAATGAGAGCATTCCGTAGCGTAATTGCTTATTTTGCAATATGAATAATGCAGAAATCGCTGAGCATTTTGCGCTGTTGTCCAGGTTAATGGATATCCATGGCGAAAACAGTTTCAAATCAAAAACCTATTCTATTGCCGCTTTCCATATTGAAAAGCTCGAACAGCCGCTGGCCGACACAGAGCGGGCTTCCATCGCTTCCATCAAAGGCCTTGGCCCCGCCGTTGCTGCCAAAATAGCCGAGCTGCTCGACACCGGGTCAATGGCTGCGTTACAGCAATTGTTAGACAATACGCCGGCCGGCGTTCGCGAAATGCTGCGCATCAAAGGGCTCGGACCGAAAAAAATTCACACCGTGTGGCAGGAAATGGGGATCCAGTCTATTGGAGAACTGGAATACGCCTGCAACGAAAACCGGCTGACGAGGTATAAAGGATTTGGCGCTAAAACGCAGGCCAACGTGTTGGAAGCGATCCAATTTTACAACCAACATGCGGGTCATTTTTTATATGCTCAAATAGAGCCGCTTTTTCCGACCGTTCAGCAATATTTGGAGCAGATGTTCGGAGCCGGGAATGTGTTGCCAACAGGCGACTATCGCCGGCAATTGCTCACACTTCATGAACTGGAGTTTGTGGTGAGCGCGGACAAAGCAGCGATCAAGCCTAAGTTCCAGACAGCTTATCCGCCGGAGCTTCTCGAAGAGACAGATGATTATATCGTCTATAAATTAACCAACGGGCTAAAGCTTAAACTGTTGCTAGCAAAGGGCAACATATATGCCCGCCAATTTTTAACATCGGCCAGCGATGCATTCCTTGAATCATTTTGGGCGCATGCGGCGCCTACAAACCTCGAAAAGGAAAACTTCGTCAGCGAAACTGATATTTTTAAAAAAGCGAATCTAGCCTTTATCCCTCCCTATTACCGCGAAACAGCAACAGCGGTGCAGCAAGCTGCCGCCAACAATCTCCCGAAGATGATCGAGCTTGCGGATATCAAAGGCATTATTCACAACCATAGCAACTGGTCGGACGGTGTTAATACGATCGAAGAATTAGCGCGCGAACTGATCAGCCACAATTTTGAATATCTCGTTATGTCTGATCACTCGAAAACGGCCGCCTATGCCAATGGCCTTTCGGAAGACCGGATTCGCGAGCAACATCTTTACATCGATCAGCTCAATCAGCAGCTAGCGCCCTTCAAAATATTTAAGAGTATTGAAAGCGATATTTTAAATGACGGAAGCCTCGATTACAGCGACGATATACTTCGATCCTTCGATCTGGTGATTGCTTCCGTTCACAGCAACCTTTATATGAACGAGGAAAAAGCGATGCAGCGCCTGCTTAAAGCCATCGGAAATCCTTTTACCACGATTTTAGGCCATCCCACCGGCAGGCTTTTGCTTAGCCGCAACGGGTATCCGCTCAATCATGAGAAAATTATTGACGCCTGCGCCGCTAATCATGTCGTTATTGAAATCAATGCAAACCCACACCGGTTAGATTTAGATTGGTCGTGGATTGATTACGCTATGCAAAAAAATGTGTTGCTATCGATCAACCCGGATGCCCACTCCATCGAAGGATTGTCGGATATAAAATATGGCGTGCTTGCTGCTCAAAAAGGAGGGCTTACCGCTCACTTTAATTTAAGCAGCTTTACCCTTTCCGAGTTTGAAGCATATCTTAAAAAGACAAAAGCCGCTAAAATTTAGCGGCTTTTTTTATAATACATTATTTCATTACCATTTATCAACCTCCTCGTGCGCGTCGGGAGCAGGCCCGGACTCTTCCGTTTTCGGCGCAACATTCTCGACAATTTTTTCATCATTGTCAGGCGCTTCAACGGGCGGCGGCGGAGTTACAGGAGCGCTACCCGTGGCAGGTGCGTGTGAAATCGTCGTGTTTTCCTCATCGTATTCATCGTGGTTAAACGCGTCAAAATCAAAATCAGGCATCAAATCAGTTTTCACAAACTCAACTGCTTCGTTCAAAGCCTTCAAAAATTTGTTGAAATCTTCTTTGTAAAGAAAAACCTTATGTCTGTCATAACCATTGTCATCAAACCTTTTGCGGCTCTCGGTAATGGTCAGGTAGTAATCGTTGCCTTTGGTTGACCGTACATCAAAAAAATAAGTCCTTCTTTTTCCTGCACGAAGCCGTTTACTGTAAATAGCTTCCATTTTTTTGTCGTTGTTTCCGTTCTCCACTTTCGTAATTGTTTACTTAATAAAGTTTACTTAGCTAACAAATATAACCATGTTTTTGAAAAAACAAAAAATAGTTGGCAAATACCTTAAATTATTTTATACATAAAATTCAATAAAAAATGAAAAAAATCAGCCGCACTTATATATTATTTTTAAAACACATACAAGCTTATATTTTCATGTTTTTAGCAAATCAGTAAGAACATTCAGTGTATCTTTGCTGACTTAAAAATTCTACAACGTACTAATGCTTTATATTTTAGCGATTAACTGGTCGGGAGTTGGAGTGCAGGCAGCGCAACTTATTTTGGCCCTTTCGATTCTTGTTTTACTACACGAATTTGGCCATTACATTACCGCACGATGGTTTGGATGCCGCGTCGAAAAGTTCTACTTGTTTTTTGATCCCTGGTTTTCTTTATTTAAAAAGAAAGTGGGCGATACCGAATATGGCGTTGGTTGGTTGCCCCTGGGCGGATACGTAAAAATCAGCGGGATGATTGATGAGAGCATGGACAAAGAGCAAATGAAACAACCGCCGAAAGCTTATGAATTCAGAAGCAAGCCCGCCTGGCAGCGTTTGATCATCATGCTGGCCGGCATCATTATGAATATTTTAGTGGCGTTTATCATTTATGCCATGATTCTTTTTGTGTGGGGCGAAAAGAAAACGCCTATGAGTTCGCTGCAAAATGGCGTAGCGGTTACGGACAGCCTCATGAGCGAGATCGGATTAAGATCAGGCGACAAAATTCTGGCGGTAAATGGCGAACCGGTTCCT
The DNA here is from genome assembly GCF_039652435.2 of Niabella insulisoli. GTDB lineage: Bacteria > Bacteroidota > Bacteroidia > Chitinophagales > Chitinophagaceae > Niabella > Niabella insulamsoli. Next base: position 1,716,260 of record NZ_CP190246.1, on the reverse strand, counting down.
TATTTTGAGGACCTCGCCGCAAAGATTCTGATCGGCAGCGAAACCATCGACATTGAGCGCGCCGGGCAGCACATGACAATACAGGTTCCCGTAAACCTGATTGGAAAACTCGTGGAAAGCCGCCGCAAGAAGGCCTTTATGTTTATGGAAAGGGTGCCTTCCTATGTGGGCGAGTATAACAAAGCATATAAAATGGATACACTGGGCGGGTATAAAGCCGGCCTGCGAAAAATGGACCTTATCACGGCGATCGACTCCACTCCTATCCAGTTTTACGACGAAATGTCGACGGTTTTAAAAAACAAGAAAAACCAGGCTGTTACGCTTTCGGTTTTAAGAAATGGCAATGCGCAGCTGATCAAGGCAAATGTTGATGCAGATGGCAGAATCGGCATTCCCTTTCTCACAGACGAGGAATATGAAGCGCTTGGCGCCTATAAAATCGAGAAACGGGAGTATAGTTTCTTTGCCTCGTTCCCGGCAGGTGTTAGAAAATCGGTTGAGAAACTGAAAGCATATATCGATCAGTTTGCGTTGATTTTAAATCCTAAAACAGAGGCTTATAAAGGCGTTGGCGGCTTTAAAGCAATGGGATCTATATTTCCTACGTTTTGGAGTTGGGAAGCGTTTTGGAATATCACGGCGTTTCTTTCCATCATTCTGGCGTTCATGAATCTTCTGCCGATTCCTGCCCTGGATGGCGGGCATGTGATGTTCACGCTTTATGAAATGGTAAGCGGCCGCAAGCCCAATGAAAAGTTTTTGGAATATGCGCAAATGGTCGGCATGATTCTGTTGCTGGGTTTGATGTTATATGCCAATGGAAATGACTGGTTTGGCTGGGGGAAATGATGTGTAGTTTTTGGGTTGATGGTTTATGGTTTATGGTTCATCGTTCATGGTTCATGGTTTATGGTTCATGGTTGATGGTTGATGGTTCATTGGATTAATGACAAGTATCCAGTATCAAGCATCCAGTATCAAGCATCCAGTATCAAGCATCCAGCATCAAGCATCCAGCATCGAGCATCCATAAAATCGAATAACTAAGTAGGATTGGTTATATTTTGCAGTTGAAGTGTGCGACGCAAGAAAGATGAGTTATATTTGCAGTTGATAACTTAAAAAAATAAAAGAAAACTGTATCCAAACGGGGGCGTTTGGTATTGACAGCGTAGGTCTTTGAAAGTGTAAGCATGTCGGGCGTTGTGTAATTAGCCCGTAAATCTGAATACTCAAACTTTAAATGGCAATACACAGTATGCCATGGCTGCCTAATCAGTGATTAGATAGTCATTAGGGCCGCGTTGAGCAGGTTGTTCTGCTGCCATGCTCCGCCGCCGACTCAAACAAACAAACGCAGAATGCTGCTACGTAAGGCTGTGAACGTAGCAAAAGACGATGCAGCTAAGCTTTGAATTGGTTGGTTCTTTTCCTGTTCATTGCCGACAATTAATAAAGAAATAAACATGTAGAAAGCTTTCGGAGGATATGTTTGGACACCGGTTCGAGTCCGGTCGCCTCCACAAAAAAAGCGTGTACCAACCCGTACACGCTTTTTTATTTTACTCGTGTTTTGTTTCTTTATAAACAAACTCCTCTATAAGGTCGAAGAGCGTGGTCCCTTCCCGGTTAATATTTTCGGTTTCAAACTTGTCTGTCAGCTCTATCGCCGTTTGGTAGAGATCTTCCGTAGCGCTGCGATCGAGCATTTCAGAAAATTTTTTAGGATTTTCTTCCTCTTGTAAATCTCTTAAATAACAAAGCGCCTCCACCACTTCAAAATGGGTTTTTTGCCAGGAGTCAAAGCCGCGGGGAAAATGATGTTCAGACATAGCAAATCAATTTTTGTTTAGAATTATATGACGATATAATAATACAAAATTTGCCCGGATATCCCCGCTTTATTACGTTAAATCTTATCCACGAATATTGGTAATGAAGTTTTGCCAAACATTAATGTCTCCTTTTAAAGAAACGAATACGATCGTAAACACAACGCCGAAAACGGCGCCCCACAAGTGCGCCCCGTGATTAATGCGGCCGCCGCCCTGCTTATCGAGGTAGGCTGAAATGCCCAGATAGATTAAGCCAAATATCCAACCCGGAATGCCCGGCAGAAAGAAAAAGCTGATAGGAATGGTCGGATAAAGAACGATACAGGCAAATATAACCGCCGACACCGCGCCCGAAGCGCCCAGGCTGCGGAAGTTGTAATCATCCTTATGTTTAAAATAATCCGGAATGCTCGAAATGATCAACGCGCCCACATAAAGCATCAAATAATAAAACGGAGCATCAGCGCCGAATACTTCAGGCGAAGCAAACAAACCTTTTTCGAGCCCGATACCGAAACTGTAAAACGCCAGCATATTAAAAGCCAGGTGCATAAAATCTGCATGAATCAAACCGCAGGTAATAAACCGGTAGTACTGATTGCGCTGCGAAATGGCAGGGCCATAAAAAATAAGGTTATCAATCAGTTTGTGGCTGTTAAACGCCAACAAGGAAACGATAACAGTAATGGCTGTAATGATCAGCGTAATAGAAAATGTAAATACCATCGGATAAAAATAGGGTTTATTCGTTTACGGAGATAATCGCTTTAGCGGTTATTCACTAACAGCTTTTCGCCCCTGTTGTTGACGATACAAACGGGCATAAAATCCGTTATTAATTTGCATAAGCGTTTCATGCGTGCCCTGCTCCACAATCCGGCCTTCATCTAAAACAATAATTCTGTCGAAACTGAGCAAAGAAAAAACGCGGTGGGTCATGATCAGGGCGGTTTTATCTTCCAAATACGCATTTAACCTGCCCATAATTTCCTGCTCCGTCTTTGCATCAACCGCGCTCAGACAGTCGTCAAAAATAATAAGCGCAGGATCTTTGATTAAAGCACGGGCAATGGAAATGCGTTGTTTCTGTCCACCGCTTAAGGTTACACCGCGCTCGCCCACCATTGTGTCGTACCCTTCGGAAAAACCTTCAATTTCTTTATGTACACCCGCAATCTGAGCCGCTTCCAGTACAGCAGCGTCGCCAGCATTGGGAATACCAAACCGGATATTGTTGCGAACCGTATCGCTGAACAAAAACACATCCTGCGGCACGTAACTGATTTGCTGGCGCAGCGACGCCAATTGGATATCCTTAATATGCGTTTCGTCAAATAATATGCTGCCCGAATCAGCATTATACATGCGGAGCAGCAGCTGTGCTACCGTCGTTTTGCCGCTGCCGGTGCGGCCTGTAACAGCCACCTTCTCGCCCTTTTTAATGCGCAGATCAAAATCCTGCAACGCTACAATGCCGGTGTCTGGGTAAGTAAAAGTGACATTCTTAAATTCTAAATTTCCCTGTAAGGGAAGGTCACGGGCCGCCGCCGTATCTTTCACTTCGGGTTCAATATCTAAAAATTCGTTCAGCCTTTTTTGTGAGGCTGCAGCGCGCTGCACCATGCTCGCTGTCAGGCCAATAGCGCTGACGGGAAAAGTGAGCATATTTACATACACAATAAACTCAACGATAGTTCCGAGGCTGATATCATGCGACTGATCGATATAATATAATCCTCCGATCATAATGGTCAGCAACGTACTGATACCAATCAGTAAATTAATAGAGGGGAAATAGATGGCTTCTGTTTTAGCAAGGCTCACCGCGCTCTTCCGGTATTTTTCTGTATTATCCTTAAAAAACTCAAGCATGGCTTTTTCCTGAACGAAGGATTTGATCACCCGTATGCCCGAATAAGATTCCTGTGCATTGGTGGTCAGGTCGGACAAAGCCTCCTGAATTTTTTCGCTTTTTTTATGAATGGTACTGTTGACAAAATAGATGATGATCGCCAGAATAGGCAATGGCAGCAAGACATATAAGGTTAGCTCTTTATTGCTTTGCAGCATAAAGAAAACGCTGAGTGCAATTACCGACACGAGGTTTACAATATACATGATGGCAGGCCCTGTGAAAATACGCACGCGACTTACATCCTCCGCAATGCGGTTCATCAGGTCGCCAACCTTACTGCGTTTAAAAAACAGGCTGTCGAGGCTTTGGTATTTGGCATATACTTCATTTTTTTGATCATACTCGATATGGCGGCTCATGACAATAATCGTTTGCCGCATGAGGAACATGAAAAAACTGCGCAACAAAGCAAGCAGCAGAATTACCACACTGGCAATGATAACCACCTGTGAAACCCGCCTGTCGGGCCCTATCCAATGGATCACTTTGCGCACCAGCACATCGTAGCCATTCTCGGAAACGAAAGCAGTGCCTGTCAGCGCCAGCGAATGATCGACATAATTGATAATGTAGCGCATCAACTGAGGCGACAGCACGTTAAAATAATTTGATAAAACAACGAAAAGGATACCAGCTCCCAGCCTAATTTTATACTTCCAGAAATATTTTCCCAATGCCCTTAAATGCCTCATAGATGCAAGGTAATGTTTTGTGAACGAATGAATTTATTAATACAGCTGTTAAAAAAATCCACTTCATTTAAAAAAATCTGCGATCCCCGTTTTGTACAATAAACATATTTACTATCTTGTCCATATATTATTTCCTGTGCGTTAAAACGAAGACAATTATTCCGTATATGCTTTGCATAACAACAATTTAATTTTCAAAATGGTAAAGGAACTTAGGCATTTTTTCAATGCGCATTTTAAAGATGCGCAATATGAGGCGTTTGTAAACGACCTTAACGAGGCGCATCATTCGCCGCTACAATTCCGGCCGGCCGAAACGCCTGTTTTTGTTCCAAAATATTTTCACCAGAAAATGATCAACGCCTGCGAAAGTATTATCGATGTCGTTTTGCGACCGGATTTTAAAAGCATGACACAAAATGCCATCCCCAAAAACCTGGAAGTAAAAAATGAAGACGATTATCCCGACTTTCTGACTTTCGACTTTGGTGTTTGTCAAAATGCGGATGGCGAGCTGGAGCCTCAACTGATCGAAATGCAGGCTTTCCCTACGCTTTTTGCCTATCAGGTTTTGCTGGACGACACCTATCAAAAGCATTTTCATAAACCAGACAACTATACCAGTTATTTGGACGGGTTGGATAAACAATCTTATTTGCAATTATTAAAAGACCAGATTTTGGGGCCCCACGACCCGGCAAACGTGGTGCTTTTAGAACTGTTTCCCCATCAGCAAAAGACGAATGTGGACTTTTACTGTACGCAGGAATACGTGGGCATCAAGCCCGTATGTGTCACCGAATTGATTCATAAGAACAGGCAGTTATTTTATAAGAATGAGGGTAAAGAAATAAGGATCAAACGGATCTATAACCGTGTTATTTTTGATGAATTGCTACAGCAGGAAAGTTGGGTGCAGGAAAAAGCGGCCATACTTTTCACGGATCTTGATGTAGAATGGGCGCCGCATCCCAACTGGTTCTATCGCATCAGCAAATACACCTTGCCTTTTATCAAAGATCCTCATGTTCCCGAAACCTACTTTTTAAACGAGCTGGAAGAGGTTCCCAAAAACCTGGAAGATTATGTATTAAAGCCTTTGTTTTCTTTTGCAGGCCAGGGCGTAGTGATAGATGTTGCTCCGGCTGATCTGGAAAAAATAAAAGATCCGGAAAACTGGATCCTGCAGAAAAAAGTTACTTACGCGGCTGTAATTAAAACGCCCGACGAACCGGCAAAGGCGGAAATTCGAATTTTTTATTTTTGGCCCAAAGGAGCAAAACGGCCCCGTCCGGTCAACAACCTGGTTCGGATAAGCAAGGGTAAAATGATCGGCGTACGTTACAATAAAAACAAAACATGGACGGGCGGAACGCTCGGCTTTTTCGAAAATTAGGTACTGAATAATCTTTATTATATTACAAACTTTTTGAGTTTAGAAAATCAAGCAAATGGCAACCACCACCACCCTTTCAATCGACATTGGCGGCTCTAAAATTAAAGCCTGCACCCTGAGCAAAACCGGTAAAATATTACAGGACTATGTAAAAACGCCTACTCCTCAACCGGCCACTCCGGAAAAGGTATTGGCTGCTATCAAAGAACTGGTTAAAGATTTTAAATATAGCCGCATATCCACCGGCTTCCCGGGCTATGTGAGAGATGGCATTGTGCACACGGCGCCCAACCTGGGCACTTCAGCTTGGGCAGGCGTGAACCTTGCGGAAGAGCTCATGATGACGCTGGGTAAACCCACCCGCGTGATCAACGATGCGGACATGCTGGGCCTGGGCTGCGTAAGTGGTAAAGGTTTTGAAATGATGATTACCCTCGGCACGGGCTTCGGCACGGCTTTTTATTTGGATGGTAAAGTTTTGCCACATCTTGAGGTGGCTCATCATCCGGTTCACAAAGGCGAGGATTATGACAAATATATTGGCGAAGCCACTTATAACGACATCGGAAAGAAAAAGTGGAACAAAAGGATGCAACGCGTTATTTCGATTATGAAAACGGTGTTTAACTACGACCGTTTGTATATCGGCGGCGGCCTTGCGCGCAAACTCGATTTCCCGCTTGATGATAATATTGAGCTCGTTACCAATATTGACGGTATAGACGGCGGCATACAGCTTTGGGAGCAGTAAACTGATTTATTGATTGATTTAGAAACGTGACGATTGACCCGGGGTTCGTCCAATCAAATTATGACAAGCAAAGAAAACAAAACGCCGATAGAGCGCAACGAGTCAAGACTCGAGAAAATAGCAAATACGGCAACACGTTGGATTGGATCTACAGCTTCGATTGTCGTGCACACCTTGCTTTTTATTACGGCTTTTGCGCTGCCACCGCTACATATTTTGAGTTTTGATAAGATGCTGCTCGTGTTAACGACGATTGTTTCACTGGAAGCAATTTATCTGGCCATTTTCATTCAAATGTCCGTCAATAAAAACAGCGAGGATATCGAGGAAATCCAGGAAGATATGGAAGAAATCCAGGAGGATATTGAAGAAATCCAGGAAGACGTAGAGGAAATGCAGGAAGACGTAGAAGAGATCCAGGAAGATGTGGAGGAAATCCAGGAAGACGTGGAAGAAATTCAGGAAGATGTGGAAGATCTTCAGGATGAGCAGGACGACGAGAACAGCAACCCACAAGAAGCTTTAGCGGGCCAAAGCAAAATCCATCATATACAGCAGCTTTTAAACGAACTTCAAAAAGAAATAAAACTTCTGAAGGAAGAAGGGAATAAAAAAAACGGCTGATTTTTATTCGGCCGTTGTATAACTTGAGTAGGTAACGTTTTTGTTCGGATCTGGCTTAGGTAAAACAATATCTGAGCTATCTTTCACTATCTTTTGATTATCAATCACAAATAATGCTACAGGGGCGCTGATGACGGTTAAAAGCAACAGCATTTTAGAAATCCTTTTCATAGTTTGTTGGGGTTTGGGATATATAATAAATTGTTAAACGCAAACTTCATTCCAAACGCAACAGGAAATGCGAAATTATTTTTCATCCGAATAATTTTTCAAATTTCCAAGGCGCGCTTTTGACTTATTAAATACGTTTCTGCCTAGATCAATGCCGCTTCGCAGTGCCTTTTGCTGATCCTCGGGCAAATGAATAAAATCGCGGCATTCCGTGCTGCAACATCCTTCAAAAGCTTGCGCACAATCTTCACACTGAATAAAAAGCAGATGGCAGGCATCATTTACGCAGTTTACATGCGTATCCGCAGGCTTCCCACATTGGTGACATTTGGAGATAATTTCGTCGGTGATCCGTTCGCCCAACCTTTGATCGAAAACGAAGTTCTTTCCGTGGAATTTGTTCGCTAACCCGTCTTCTTTCACCTTGTTCACATAATTGATAATGCCGCCTTCCAAATGAAAAACATTTTTAAAGCCCTGGTATTTCATGTAAGCAGAAGCCTTTTCGCAACGAATCCCGCCAGTGCAATACATAATGATATTTTTATCCTTATGGCTCTCCATCATGGCTGCAGCCATCGGCAATTGCTCACGAAATGTGTCGCTGGGAATTTCGATCGCATTTTCAAAATGGCCCACTTCAAATTCATAGTGGTTACGCATGTCGATGATAATCGTTTCCGGATCTTCCGCCAAACGGTTGAAGGTTGCTGCGTCGGCATATTTTCCTTTGTTCGCCATATCAAAACCCGGGTCATCAATGCCGTCAGCTACAATTTTTTCACGCACCTTGATATCCAGTACATAAAACGATTTACCGTCATCATCCACGGCTATATTTAATCTTAAATTATCTAAAGCGGGATCAGCTTTGTAAAGAAATGCTTTAAAGGCCTGAAAATTTTCTGTAGGAACACTGATTTGCGCATTGATGCCTTCATGCGCGACATAAATCCGCCCCAGCACACCCATATCAGCGAAGGCTTTATAGAGATGATTTCTAAATTCCAACGGTGATTCGATTTTGAAATAATTATAAAAGGAAATGGTGGTGCGCGGCGTATCATCCTGTAAAATACGCTCTTTCAATTCTTTACGAGAAACGCGGTTATGTAATGCCATGCTTTGAAATTTGACCTGATGCTACACCAGGAATTAAAAATAATTGGGCAGTTGCAGGCTGCACCAAATTTCAGGGCGCAAAGGTAACGAACAATTTGCAGGGATCATCCCTTCATCAGGAAGTTTTTCTGAGAAAAGAAGCGCTTAAAGCAGCAAACCCGGCGACGAGGCCACCAATAAAAGCGGAAAGTACAGCAAGCATAACGGGCTGCTGGCCGATGCCCAACATGCCTCCTACCCGGTTAGCCAGAATGCTACCATTTTCGGCGTTGATCAATAAGGCGAGGATTAACCAAACTAAAAAAAGCGCCAAAAAGCCCGAGATAAACGAGGTCAACGGACGCTGCGCAATCAGTAGAGAAACCAAAAAAGCGACGATCGCCAAACTCCACCAGGGAAAATACCGGCCGGCAATAAAAGAGAAAATACCGGTAACTATAAGCGATATGAAAAACTTCATAATTATCTATTTTTATTTTTTGCAATCATCTTCTTCCGCAAGAGAACGGGGATTATACTTTTTTACCGGTTAAAAAACTCATCCGCCATTTGATACGTTTATCGCTGGCTTCCTCGGGTTTCATCATCCAGAGCTGATAGTATTTGCCTTTTACCCAATTATCAATGGCGTTATCATAAAACCTGCTCCCGGGATTTCCGCTCTGGCCGCCCGGATAAATTCCATAAGCATCAGTAACGGCTGACAACTGAACGACCATGCGCCAACTCGGCCCATGGCTTTTTTTGATAGCATTGATTACTGTTCCTGCGCCGCCGACCGGCAAATTTTTCACCGCAAAAGACGGCAGGTTGTTTTTGAGTAAATGATAAATAGTCGGCTCTTTAAATTTAGCCCACTCCAATTTGCCTTCTTTTTCCAAAGCCGCAAGATGCACGCCTGCGCCGTTTAAAGATTTGGACAGTTGCTCGCCGAGCGTTTCGTAATGTGGCGTGTTCACATCATCCACAAAACCTAACAAAGTGGTGTCAATTTTAATCAGCTCCATCAAGGTTTGCTGTTCGGGAATAGGCACCTGCGAACCGGCCTTTCGTAATTCATCCACCCATACATTCTTTTGCAGGCTATCGAGCCAGAACTGGTAAATCGTTTGCCCGACAGACAATGGGCCTGCATCAAAATCCCATTGTTGAAGCATATCAAAATATTTTCTTGCCGCTGGCGTCAACGTTGCAACATTCGTATTTGCGATCATGGCGGGAAGCAGCTCTTTGGCAAGAATATTATAATAATTATTTTGAAGTTGCATCATCTGATCAACGGTCACACTGTTCATGCCGTTTAAAAAGTGATCAATAGCTGTACCACGCGGTGTGATATAGGTTCCCGGAATGAAATAGGGATAAGAACCATCAACAGGGCGCTGGTTGGCGCTTTGCAAATAACCTTGTGCAGGATTTAGCGCATGGGGATTTTCATCTTGCGGAATAAAACCCTGCCATAAATAAGCGCTATCTTTTCCGGGCATGATATACTGGCCCTGCCCCTGCCACCTGTCCGGAAATTTTCCTTGTTGCCAGATCGCAATATCACCGCCTTTCGAAGCAAATACAAAATTTTGCCCCGGGCATTCAAAAGTTTTTATCGCTTCAACGTAAGAAGCATAATCGGTCGCACGGTTGAGGTTGTAAAAAGCACTGCCGTCGTCTCCCGTGTGATGGGCTGTCCATTTTACTGCTAACGCCGCCTGTTGAGCGACCGTATCCGGGTAAGTTTCATCATATAAAACAGGGCCGAAAACCGTGTATGCAACGGTGTCGATGACTGTTGGACCACCCTTTACTTTAATAGTTTCCAACCGTAGCTGAGCAGGCTTCCAGGCGTCGTCAAACCAATACTCTCTTCTGCTTTGATCTTTAAACCGGATCGTGTAATAATCTTTGACGTCGCGTTGTGAATTGGTGACGCCCCAGGCAATATGGTCATTAAAACCAATGATCACAAAAGGGCTACCCGGCAACGTGGCGCCATAACTATTGGAAGTGGGCGTACTCAATTGCATTTCATACCAGATAGAAGGAAGCGATAATTCGAGATGGGGGTCATTGCAAAGAATGGGAGCTCCGCTGGCCGTCCTGCTGCCGGCGACTACCCAATTATTGCTGCCATTATCATTGTCTTCCGGATATTGGGCGCTTGCCTGAACGGTTTGCTGATTGTTAAAATAAACGGAATCGACCTGGTCGGGAAATTTAAATTGTCGTTTCGGTTCCGGAAATAGCGTGCCCTTTGGAACAATTGGCACTAAAGAATCGGGCACTTCAGGATAAAGCAGATTCATTTGTTGAGATGATAAGATGGCCCTCAGACGTGTATATTCCAAATCATGCTCCGTTCCCGAAGAAAGCATTTTGGCCATCATTTTTAGCAGCAACATGGTTCTAAGATTTGACCATTCCTCGGGTTTGAAGTTGAGAATTTTATACTCGAGCGGCAGTGTGCTTTCCGTCAGCGTATTTATATAAGCATTAACGCCGGCGGTGTAAGCGGTGTATCGCGCCAGCGCGTTTCTGTCTTTCTGAACTTCCTTCAAGGTATTCTCAGCGGCGAATTTCATTCCCAGGCGCCGTTGCTCTTTATCATAGCTAATGGCTGCCGGCCCGGCAATTTCGCTGGCCCGGCCCTCTGCAGCTTTAGTTTGTAAGTCCATTTGAAACAGCCGGAAACGGGCATGCAGATAACCCTGAATAAAATAAAGATCTTCATCGTCTTCGGCAAAAACATGCGGCACCAGCCGCTCATCAAAATAAACATGTGCATTACCCTTGAGGTTCGCATGAATCACATCCAGGCTATAATCAAAAGCGGTATCCTCTGCGTTTTGCCAAAAACCGGTTTGCGGACTAAGAAAACTACCTAATGGCATTGGCACTTTGCTACCTATCGGGCGGTTGAGCAGGAAAAGCAGCAGAATGGTAACCAGCGAAGCAAAAAAGAACGGCAGCAGTCTCATAGATAAAATTTACGGAAAGGTAGCTTTTTTTTTATTTTTAGGAAATAGCGTTACGTTTCTCATAGAAGAAAATCGAGATTTTTGAAACCTGCAAATTCCAACAGTTCTTGATCTTAAAGTTATTTTAATATCGGCTCCTTAACCGATATTTCGCAATATCGGCTTTATAAACGATATTTGTACGAAGAGATATTTTATGATTGCAATTATAACGGGAGATATTATAAATTCCAGAAAAGAGAAGCCTGCGAAATGGCAGCCGCTTTTAAAAAACATATTAAATAAGTATGGAAAAGACCCTAAAGACTGGGAAATGTACAGGGGGGATAGTTTTCAGCTAAAAGTAAATCCTGAGAACGCCTTTCTTGCTGCAATCCACATTAAAAGTAGCATTAAGCAAATAGCAAACCTTGATGTGCGTATGGCGATAGGCATTGGCAATATTGAAAAAAAAACTAAAAAAATAACCCAGTCGACAGGCAATGCCTTTATTCGATCGGGAGAAAGTTTTGACATTTTAAAAAGACAGACGCTACTCTTAGCCACAGGAAACGCGGAATTGGACGAAACCTTAAACCTGATGATTAGTTTAGCCTTGCTGACTGCAAACAATTGGAGCCGGACGGTGGCCTCAATTATTTTAACCTGCATTGAAAAACCCGAAAAAACCCAACGTGAAATCGCTCTATTGCTAAAGAAAACACAAAGCAGTATAAGCGAAGCGTTAAAGCGCGGCGGCTTTGATGAAATCAAAAAGCTTAATCAATATTACCAGGAAAAGGTTGCTCAACTATGATAACATTATTTCTTCAATTATTATTAGCGCACCTTATCGGGGATTTTGCGTTTCAACCAACAAAATGGGTCAAACATAAGAATGAAAAAAAGGCGGCATCGAAATATTTATATCTTCATATAGCTATACACGCTCTGTTATTATTTATTATTCTACAATTTGCTCTGAAATACTGGGTAGGCATTCTGGCAATTTGTATTACTCACTATCTCATCGATATAGGGAAATTGTATGGCCAGGTACGTTTTAAAGGGTCTTATTTATTTGTCATAGACCAGCTTCTGCACATGGTGGTTATAACAGTGGTCGCAGTGTTATATACCCAACCTCAATTTCAAGGTATCGCTATTACAAATGAATTTTTATTAGCAGCATGCAGCGTTGTTTTTGTAACTTATGTGGCAGCAGTATTGATGAGACTGATAATGAACTTCTGGAAATTAAAAGAAGATAGTCCAGAAGACTCGCTGCAGCAGGCAGGGAAATATATTGGAATGATAGAGCGGTTATTGATATTTTTGTTCGTAGTGCTTAATCAATGGTCGGCCATAGGTTTTCTAATTGCCGCCAAATCGATATTGCGCTTCAGTGATCTCTCAAGGTCTAAGGATAGGAAGCTAACAGAATATGTGATCATAGGTACCCTATTAAGCATTTCAATTGCTATCATTACAGGACTCGCTTATAAAATGACTTTTCGCTATTTACAAACCTTGTAAAAATATTATCGGCTCAAAAACCGATAATTAAAAATATCGGCTTTAAAGACGATATTCATAATCAATCCAGCCCTATTTCAAAATGCCGCGTTGGCACAGCAATATCCAGAAAGCCTTTTTTCATCAATCGATTTTTAAATTCGAATTGAACATCGGGCTCGCCATGCACCAAAAACAACTGCCTTACCTCCCGCGGGTTTTGGCAGGCCAGCCACTGGCTCATGTCTTCATAATCGCCGTGCGCACTCATACTTCTTATTTGCCCGATTTCAGCATTCACCTGGTGTTCTGTACCAAAAATTCCCACTTCCTTCATACCGGACAGCAGCCGTGCACCTAAAGAGCTGGGCTCGCAATAACCGGTCATTACGATAGCATTGCGGGAGTTTTCGATATTGTTACTGATATGGTGTTTAACGCGGCCGGCGTCTCCCATACCGCTGGCCGAAATGATTACCATTGGCCCGTTCCGGAAGTTGAGCGCCTTTGAATCTTTTACATCCTTGATATAAGTGAGCCCCGGAAACATAAACGGATCATCATCATTTTTCATCACGTTCTGAATCCGCTTGTTGAAATACTGAGGAAAACGCTTCACCATATCGGTAGCTTCAATACTCAGCGGGCTATCTACATAAATAGGAATTTTGGGCAGCCGGTTTTCCAGATCTAATTGATTTAGAAAATAAAGAATTTCCTGCGTGCGCCCCACACTAAATGCCGGCAGGATCAGTTTCCCCTTGCGCTCCACACAAACACGCTCAATCCATTCTTTAAGCTGCTCTTGCGTGCCGGTTATATTATCATGCAGGCTGTTGCCGTAAGTAGATTCCATAATGATATAATCTGCCTGCGGAAAAACCTCCGGAGACCGCAAAATAATATCGCGGTAGCGGCCGAGATCCCCGCTAAACGTCACGCGGCGCTCTTTGCCATCTTCCTTTATTTTCAGATGTACACAAGCGCTGCCAATGATATGGCCTGCATCGGTAAACATACACTCCACTCCCTCCAAAATGGGAAACCATGTTCCATACTCCTGCGGCGCAAAAAGAGACAGGCTTCTTTTCGCATCCTCGATAGTGTATAAAGGTTTCATGAGCTCCGGCAGACCCCCCGGCCGTTTTTTTTCCATGAACCGCGCATCACTTTCCTGAATTTCTGCGCTGTCCATCAGTAAAATACCACAAAGGTCTTTTGTTGCCGGCGTAGCAAATATTTTTCCGTTAAAGCCTTCGGCGCCCAATTTTGGAATCAGGCCGGAATGATCTATATGCGCGTGCGACAGTACCATCACATCAACTTCTCCCGCATCGAAACCCAAATCGCGATTGAGCAAATCGGTTTCATCGCCCATTCCCTGAAACATGCCACAGTCGAGCAATATTTTTTTTCCTGTTTTTAACGTAATCAAATGTTTGGAGCCGGTAACGGTTTGCGCCGCGCCGTGAAAAGCAATTTTCATAAATTAAAGTTTTAATCCTATAATAATTTCCTATCGGTCAGCCATTGTTTTAAATCGTCCATCCACTCGCCCGCTTCCTTTTTATTATGCATGCCGAAACCGTGCCCGCCTTTGTCGAAGTAGCGAATAGCCGCCGGAACATGATGTTTTAATAATGCATTGTAATACACCATACTGTTCGCTACCGGCACGCCGCCATCATCCCTTGCGTGTACAAGAAATGCGGGCGGTGTTTTTTTATTAACAAGCAGTTCGTTTGAATAACTTTTTATTTTCTCAACCGATGGCTTCTTGCCAATAAGATTGTCGCGGCTACCCATGTGGGTGATGCTGTCGGCAAAGCTAATGACGGGATACACCAGTACTGAAAAGTCGGGCCGAAATGAGGTACGCTTCGGATTTTCGATAAGCTGTTGATTATACTTAGTGGATAAGGATGCCGCCAGATGGCCACCCGCTGAAAAACCCATCACGCCAACTCGTTTTGAATTAATATGCCATTCCCCGGCATGCTCGCGGATCAATTGCATGGCTCGTTCTGCATCTTGCAGTGGACCGATCGATTTATTCAACATCGTTTCATCGTCAGGAAGCCTGTATTTCAAAACAAAAGCGGTAATCCCCCATTGCGTCAATGCTTTAGCCACATCATGGCCTTCGTGAGAAATAGCCAGGATGCGATAACCACCTCCGGGACAAATCAGCACTGCTGTTCCATTCGGATGCTCGGGTTGGTACATAAACATTTCGGGCACCGAAACCTTGCTTATGCGGGTCACGCCATCGGCGCCGGTTTCGCTTGTTTCTGCACTCGCGGATATTTTATTATTGGGTACAACATCATACAAAGGGATACTTTGCTGCGCATTAGCAATCTTCATCATAAATAGCATCAAAAAAAAGAAACTGTTTTTCATTAAAAAAATTTACCGGGTTTGTATTACGAAGTGAAATGAAACGATACGGCGCACAGCGCTTCCTTATTACAACCGCTGATATTTAAAGATAATGAAATGACAGATTAAAAACCAATGACGCTATGGTTCAAACTGAAATTTAACGGAAGCCCAAAATTGATCGAGGTGAATGATACGCTCCTTCAAAAATGAAATAATCTGCGGCCAGTTTTCTTTATTAAAAACAGACACACCTTCAAGTTGGCTAAAAATCCTGCTGCCCGCGCTTCCGTCTTCGTCGTAGAAAACCGGCTGCCAATCCCAATCGGGCCCGGCAGCGCCTTCGAAGATTTTCTTAACGGAAACAAATTGATCAAATACGGTCGCACGCTCATCGGCGGACGGATGTTTAATTTCAATGGCAACCGACGCATCTCTTTTACCTGCGTCCATGCGAAAATAGATATGTCGCACTCCCGTTTTGTAGTTGACCCAATTGATCGTTTCGCCTGCCGCGTTTTTGACTGGCTTCAGGTATTGACCCAACGTGGTCCAAAACGCTTTCCTGATATTTGAAGCTTCGGATCGGGAGTACATATCTTTAAAAAAATCGTCAATAATAAAAATGGTAAACCGGGCGGTGTAGCGATGCGATCCCCTGTTACTCGCCGGTAGCTTTGGTTCGCACTCGCTTTCTATATTGTTTAAACAGGCTTTGCCACCGAAGGTTGAGCACCCCCAATATTCCTTCCTTCACAATGCCCTTGTTCATTTTTGATTGCCCCTTAGTTCGATCCTGGAAAATAATAGGAACCTCTTTAATTTTAAAGCCCAGTTTCCAGGCGGCAAATTTCATTTCTATCTGAAACGCATAGCCGACAAACGTAATACTTTCAAAATTGATACTTTCAAGGACGCGGGCGGTATAACACATAAACCCTGCGGTCGGGTCTTTAATCGGCATCCAGGTAATCAGGCGCGTATATAATGACCCCCCTTTGGAAAGCGCGATGCGATCGGCAGGCCAATTGATCACGCCGCCGCCTTTTACGTAGCGGCTTCCGATGGCCACATCGGCGCCATTGGCGCAGGCCTCATACAACCTGATGAGGTCTTTGGGATTGTGAGAAAAATCTGCGTCCATTTCAAAAATAAACGCATACCCCTTAGACAACGCCCATTTAAAACCATGTATATATGCTGTGCCCAGGCCCAGCTTTCCTTTCCGTTCTTCGAGGAAAAGCCGGCCCGCGTGCACACCCTGCAGCGCCCGCACAATATCTGCGGTGCCGTCGGGCGATCCATCATCCACAATTAATACATGAAAATCCCCATCCAGTTCAAATATTGCTTTCAGGATACTTTCAATATTTTCCTGCTCATTGTAGGTGGGTATAATAACTAACTTATCCAAGAACTTTTTTAATTAAATCAACGGTTGGACATCAGGCTGCGTCGCCGAATCTTATCAGCTTCGCAAATTATAAAATTGATGGTTAAACTTTCAACCCTTTCAATTTGGTCCTGGTAAATATTTCTGTAAGTTTTTGTTTAGTCTGCTGGGGAAAATCACCACGCATCATCCAATCGTAATACTGGGGTTCCCGGGTAAGCACTGCCGCCACCGACTCGCCTTTATACTTTCCGAAATTAAAGACTTCCACACCGTCGCACATAATAAAGCGGCGAGCAAAATCCACGATTACCTCATCACCTAAAAATTTGTTGATAGAATCGATGGTATTGCCCAATTCGGGATAACGTTCCAACTGGCCCAGCAAAACTTCAAGCGTTGCAGTCGCATCTGCTTCGGCAGAATGAGCGCCCTCAAGGGTTTTGCCACAGTAAAATTTATAGGCGGCGGCTAAAGTGCGCTGTTCCATTTTGTGAAAAATATTCTGCACATCTAAAAGCCGGCGGCCTTTCATTTCGAGCTCCACGCCGGCGCGCAAAAATTCTTCTATAAGCAAAGGAATATCGAAGCGGTTAGAGTTATATCCGGAAAGATCACAATCGGCCAAAACCTGCCTCAACTCCTGCGCTGCCTGCGCAAAAGTAGGCGCATCCTTCACCATGTCATCTGTGATGCCATGCACATCGCTGGAGGTTTTGGGAATGGGCATTTCCGGATTGATCAGTTTTCTTTTCACTGTTCTCGAACCATCAGGCAGCAACTTCACTATTGCTATTTCTACGATCCTGTCTTTACCGAGGTTTACCCCTGTCGTTTCCAGATCTATAAATGCAATGGGCTTGGTAATTTGTAACATGCTTTATTTTTTGGGCGCTAAAGATAATGAATATGACCTACTTGCACCCGGGATAGAAAATGTTAATCTTTCGGCCAGGTCTTTAATGGAGCAACATTAAAATCAATTGCCGGTTTATTTTTATCACTATAAAAGAAAACGTCGAAGGCGGCGCTTTTGCCGGCGGCTATTTCAGTTTCAAAACCAATCAAAGTAACGCCGGGATTAGCTGCGTCATAGTCGTTCTTGGAAATTGCAGGCCAACTTTTGATAACAATTTTCTGATCCGATTTGATTTGCACCACCACCTGCTTCCCACCTTTTTTGAGCAGGATCCTGTCGGGCGCGATTATCGATACATCCGCCCTGGTCACCAGCGTCCAACGCAGCTCAGCAGCTTTAGCGCCGGCGCTCACTTCGTCTCTCACCAGTGCGTAGCTGCCGTTAACAATGGCTATCCCTCTCGAAGCGCCCACCAGTTGCTCTTTATAAAGATCGGAAAGGTCGGTTTGCGCGTTCATAAATTGCTTGTCTGACGCATACGCCTTCAAAACTGCTTTGCCTTTTGCGTGTTGAAGCTGGCCGTTTATCGTCAGTGTATTATGTGCAAAATTGTTATACCTGAAAACCGTCCAGCGCTGCGAATTCTGGTTCATATTCCAAAGGTCGACGCCTTTTGTTTCAAGCGAATTATAGTTTTGCATACCCAGGTCTTCAGCCCATCTTTCGCCATTCATATCTAATACAAAAGACCCTACGTCCATGTGTCCATGGCTGACTGAGGGCGAGCCGCATTTTAACCCCATGTAAACAGCCCCGGGGTTGGTCCATGAACTTCTCATTAGAAAAACCGGGTTGGGGCCACCCCCCGCCCAGGTGAGACCGGATGGCGCACGCTCCTTCTCGGTATTGAAATCTTTTGCCCAAATTAGTAAAGCCGGCAGCGTACGCTCTACCGCAAGCTGTGCTAAATCATGGGTTTCGATAAAATTCATTTCATTCCAGATGAGAGAAGGATCTTTCATTTTTTTCGCAAACCAAAACATAGCAGGCTGAATATCCACGCCATTTCCCGCATCTGAATAATTAAAGCTATTGTGCGAACTACCCTCCATATGAAGCATATAATAAGGAGTTTTCATAAAGCCAGCCACGTCCGAAAAATCAAAATTTTTGTTTTTAAATTTCTCGTAAGCATCGATAAACAGTACGTTAAACATAGTGCCATAGCCCCAGTAATTATACCCCTCGGGATAAGCGCCATCCGGATTATAACCCTTCATCACATGCGGCAACCCTGCAATCGCGCGTTCGAGGATTTTGCCGGTTTGTTGCGGCTGGCCTTCATCAATTGCGATGGCACCAAAAGAAATACCGGCATGGCATACCTGGTTCCAATTGTTGGTGCCGTTGATCCACCAGGTGCCTTTGCCTTCAAAAGAAGGCTTGATCCCTTTTTCTATTATCGCCTCTTTGATTACCGCTTTTGAACTTTGAGGCAAGTAATCAAATAGCCAGTCATAACCGATGGCCACTCCCATCGTCATTTCTGCAACATCCAAAAAATGAGAGGGATTCCAATCGCTGAAGCCGCTGACAGCCAGCATTTCCTCCTCAGCGCGATCCGCGTAAGACGGCTTCCCGGTCATACGATAAGCATACGCAAGATAGAAAACCCGCCGCAGGCATTCCCTGGAAATTCCCAGCAGCCTTCGTCCGGTCATTTCTCTTTTTAAAACCGGAGTGTTTAGAAACTTATCGCTTTCGGCGATGATCGCTTCATGTACTTTTTTAAGATTACTATTGTGGGCGACGGCCTTATGAATATCTTTCTCGGCGCCTTTTAGCAAAAGCAGCCGGGGATGTTCAGAACGGAGGGCTAATTCGGGCAGGAATGATGCATGAAGCTTTATAGCAAAAAGATGAAATAATAGCAGCAATGTAGCGATTCTTAACATGCGTAAGTTTTGTTTTAAAAATACAGTATTATTTTATTGACTATTCGCAATTTTGAAAGTTTTTTCTATATATTTGCCGCGCAGTGAATAATAACAACGTACATATCCACCATCATTTCGCGTACTTAAAGTAAGCCGGTGGTGCTATGTATCAACTTATAGAAGGCTTACAATTTGTAAGCCTTTTTTATTTGCAACAACAAAGCAATTAATAAAACAAAAAACTAAAAATGGAAAAGTTACGAATCGCGGTTCAAAAGTCAGGCAGGCTGAGTGAAGACTCTCTTAAACTTTTAAAGGAATGCGGCATCGGCGTTCCTAATGGCAATAACCAGTTGAAAATAAATGCAGAGAACTTCGACGCTGAAATCCTTTTTTTGCGCGATGACGATATTCCCGAATATGTTCAGGATGGCGTAGCAGACATAGGTTTCGTGGGAGAAAACGTAGCGATTGAAAAAAACAAAGTAACCGAAATTATCGAGCGCCTCGGTTATGGCAAATGCCGCCTGTCGATTGCACTGCCTAAAAGCAAAAAAAGAAAAAAGATAAAAGACCTCGACGGAATAAAAATTGCCACCAGCTATCCTTTTATACTTTCCAAATGGCTGAAACAAAATAAGATCAAAGCTGAAATCCACGAAATCAGCGGATCGGTAGAAATCGCGCCACGCATTGGTTTGGCTGATGCTATTTGTGATTTGGTGAGCAGTGGCAGCACCCTTTTTAGTAATGAACTCTACGAATTTGAAACGATCCTGAAATCAGAAGCGGTTCTTATTTCCGGTAAAAACCTTTCCAAAAAAAGAAAGGAACTGCTTGATAAATTATTGTTTCGCATCCGCTCCGTGAGAAAAGCAAAATATAATAAATACGTATTATTAAACGCGCCCAATGAAAGCATTGACAAAATCTGTGCGTATCTGCCAGGCATCAACAGCCCTACGATCGTGCCGTTGGCCCAAAAAGGCTGGTCTTCCATTCACTCCGTTATTGGTGAAAATGATTTTTGGAACGTGATCGAAAAATTAAAAACCGCAGGTGCACAGGGTATCTTAATTTTACCCATCGAAAAAATCATCGAGTAATGGGTGGGCCATAGTCTATTCGCCATTGCCAATTGACTTTTAACTATTCACCATTGACTTTTGACCATTGACCATTGACTTTTGACTTTAAACAATCACTATCGCCCAAACCACCAATGATGCCATGAATTTAAAAATTTACAAATACCCTTCCGTTAGCGCCTGGCAAGGACTTTGCCAGCGGCCCATGCAAAATAGTTCAGCCATCCGAACCTCCGTTGATAAGATCATTTATGATGTGGCAAACAATGGCGACGTGGCTTTAAAAAAATATGCAGAAAAATTCGACGGGGTAGTTTTGAAAAATATACTGGTATCAAAAAAAGAAATCGATACTGCCGCAAAACAAATGGACCCTAAGCTGAAGCGTGCCATCCTTCAGGCTAAAAATAATATTCAGAAGTTTCACAGCTCGCAAAAGCAGCCGATTGTGAAAGTCGAAACGTCGAAGGGCATTCTATGCTGGCGCGAAGCCCGGGCCATCGAAAAGATTGGCCTGTATATTCCAGGAGGCTCGGCGCCGCTTTTTTCTACGGTATTGATGTTGGGCATCCCGGCGATGATTGCCAAATGTAAAGAAGTGGTTTTATGTACGCCTCCCGATAAAAATGGCAAAATAAACGACGCCATTTTATATGCAGCTTCCCTTTGCGGCATCACTAAAATTTTTAAAACCGGGGGCGCGCAAGCCATTGCCGCCATGGCCTACGGCACCAAATCGATCCCGGCAGTTTTCAAAATTTTTGGCCCGGGCAACCAGTTCGTAACTGCTGCCAAGCAGATTTTGCAAACCAAAGTAGCCATCGATATGCCGGCAGGCCCATCGGAGCTGTTGGTCATTGCCGATCAATCAGCAGTTCCTGAATACGTGGCCGCCGACCTGCTCGCCCAAGCCGAACACGGCCCCGACTCGCAGGTGATACTGGTTTGCACTAATCTCGACATAGCACGAAAAGTAGCCAAAGCGGTAGAAGTGCAGCTTAGCCAACTTCCCAGAAAGGATATTGCCGAAGGCGCGCTTCAACATGCCCGGCTTATTGTTCTTAAAAATTTAAATGCTGCGGTTTCTTTTTCAAACCTCTATGCGCCCGAGCATCTAATTTTGGCTTGCAAGGTGAATACCGGTCTCTTAAAAAAAATAGACGCAGCGGGATCCGTTTTCATCGGCAATTATTCTCCGGAAAGTGTTGGTGACTACGCCAGCGGCACTAATCACACGTTGCCCACCAACGGCTATGCTACCGCCTATAGCGGCGTATCGTTAGACAGTTTCTACAAAAAAATAACCTTCCAGCAGCTTTCCAAAGATGGCCTGCATCATATTGCCAAAACCGTGTCTGTAATGGCGGAAGCGGAAGGCTTACAGGCCCATAGCAACGCGGTTAAAATAAGGCTTTCATAAAAATTTTCCTCAGATCTGAACGATATCACCAATGGACTTTAATCTATCTTACCTGGTTCGCGAGAATATAAAAAACCTCAGCCCTTACACTACCGCCCGGCACGAATTCACCGGCGAAGCGAGTGTGATGCTTGACGCCAATGAAAATGCAGCCGGCTCGCCCGTATCTCTCGATATTAATGACTTTCACGAAACATTAAACCGTTATCCCGATCCTTTGCAGATCAAATTGAAAGAGCGGATCGGCGCAATTAAGGGTGTTCCGGTAGAAAACATTTTTGCCGGCAATGGAAGCGACGAAGCGATCGACGTATTGATGCGTATTTTCTGCGAACCCGGCGTGGATAATATTATCACATTACCTCCCACGTATGGTATGTATGGTGTTTGTGCAGCTATCAACAATATCCGGGTGAAAGAAGTGCCGCTCAACGCAGCCTACCAAATGGATATCCAGGCGATCGCTGATCAGGTAGACGATTACACCAAATTGATTTTTATCTGCTCTCCCAACAATCCGACAGGCAATAGCATTGCCCGGCAGGATATTGAAATCATTTTAAACAACTTTGACGGTATTGTCGTTATTGACGAAGCTTATATTAATTATGCCCGTCAGAAAACCTTTGCCCAGGACATCGCGGAGTACCCCAATCTGGTTGTGATGCAAACATTGTCAAAAGCCTGGGGACTTGCTGCTTTGCGCCTGGGATTAGCTTTTGCCAGTAAAGAAATTATTTCATTAATGAATAATGTAAAATATCCTTACAATATCAATGAGGCTACCCAACAGTTGGCATTACATGGCTTGAAAAATGTGATGCAAATAAATAATTGGACTAAAACCACTATCGAACAACGTGAGTGGCTTGAAAACGAATTGCAGCCCTTACCGATGGTTGAAGAAATCTACCCCTCCGACGCCAACTTTTTATTAGTAAAAATGAAAAACGCTGAGGAGGTATTTACCTTTCTGCAAACAAAAGGTATTATCGTTAGAAGCCGTACCAAAACAAAGGGATGCGAAGGCTGTCTGAGGATAACGGTGGGTACTGCAGCAGAAAACAAAAAGCTCATCGAAACATTAAAAACTTACAACCCGACCGTATGATTGAAAATAAAAATGTCGGCAATGCAACAAACGCACTCGAGGAAAAGCGTACTGAAAAAAAACCGAAGAAGGTTTTATTTATCGACAGAGATGGCACATTGATTAACGAAGCGCCGCCCACCTATCAGCTGGATGCGCTGGAAAAAATCACTTTTTTTCCGGGTATGTTTACCTGGATGGGGAAGATTGCCCGCGACATGGATTTTGAACTGGTAATGATCACCAACCAGGATGGCTTAGGCACCGATGCTTTTCCTGAAGCTACTTTTTGGCCTTATCAGGATTTTATCATGCGCAATCTCGAAAGTGAAGGCATTATTTTTAGTGAAGTGCTCATCGACAAAACTTACCCGGCTGATAATGCGCCCACGCGCAAACCCGGCACCGGCCTGCTTACTCACTATATCAACAGCAGCGACTATGATCTTGCTAATTCTTTTGTCATTGGCGACCGGATAACCGATATTCAATTGGCCAAAAACCTGAACTGCAAAGGCATTTGGCTGAACCTGGACGAAGAACTTGGCGCTACCGAGATCTCCGACGACCTCAAGAAACTGGACGCCACGATAGCATTGAAAACAAAAAGTTGGGAAGACATTTATGCTTTTCTGCAACTGAATGAAAGAGTGGTGCAACATACACGCGACACCAACGAAACACAAATCCAAATTGAAATCAACCTCGACGGCACCGGCATCTGCGAAATAAATACCGGCCTCGGTTTCTTCGATCATATGCTTCATCAGCTGGGCCGCCACAGCGGGATCAATTTAAAAATTATTACCAAAGGGGATCTGCATATCGACGAGCATCACACGATTGAAGACACGGCCATCGCTCTGGGAGAAGCCTTCCAATTAGCGCTGGGCAACAAAGCCGGCATTGAAAGATATGGCTTTTTACTACCCATGGATGATTGCCTCGCCCAAGTCGCTATCGACTTTGGAGGACGCCCATGGCTGGTTTGGAATGCGGATTTTTCGAGGGAAAAAATAGGCGAAATGCCTACCGAAATGTTTTACCATTTTTTCAAATCCTTTAGTGACGGTGCGAAGTGCAACCTGAACATTAAGGCCGAAGGCGAAAATGAACATCACAAAATAGAAGCAATTTTCAAGGGTTTGGCCAAAGCCATTAAAATGGCCGTGAAGCGCGCACCCGGCAATCAACAACTTCCCAGTACGAAAGGCCTTCTGTAAATAATCAACAGGGATAAAAGTTTTATGAACACAGTTATTATAAAATATAATGCAGGCAATATTCAATCCGTGATTTTTGCCTTGGAGCGGATGGGCCTGCAGGCAACGGTTACCGACGATAAAGAAAGCATCCTCGCCGCCGACAAAATTATTTTTCCGGGTGTGGGAGAAGCAAGCACGGCTATGCAATACCTGCGGGAACGCAAGCTTGATGAAGTGATTAGAAATGCAAAGCAGCCGCTGTTGGGCATTTGCCTGGGCATGCAGCTCCTCTGCGCGCACAGTGAAGAAAATGATACCGAATGCCTGAATATTTTCGATGTGAAAGTAAAGCGGTTTGAAAGCGATACTTTAAAAATTCCGCAGATTGGATGGAATAATATTCATGTAAAGCCCAGCGATCTTTTTAAAAATGTGCCGGATAATAGTTACTGCTATTTTGTTCATAGTTATTACGCCGAACTCAACCCACACACGATCGCTTCGGCAAACTACGGTACCACATTCAGCTGCGCACTGGGAAAGAATAATTTTTATGGTGTGCAATTCCACCCGGAAAAAAGCGCCGATACCGGCGAGCAAATCCTAAAAAATTTTCTATCCTTATAAAATGCAAGTCGTTAAAGCCCGTATAGAAGATGTGTGGAAACTTCGTCACGAGGTAATGTATCCCAATGAGCCGTTTGAAGTTGTGCAGTTAAAAGAAGATGCGTTGGGGCACCACCTGGGTATTTATATTGATGGCGAACTGGCGTCGGCAGTGTCTCTTTTTGAAAGCGGGAAAGCTGTGCAGTTCCGCAAATTGGCGACGCGGACAGTTTGGCAACGAAAGGGTTTTGCCCGATTACTTTTAGAAGCAACGGAAACTTTTGCAAAGCAGCGAAAAGCCGATAAGTTGTGGTGCAATGCGCGGCTCAGCGCTACTGCTCTTTACGAAAAATTGGGTATGCGCCCGAAAGGATCAGCCTGGACCCGCCTGGGCCACGACTTCATCATAATGGAAAAAACTTACAAACAAGAGCACATGGAAATTATACCCGCCATCGATATTATTGATGGCAAATGCGTTCGCCTCAGTAAAGGCGATTACGATCAGAAAAAAGTTTACAATGAAAATCCACTCGAAGTGGCCCTCAGCTTTGAAGATGCAGGTTTGCGCCGCCTCCATTTGGTTGATCTTGACGGCGCCAAAGCCGGTGCGGTAAAAAACTGGAAAGTACTGGAACAACTTGCGGGTAAAACAGGTTTACAAATAGATTTCAGCGGCGGCATCAGCAGCGATAAAAACCTCGCTATAACTTTTGACTCGGGAGCCGCCTACGCAGCGATCGGAAGCGTGGCTGTCAAAAACGAATCGATATTGCTGCAATGGTTGGCGCAATACGGTGTAGAAAATTTTATCCTGGGGGCAGATGTGTTGGATGAAAAAATTCAAATTAAGGGATGGACGGAAGCCACCGATATCAACATTTTTGATTTTATAAAAAATTATGCAGCCAAAGGCGTTCAACAATTTTTTTGTACAGATATCAGTAAAGACGGGCTTCTTCAGGGAAGTTCGAATGATCTTTATCAAAAAATTCTATCGCAGATACCGGAAATCAACCTGATTGCCAGCGGCGGGGTAAGTTCTGTCAATGATTTGGAATTATTGAAAGAAACGGGTTGCAGCGGTGCTATTGTCGGCAAGGCGATTTACGAGAATAGAATTACGTTGCAAGAACTAAAAATGTTTAATGATTGATGAAATCGCTGAAACAACACAACCAAACAATTAGACATTATTGTTAATAATGTATGTCATACAACAATCAAGTAAAAAACTGAACATTAAAAACTAAACATTGAAGTGTTAGCTAAAAGAATTATTCCCTGTTTGGATATTAAAGAAGGGCGCACCGTGAAAGGCACAAATTTCCTGGAGCTGCGCGATGCCGGCGATCCGGTTGAGCTGGCCATTCGCTACAGCGAAGAAGGCGCCGACGAACTTGTTTTTCTGGATATAACCGCGACGGTGGACAAGCGAAAAACGCTGTCCGAATTGGTCAGAAAAATTGCCACCCATATCAATATTCCTTTCACTGTGGGCGGTGGCATCAATACGGTTGAGGATGTTTCGGTGTTGTTAGATAACGGGGCCGATAAAATATCGGTAAATACATCAGCTGTAAAACGGCCTGAGCTGATTGGCGAACTGGCGAAAAACTTTGGCAGCCAATGCGTAGTGGTCGCGGTTGACATCAAATTGTTTGACGGCATATGGAAAGTGGTTACTCATGGCGGCCGCACTCCCACATCACTCTTTGCGACGGAATGGGTGAAGCAATGCCGTGATCTGGGAGCCGGCGAAATCCTGTTAACCTCAATGGAAAACGACGGAACGAAGGCTGGCTTTGCGGTTGATATCACAGCCACCATCAGCCAATCGGTAAACATTCCCGTTATTGCCTCCGGTGGCGCAGGAACGATGTCACATTTTGAGGAAGTTTTTACTAACGGCTTTGCCGATGCCGCTTTAGCGGCCAGCATTTTTCATTTTAAAGAAATTGAAATAAGAGATTTAAAAGAATATTTACAAAAACAAAACATTGCTGTACGTTTGTAACGCTTCATTTTTGCCCGGCAAAAGGCGACGCAAATATTAAAGTTGATAATATAAAAATATGACTCCGGATTTTTCAAAATATACAGATGGCCTGATGCCCGTCATCGTTCAGGACGCGCAAACTTTAGAAGTGCTGATGCTCGGCTTTATGAATGAAGCAGCGCTTGCCAAAACCCGGGAGGAAGGCAAGGTAACTTTTTACAGCAGGAGCAAACAAAGGCTTTGGACCAAAGGAGAAACATCGAATCATTTTCTTTTGGTAGTAGAAATACTGGTTGACTGTGACCGCGACACCATTTTGATAAAAGCCGAACCGCAGGGTCCGACCTGCCATACGGGCGACATTAGTTGCTTTGGCACCGCCAACGATCAATTTTCACTTCAACAACTGGAGCGGGTGATCATCGATCGGAAAAACAATCCTTCTGAGCAATCATATACTGCATCGCTATTTGCCAAAGGCATTAATAAGATTGCTCAAAAAGTGGGAGAAGAAGCGGTTGAGATAGTGATTGAGGCGAAAGACGATAATGAAGATCTATTTTTGGGAGAAGCAGCCGACCTTATGTTTCATTACCTGGTTTTATTGCAGGCTAAAGGATTTTCGCTGTCCGACGTCTTGAAAGTTTTAGAAACCCGCCACAAAAAATAATCAAATCTATGGCAATAAAAAGCCATTTGCTGTAACTGTTTTCCAGCAAATGACTTTCCTAAGCTGTTCGTTACATCCGGTTGGCGGAAGGCTTTACATCCGTCAACGAACTAATCTGAACAGGTTTTCCGCTTTGAATACTTTTTCTTGCGGCAATGCCGATTAAGACCGACATAATGCCGTCTCTCAGGCCAGCCGAGTGCTTCAGCGGATCAGCGCCGTTAGGATTTACAAAAATCCGGTCGTGCAATCTTTTATCTCCGCCCCCATGGCCGCCCCGCTCGCTGGTCACATTAATCGTTTTATAATCCTCCCAATTCTTAAACAAGATGACAGGCTCCACCTGGGTGTCCTCTTTTAAATTTTGATTCATTTCAGCGGCGTGCAAGGCTTCCTGATCGAGGTTTTCATTTTTCAGGAAAGGTATATCCGTCCAGGCCTCTATCCTTCCCTTTTGTCCATTGAAGGCAATCCGCCACCCTTCGAAAGGTGAATAAGTGGTAAGCGAATAATTAACCACCGTATTGTTGGCGTATTTGATTTGCGCCGACATTTTATCGTAGATATCAATTTCATTTCTGTAAACACATCCGTCGCGCAGATAACCGTCATATTTTTCATTATCTACATAGAGCCGCATATCATGGCTGCTTTTTGTGATATCCCAATAATATTTGCATTCGGATTTATGCTCGCAGGGCCTGCAATTGGCGGCCCTGAACGGACCGTTTTTTCCATAATGCTCAAGCGCGCCGTAGGCAAATACTTCCTCCGGATCTGAATCCAGCCACCAGTTGAGCAAATCGAAATGATGCGTGGCTTTGTGCACCCACAAAGAACCGCCGCTGTTCATCAATCCATGCCATCTTCTGAAATAGGAAGCCCCATGATGCACGTTCAGATACCAGTTGAAATCGACGGAGGTGATGGGGCCAATTGAATTATTATGCAAAAGCTCCTTAATCTTCGTGACATAGGGCCCCCAGCGATAGTTGAAGCCAACGATCAGTTTTTTATTCGAAGCACGCTCAGCCTCGAGTATCTGTTGGCATTTGTTTTCATCGATGGTTAAGGGCTTTTCCGTCAACACATCGTGGCCCGCCTTCAGTCCTTTAATGATAAATTCGTGGTGTGTTGAATCTTTAGTGGTTACAATAACCAGGTCGGGCTTTTGTTCTTTCAACATCTTATCAAAGTCGGTGGATACGGGACAATCGACACCCATAAACTTTTTGGCAAATTCCAGCCTTCCCGGATTAATGTCACACAACCCGACAAATTGCAATTTATCGGGATATTGCTCTACCAGGCGCTTTCCCCAAAACGAGGTTCCTCTGACACCTGTGCCCACCAATACAATTCTAAGCTTTTTAGCGGCGCTGAAGCCGTAGAGCGGACTTGTTAACGCTGCGCCGGCAGCGAGCATGCTAATCGCATGCAGAAATTTTCTTCTGGATTGATTTTCCATTTGTTTGACAGCTTTCGTTTTACAATAGTTTTCCAATGGATGATGACCACTCTTTCAATCGATCCGCCAACGGCGCTTCGATTGTCGATAGGCATACAATAGTTCTTCAATTTATTACAATTAAATTTTTAATGGCGCGCAGCCGCCTTAAAAATATACGCAATCGTTCCCGAAAGCTGTCAAACAATAGCTTTTCAGGCATTACATTAAAAAAGCCCGCTGGAAAATCAGCAGGCTCTTCGTTATATCAGCATATTTATAAATTATGCATACATTTCTTCCCGTAGCGCTTTAACGCGCTCATCCTCCAGATATTCATCAAAAGTAGAAAGCCTGTCGATAATACCCTTGGGCGTTAGCTCGATAACGCGGTTGGCCACTGTTTGCATAAAAGTATGGTCATGGCTGGTAAGTAACACAACGCCGTTGTACACCGTACATTGTTCGTTGAAACTTTGAATACTTTCCAGATCGAGGTGGTTGGTTGGCTGATCGAGAACGATACAGTTCGGATTTTGAAGCATCATTTTACTAATCATACAACGCACTTTTTCACCTCCGCTCAACACTGTTGTTTTCTTCATTACATCTTCTCCGCTAAACAGCATCTTTCCCAGAAAACCACGCAGGAAAGGCTCGTCTACGTCGGTAACATGCGGGGGAACATATTGCCGCAGCCAATCCATCAAATTCAAATCTTCCTGAAAATATTCGCTGTTTTCTACCGGCAGGTAAGCTTTGGTAATGGTGGTTCCCCATTCAAAACTGCCGGCTGTTGCTTTTGCTTTATCGTTGACAATGTTAAAAAACTGCGTCACAGCCAAAGGATCGCGGCTGATGAGAGCAATCTTATCCCCTTTGTTAACACTGAAAGTTACATCGGTAAAGAGCGGACGGTCTTCGAGTTTTGACTCCAGCTTTTCAACGTTTAGAATTTGATTGCCTACTTCGCGCAGTGGTTGAAAAATGATGCCCGGGTATTTACGATAGCTGGGTTCGATTTCTTCAAAATCGAGTTTTTCCAACGCTTTTTTGCGGCTCGTAGCCTGCTTGCTTTTTGAGGCGTTGGCGCTGAATCGAGCGATAAAGTCGAGCAATTCCTTCTTCTTTTCTTCCAGCTTCTTGTTTTTATCACTGATTTGGCGCGCCATCAGCTGTGAACTTTCATACCAGAAGGAGTAGTTACCGGTGAAGATTTTGATCTTAGAACGATCCACATCGGCCACGTGCGTACAAACGGCATCTAAAAAGTGACGGTCGTGGCTTACAACCAATACAATATTTTCATAGTCGGCAAGAAAGTTTTCCAGCCAGCCGATAGTTTCAATATCGAGGCCGTTGGTAGGCTCATCGAGCAAAAGAATGTCGGGGTTTCCGAAAAGCGCCTGGGCCAATAGCACACGCACTTTCATGTTAGAGGGGATGTCTTTCATCAGCATCTGGTGCATATCATCCTTGATGCCCAGGCCGCTCAAAAAGTTGCCGGCGTTGGCTTCCGATTCATAGCCGCCCATCTCTCCATACTCCGCTTCCAGCTCGCCGGCTTTCATGTAGTCATCTTCTGTGGCATCAGGATTGGCGTAGATGGCATCCCGCTCGTGCACCACATCCCACATTTTTTTATGGCCCATTAATACAGTATTCAATACTGTTTGCTCATCAAATTCAAACTGATTTTGTTTAAGGACCGCCATGCGTTCACCGGGTGTTATGCTGATGGTTCCTTTATTAGGTTCAATTTCCCCACTCAATATTTTTAAAAAGGTAGATTTACCGGCTCCATTCGCTCCAATCACGCCATAACAATTGCCTTTGGTAAAATTTACATTTACATCTTCGAATAGTACACGCTTGCCGTAAGCAAGTTTGAGATCTTTAACACTTATCATTTCAGACTGATTTTTTAAGGCTGCAAAGGTAGTTTAAAGTTGTAAGGCTGAAAAGTTTCCATTGAAGAAACTTGTTTCCTGCATTGTTTCGGCGATCGCCGACCCCTGCGCGCACAAATATTTTTGCAGCAAACTGATAATTTTATTTATCTTTCCGACCGGCTTTTTGCTCTTCAAACGCTTGTCTTTTAAGAGTTAACAAAAGTCCGCCTTATTTGCTATTTAAACCTCCCGGCTCAACAGCCTGGATATTATTAATTTATCATTTTTAACCAACTCAAATCTATAATGGATCAAGGGAAATCGTCTCGAAGGAAATTTATTAGAAATACCGCATTTGCCACAGCCGGAATTTTTGCGTTGCCGGATGTATTGCTGGCCAAGGGCAGTGTGCTCGGCGCTGCGGAAAAGGTAAACCTGGCCTGTGTGGGGATCGGGAACCGCGGTGGAGAAATCATTGCCGAATTTGCAAAAACAGGCCTGGCGAATATCGTGGCTTTGTGCGATGTAGATATGGGCGCTCCGCATACGCAAAAGATCATGACGCAGTTCCCCAATGCCAAACGATTCCAGGATTTCAGGCAGATGTTTGATAAAATGGGAAATGAGATCGAAGCGGTTTGTATTGGAACGCCCGACTTTTCTCATTTTCCGATTACCATGACAGCGCTTTCTCTGGGCAAGCATGTGTATGTTGAAAAGCCCATGGGGCGCACCTTTAACGAAGTGCAGCTGATGATGGACGCCGCTGAAAAGCATAGCAATGTGGTGACCCAAATGGGTAATCAGGGGCATTCGGAAGGTAACTATTTCCAGTTTAAAAGCTGGGTGGAAGCCGGCATTATTAAAGATGTGACGAAGGTAGTTGCGCATATGAATTCGGCGCGCCGCTGGCATGGCTGGGATCCCAATATCAAATCCTTCCCTCCTGCTGAGCCCGTTCCGTCAACACTCGACTGGACACTTTGGCAAATGCAGACTTTCGGGCACGACTATAACCACGATTTCGTCAACGGACAGTGGCGTTGCTGGTACGACTTCGGCATGGGCGCCTTGGGCGACTGGGGTGCGCACCTGCTGGATACGGCCCACCAGTTTTTAGACCTCGGATTACCTAAAGAGGTAAAGCCGCTTAAACTAACGGGTCACAACGATTTCTTTTATCCATTTTCAACTACGCTGGCCTTTAAATTCCCCAAGCGAGGGAACATGCCCAAGGTTGAAGTAATGTGGTATGACGGTTTGGACAACCTCCCTCCGATTCCAAAAGGTTATGGCGTGCAGGGACTTGATCCTAATATTCCGCCGCCCAGCACGGGCAAAATAGAAGCGCCAAAATTGAACCCGGGCAAAATTATTTATAGTAAAGACCTTACTTTTAAAGGCGCTTCTCACGGAAGTACCTTGTCGATCATCCCCGAAGAAAAGGCAAAAGAAATGGCATCTCGCCTACCGGAAGTGCCAAAATCACCGTCGAATCATTTTAAAAACTTCCTGCTTTCCTGCAAAGGTTTGGAAAAAACAAGGTCACCATTTTCAGTGGCCGGGCCATTGAGCCAGGTGTTCTGCCTGGGCGTTATTGCGCAGTGGACCGGAGACAAAATCAAATTCGACCGCGATAAGAAAATTATTACCAATAATAAAAAGGCGAACGAGCTACTGGTGGGCCCGCCGCCAAGAAAAGGTTGGGAGCAATATTATAAAATATAACGGCTTCCACATCGCAAAAGAAAATCCCGCCTCTGTTAAGAAGCGGGATTTTTTATGTATGGTCAGACCGGGACGGTCAGACCAAGTGTATGTTTTATTAATAACCCATTCCACCCATGTCGTGGCCACCTGGCATAGCAGGAGCCGCCGTTTTAGGTTCTGGCTTGTCAGCAACTACACATTCGGTAGTTAACAACATACCAGCGATAGAAGCTGCGTTTTCCAAAGCTACGCGGCTTACTTTAGTTGGGTCGATAACACCCGCTTTAAACAGGTTTTCATAAGATTCAGTTCTTGCATTGAAACCAAAGTCTCCAGTGCCGTCTTTGATTTTCTGAACAACGATCGAACCGTCGATGCCGGCATTATCAGTTAAAGTGCGGATCGGAGCTTCCAGCGCACGCTTAACGATAGCCATACCGGTTTGCTCATCTTCAATCTGTCCTTTTACTTTCACATCCAAAGACGCTACAGCGCGGATATAAGCCACGCCACCACCTGGAACGATGCCTTCTTCAACAGCCGCACGTGTTGCATGTAATGCGTCATCTACCCTGTCTTTCTTTTCTTTCATTTCAACCTCAGTAGCAGCGCCCACATAAAGAACCGCAACACCGCCGCTTAATTTTGCTAAGCGCTCTTGTAATTTTTCTTTATCGTAATCGGAAGTGGTTGATTCGATTTGAGCTTTGATCTGATTTACACGTCCGGTAATATCAGCTTTTTTGCCTTTACCGCCTACAACAATGGTATTGTCTTTGTCGATTGTGATAGAAGCCGCCTGGCCTAACGCAGCAATATCAGCGCCTTCCAATTTGTGGCCCATATCTTCAGAAATAACAGTACCGCCAGTTAAGATAGCGATGTCCTGTAACATTTCTTTTCTTCTGTCTCCAAAACCAGGCGCTTTAACTGCAGCCACTTTCAAAGTACCACGCAATTTATTCACCACCAAAGTAGCCAATGCTTCGCCTTCCAGGTCTTCTGCAATGATTGCCAAAGGACGGCCGCTTTGCGCCACTTTTTCAAGGATGGAAAGAATATCTTTCATAGCGCTGATCTTTTTGTCGTAGATCAGGATATATGGATTCTGCAATTCAGCTTCCATTTTTTCGCTATTGGTAACAAAGTAAGGAGAAATGTATCCGCGATCGAATTGCATACCTTCCACCACGTCAACATAAGTTTCGGTTCCTTTAGCTTCTTCAACGGTGATCACGCCTTCTTTTCCTACTTTACCGAAAGCCTGAGCTATTAAATCACCAATTTGCTCGTCGTTGTTAGCAGAAATCGAAGCTACTTGTTTGATCTTTTTGCTGTCGCTGCCTACAGTTTGGCTTTGTGTTTTTAAATTTTCAACCACCAGGGAAACCGCTTTGTCGATTCCTCTTTTCAAATCCATTGGATTAGAACCCGCGGCTACCATTTTCAGGCCTTCGCTGATGATAGATTGAGCCAAAACAGTAGCGGTTGTAGTTCCGTCGCCCGCGATGTCCGCAGTTTTAGAAGCCACTTCTTTTACCATTTGCGCACCCATGTTTTCGATGGGATCTTCCAGTTCAATTTCTTTGGCTACGGTAACACCATCTTTGGTTACTGAAGGCGCGCCAAATTTTTTCTCGATAACCACATTGCGGCCTTTA
Organism: Niabella insulisoli; assembly: GCF_039652435.2. GTDB lineage: Bacteria > Bacteroidota > Bacteroidia > Chitinophagales > Chitinophagaceae > Niabella > Niabella insulamsoli. The sequence goes on along the minus strand of NZ_CP190246.1, from coordinate 1,681,926 downwards.
GGGCCTAATGTCACTTTCACAGCGTTTGCTAAAGCATCAACGCCTTTTTTCATTTTATTCCTTGCTTCTACGTCGAAGTAAAGTTGTTTTGCCATTTTATGTTAATTTGATAATTATAAATTTTTTGACCTGGTGCGTTTTATACGATGGCCAGGATATCGCTCTCGCGCATGATCAGCAAATCCTGTCCGTCGATCTGAATTTCAGTGCCGGAATACTTGCCATATAAGACAACATCGCCTGCTTTTACAGTTACCGGCTCGTCTTTTTTGCCCGGCCCTGCAGCAACAACGGTTCCACGCTGCGGTTTTTCTTTAGCTGTGTCGGGAATAATGATACCGCCTGCAGTTTTTTCTTCAGCGGCAGCTGGTTTTACGATTACCCTGTCGTGTAAAGGGGTAACTGTCGATTTTTTAGCCATAGTTTCTATGTTTTTTAAAAATTTTTAATTTTTACAGAATTCTGTAATCGTTATTATAGAGTTGGCAAATGTACCGTAAATAACATGCCATGACAGGTAAACCTGAAATTTTTGCAGAAATGCCAATAATTATTTCAAATTAGCATCAATACTGAGCATCATTGTCAGCAATATGTCAAAATTTCATTTTAGATACTCAAAACATATTGACAATTATTTAATATTATATTTTGATAATACGTATTGTTTCCTATAATTTTGGTGTATGTTAACATAAATTAAAGGATTAGTTGCAACTATGAGGGAAAACGCTGTAAGCCCTATGTATGCAAAACATTCAAGAAGAGCACCAAAAAAAAATTTAAACTGCCATGAAAAAAACGCTAATGATCGCAGCATTTGGATTAACTGGAACATCTGTATTTGCTGCCGAGAAGACACCAGAAACAGAAATCCATTCACAATTTCCAATTACAATTGAGTTAAGTTGTGGTACGTTAACGGCCGAGTACACACCTGCCCCAGAAGCTACAATGGAAAGCATTATGTCTGATATGGCAATTCTTTATTATTGGGGAGAGCAAATATGTAGCGAGGAACAGCCGAGTGAATTATATGTATAATTGTATTCATCAACTTTAAATTCTAACTATCATATTGCTCTTTAAAAGAGCAATATGATTTACAATTAACCACACCACTATGAGGGCTTTTTACCTACTGCCTATTTTATTGTTTTTTTCCGTTTTGAACTTAAATGCGCAAACTGATTCAGCCTCAGTATGCTTTTTGTACACTTTGAAACATATTAGAGATACCGCTAAAAGAGAAGTCATTTATACCGAAATCATGGTGCTTTTGCACGGAAAAAACGGCAGTCTTTTTAGAAGTTATAACGGCTATCTCGCGGATTCTGTGCGAGAAAAAAATTTAACCGAGTCTTTGAATCGAGGAATTAACGGTAGTATTACTGTTAAACCAACCGGTAAAAGCTATATTAAGGATATGATTCTAAAAAATACTGCCGACAATAAAATGATTATAATTAGTAGAATTTTAGATTACTATTATTGGATAGAACCAACTCCTAATATTAATTGGACTATTTATCCTGACTTACAGAACCATTATAATTTAACATGCCAAAAAGCCACTTGTACCTTTAGGGGCAGAAAATATACAGCTTGGTTTACAAACGAAATACCTATAAATGACGGTCCGTGGAAATTTAGCGGACTACCCGGGCTAATCGTTAAAATCTACGATAGCAAAAATGAAATTAGCTTTGAGTTTTCGGGGATGGCCACTTTAAGTAAAAATTTAATTGCTATACCCGAAAATTCATTTCTAACTAATCGGAAAGAGTTTTTAAACTTGCGACAAGCATATTTAGAAAACCCTATGCAATTTCTTCAAAACTCAATGAAAGGCGGAACCATAAAACTTGATTTCAAAAATAATACCGCCAAACCAGGTACTGCAAAATCAAACAATCCCATCGAATTGAGCGAAGAGTAAATATGGGGAGAATATTTTACGTTTTCTTGTTATCACTTAGCCTGCTTTTACTACATTTAAAAAGCAACTCGCAAATTACAATTTTCGGAAGAATTACTGATACTCTTGGCAATGCTATAAAAGGAGCCAATGTTCAAACAAAAAAAAATAAAACTGCCGCCATTACTGCTTTTGCCTTTTCTGATTCGTTTGGCGACTACTCTTTAACCGTTTCATCAATTGATTCATTGGATCTCATTCTGGTTACCTGTGTAGGGTTTGAAAGTAATACTAAAAGAATCTCTGCTGAAAAAAAGAGATACAATTTCATACTAATCCCCAAGCCTTTTATATTGCCAAACGTAGTTGTAAAAGGACAAGATATTTTAACCAAACATGGCGATACCTTAGACTACAACCCTAAGATATTTACTCGGTCGCAAGATAGGACTATAGGCGACGTTCTAAAAAACCTACCAGGGGTTGAGATCGATGCTACAGGAGGGATTAGTTATAACGGGAAGCCCATCAATAAGTTTTATATTGACGGAGACGATTTACTTGGGCCTAAATACGGAATAGCAAGCAATACAATACCGATAGATGTTGTTGAAAAAATACAGATATTCGAAAATCATGAACCCGTAAAAATGTTTCGGGGAAAAATAATAAGCGATAATGCTGCAATCAATATAAAACTAAACAACACCGCCAAACTGAAACTATTCGGTTCGGGAAATGCCTCTATAGGAACCCCGGTAAAAAACGCAACCGATGCAAGAATAAATACCCTTTTATTTAACAGTAAGTTAAAAATGATTAACTCGTACTTGTATAATAATGTTGGAAGAAGCATTAGGGATGAAGTTACTGACCAAAAAATAACGACACTCGCTGATAAGCAAAATGCAAATAGCATAAATCGGCTGTTAAGTTTCACCAGCCTTCCCCCACCCTTATTACAGCAACGTGACTACTTAAACAATAACTCTCACTTATTGACTATTAATAATTTAGTGCCAATAAATACGGACAAAAGTATAAAATTTAATTTTTATTTACTGGCTGATAAAAACTATATCGACAACAAGCAGCTGAGTATTTTCTATATACCCAACGATACAGTAACGCAGTTCGAAAATCAAAAAGCCAAACTAAACAATCCATCTTACTTTTTCAGTACCGATTATCTATATAACGGAAGTCATGAATATTTAAAGAATCAGTTTTCGATACACCGGCTCTCGTCAAAAAACATCTCAGATATTGTTACCGAAAATGACTCATTAAACCAGCTTTTAGGCCAAGCCGAATATAAGGTAACAGATAACTTCTCGTTGAAAAAGGAAATAAATAAAAATTTGATTTTGGATATTAAAGCCAACGGTAGTTACAGCTCGATAAAAGAAACACTGGATATTATGCCGGGTACTCGAGCCTTCTTTACAGCTAATAATGCGCTTTACGATTTAGAACGACAGAACACTAACCTTGACAATATCAATCTTAACTTTTCGGCCGCTACTTTTAAAAAATATAGAGCAGTTCTGTTAGGGTTACGCTTATCTTATTGGGGTGATCTATCAAAATATTCGACGCACGCACAGACAAGCGTAAATAAAGAACTAAAAAACCTAAATGATTTTTCAAATGATTTACAATGGTTAAACAACTCTATTAAAACAACCCCCTTTCTTGAATATAATACTAAAAAGCTAAAAATATCGGCGGGGGCGGATATTATAACTAGAATAATCAGTTATAAAAACCTGAATTATGTAGATACTGCGTTTTCTAGGCTTTCACTTCACCCTACATTTAAGGCTACGCTTGAAACAGGGAAATACACATCTTTTATAGGAACCTGGCGCAGAGAAACGAGCTTTTCCGCTCCTGAAAATTTTCTCGAGGGATTTGTTTTGACAAACTATAGAAATGTCGTAAATAGTTTACAGAATTTGCAATACACCGATATAAACACTTTGTCTGTTTTAACAAGATATCGAAACCCTCTTAAAATAAGTTTCATCACACTTGGCTTTATATATTCAAAAAATGTATCGCCATCTATCGCACATCAAATATTTCAAAACGGAAGCAACACCGTAACACAAACCCCTTTTAAGAATATCACAAATCGAACAATGGTTTTAACAAGCTACAGCAAATATCTAATTCCTTTCAAAACTACCATTAAAGCCAATTATAGTTCAACTTTCTTACAATATTTTCAGTTGCAAAATTTACAAACTTCGCAACTAAAGGGCAGTAGCCAAAACCTCAACCTAAGTATTGTAGGAAAACCCAAATGGTACTTCAATTTTGAGCTAAACTCTTCAATTTATGCATCTAAAGTAAAAAACATTACATTGGAAAAACAGGTTGGCGATATACTTTATTTGTGGAGTTTGGGCTTTAATCCGACAATCAGTTTTAACGAACATATTTATCTACAAGTGTGGTTTAACCATTTAACTCAAAAAGATGGCAGTAACAAAAATAGAAATTCAAAATTTGACAGTAAGCTGAACTATTCTATAAAAAAAGCCAAAACGGATGTTGGCATACAGGCGTATAATATATTGAACCAAAAAAGATATATTCAATCAAATTACAACGGATTGCAGTTCTCCACCTACGATTATTGGATTCGCCCTTTTACGTTTATGGCTTACTTTACATTTAGATTTTAAGTTGCCCATTTAATTTTCATTCAACCAATATATCTTATCTTCGCCGCTTCAAAATAGTTCTTGATTCAATGATTAGTAGAAGAAATATAAGGGTGAAAGTCATGCAAACCCTTTACTCATACGCAGCCAGTCTGGACACTGACAAGCCGCTCGACCCTCAAAAAACACTCAAGCAACATTTCAATCAAACGCGATCATTACTTACTTACACTGTTTACTTCCTTGCAGAAGTTGCCCGGTATGCCGAAAAAGACGCTTTCAAAAAGTCTCATAAATATATCCCTACCGAGAAGGATTTGAACGTGAATACCAAACTGGCCGGCAGCAATTTGCTTTGGCAGATCCTCGACCTCAACGACGTCAAAATTGCTTTTAAAAACGAAAAACCGGAGCAATGGGGCGACGAAGAACTTATTAAAAAAATTTACACAGAACTGACAGCTTCGCAGCAATACGCGCATTATATCAGCATCGGCCAGCAAAGCCTGCAGGAGGATAGAAAGATTTTTGAATACATCTTCAACGACCTGATGCTCGACAATGAGCTTTTCACGGCCCATATCGAAGAAGTGTTTTCTAACTGGGATGATGACGGCGCCCTGATAGCACAGAGCGTTGCCGCTTTTATCAGAAAACCTCAATCACTTAATTTTCAACAGATTATCAGCACCGATAAAGAAGTTTTTGCAGTCAACCTGCTGAGAACAGTGATCGAAAAAGAAGACTACCTGCTCAGTCTGATCAAACCCAAATTAAAAAACTGGGACCCCGAGCGGATTGCGCTACTGGATATGGTTTTGATGAAAATGGGTGTCTGCGAATTTTTATATTTTGATACCATTCCTCCGAAAGTTACCATCAACGAGTATATTGATTTAGCAAAGGAATACAGCACGGCGCAAAGCGGCCATTTTGTAAATGGCATTTTAGATAATATTCACAAAGAGCTCTTGACAGAAGGGAAGATCACAAAAACCGACTTTAGAAAATCCTAATCTGCTCATTTATTTGGCAGGCTTTAAATATTCTTTATAAATTCGTGCGATCAATTTAAAATCTTAAACACATGAAACGTTTCGTACTTATCTTTTCAGCAGCGGTTGCATTTGCTGCCTGCAACAGTAACGGCGAAAATAAAATACCCGACGGGCCTTTGTCCGATTCCTTAAAACTGGAAGCGTTAAAGGATTCGTCGAACTTCACCACGGTAGCCTGGGTCGATTCGACTTACCAGGATTTGGGAGATGTAAAAAAAGGGCAGACAGTAGAAATTCCTTTTGTGGTAAAAAATACCGGCGATAAACCGTTGATCATTTCCAACGTAGCGCCCGGCTGTGGCTGCACCGTAGCAGAAAAACCGGAAAAACCTATTCTTCCCAATAACGAAGAAAAAATTGTGGCCAAATTTAATAGCGAACATCAGAGCGAAGGCACACACACAAAAACAGTTATTGTAACAGCCAATACCAAACCATTTACACAACACACGTTGACCTTTAAAGTAAACGTGGTTAAATAAATTAAAAGTTTAATACATATAATAATGACGAATTACATTTTACAAGCACAGGGCGGCGGCGGATCTTTCCAATTGATTTTTCTGGTTGGAATGATACTCGTTTTTTGGCTTTTCTTCATCCGTCCCCAGGCAAAAAAAGCAAAAAACCAGAAAAAATTTATTGAAGACCTTCAAAAGGGCGACCGCATTGTAACTATCGCCGGCATACATGGCAAAATTCAGCAAGTGAATGAAGATGGCACTTTAAATATTGAGATCAGCCCGGGCAATTATATTAAAATTGAAAAATCGGCGATCAGCATGGAGTGGACTGCGCAAATCAACAAGCCTGCAGCTCCTGCAGCTACGAAATAACGGATCGTTCCGTAAATATTTTGCATAGCCTAAAATATCAGGTATGTTAAGAATTGGCCTTACAGGCGGTATTGGCAGTGGTAAAACAACCATTGCCAATATTTTTTCTACCCTCGGCATTCCCATATACGATTCTGACCAGGCAGCCAAAAGGCTGATGGATGAAAATGAGTCTATCCGGGAGCAACTTATCAACCAGTTCGGCACAGAAACTTATAAAAACAACCGGCTCGACCGGAGTTTCCTGGCATCTATTGTTTTTAACGACGATCAGCAACTACAACGGATCAACGAAATCGTGCATCCGGCCACCATTCAGGATTCTATCGAATGGTTTGGACAGCAAAATGCCGCCTACGCCATTAAAGAGTCAGCGCTTATTTTCGAAAGCAGCAGCGAACGGCATCTTGATTATATCATTGGCGTGTGGACCGAAGAAGCATTGCGCATCGATCGTGTAAGGAAACGCAGCGGGCTCTCAGCGGCCGAGATCCGGTCGCGAATGGAAAAGCAAATGGAAGAAAAACAAAAGATGAACCAATGCCAGTTTATCATCGACAACAATGAAAAGGAATCGGTGATAAAGCAGGTTTTTGAACTACACCAAAAATTGCTGACATTGTCGACCCATTGATTACGAAAAGATTTTATCTTCGTGACCGATGCCTCTGACTTCCATAATAACCGTTAATTACAACCAACCCGCTGTTACCATCGAATTTCTAAAATCGGTCAGGCAGTTCGCTGATCCCCATGAAGTGGAGGTTATCCTGGTTGATAATGCGCCTGCGAAGAACTGGCGGCTCGACTTCATTGAGGCTTATCCCGACCTTGTTTACATTCACTCATCCAAAAACCTGGGTTACGCCGGGGGCAATAACCTGGGTATCAAAAGCGCTAACGGTACTTATATTTTGTTGTTAAACAACGACACGGAAATTACCGCTTCCTTTGTATCAACGCTTGTTAGAGAAATGGAACAGCACCCGGAAATTGGGTTGCTGTCGCCGCTGATTAAATTTTTCGAACAAAAGGACATAATTCAATATGCCGGCTTTTCTGAGATGAATTATTTCACGGCGCGCAATGCGGCCATCGGTTCTTTTGAACAAGACAAGGGGCAGTATAATGACGACAGCCGCGAAACCGGTTTTTGTCACGGTGCGGCGGTGATGTGCCGAAAGGATGATTTGGAACGCGCGGGATTGATGGACGAGCGCTATTTTCTTTATTATGAAGAGCTGGACTGGTGTGAGAAATTTAAGCGAATTGGCAAAAAAATCTGGTTTACGGGCAAGGCTGTTATCTATCATAAAGAATCGATGAGCGTGGGCAAAGCAAGCCCCATCAAATCTTTTTTCATGAGCCGCAACCGTATGCTTTACGTCAGGAAAAACACAAACGCTTATAAAACTGCTTTCTTTACTGCTTATTATACCTTCGTGGCCACACCCAAACAGGTTTTGGTACACTTAAAAAACGGAAGAACAGATTTAGCCGTTCAAACATTGAAAGGCTTGTGGTGGAATTTTACGCATTCATCGAAGAGCGCATCACTCGGTTATAAACTATCATGATAATACTATTCTGGATCAGTCTTTTTATCGTTTTTTATGCCTTTGCCGGCTATGGCATTTTTTTATATATCCTTATCAGAATAAAAAGATGGATGGGTAAAAAAAACGTGGCATATAACGTTCCTGATACAGCGTTGCCGACCGTTGCTTTGTTAATTGCGGCCTATAACGAAGAAGATTATATTGAGGAAAAAATAAAAAATTGCCTGGAACTGGATTACCCTCCGACCCTTTTCGATATTGTTTTTGTGACTGACGGATCAAACGACCGCACCCCTGAAAAAATTGAGCGCTACCCGGAAGTAAGATTATTTCACAAACCGGAACGATCGGGTAAAATGGCTGCCATCAAGCGGGTGTTACCGGAACTCAACAGCGATATTGTGGTTTTTACCGATGCCAACACATTCCTCAATAAAGACGCGATTCGCGAACTGGTAAAACATTATCAAAACCCAAAAGTGGGCGCCGTAGCCGGAGAAAAAAAGATCATGATGGAAGCCACAGCCGATGCCAGTTCGGCCGGTGAAGGCTTTTACTGGAAGTATGAATCCGCCTTGAAAAAATGGGATTATGAATTGTATAGTAATGTAGGCGCCGCTGGTGAACTTTTCAGCATTCGCCGCAGTCTTTACCAGCCTGTTGAAGCAGACACGATCATCGATGATCACATGATTGCGATGCGCATTGCGGAGAAGGGTTATATTATCGCCTACGAACCAAAAGCCTACGCGCTTGAAACCGCATCGGCCAACTCAAAAGAAGAGCTCAAAAGAAAAATCAGGATTGCAGCCGGCGGTATGCAATCCATCATGAGGTTAAAAAAAGCCATCAACCCATTTAATAATCCCATTCTCACTTTTCAATACATAAGCCATCGCGTATTAAGATGGACGGTCACACCGTTTCTTATGATCCTGGTATTCATTCTTAATATTGCGATCGTAGCAGGCGACCACGCTTCCATTTATAAGCTATTGCTGATAGCGCAGGTGCTATTTTATGCTCTTAGCCTTTTGGGATATTTTTTCGAAAAGAGGCAGTTGCGCATAAAAGCCTGCTTTATTCCTTATTACTTCTGCATGATGAATTATGCTGTAATCGCCGGCATTAACAGATACTTTAAAAAATCGCAAAGCGCCGCCTGGGAAAAGTCAAAAAGGAAATGATGGAACGCTACAAGAACGGCATTTTAAAATCAAAAAACTCAAGCTGTTTTTGCGCATGATAACAAACCGCTCCTACATAGCTTCCCGAGCGAAAAAAGTCAAGCTTTAACGGATCGGCGGTAAACTGCCCTGCAAAGGATACATCGATGCCAGCGCTTATATCAATCGTTTGCAAATCATCTACCAGGCCCAGTCCCAAAGCCTTTAAAAAGGCTTCTTTTGAAGTCCAGTATTTATAAAAAATAAAAGCCGGATCTTCGGACTGTTCAAAAACCTGCCGCTCATTTTCTGAAAATACCGATGGCGCCAGCGCCGCAAAATCAACCTTCTTTATATCTTCCAAATCGATGCCAACGGGATGGTCGCTAATGGCAACCGCTACTCTTTTTCCGGCATGGCTGATGTTAAAATGAGGAAGCCATGCAGCTGCGATGTCAGAGACGGCCACGGGCTTTCCATTCTTCCCCGCGCAGATTTTTATTTGCGAAGGTCTACCACCGATCCATTTTGCCAGAATCGATTTGATCATAATGCGGCCGGATAAAAATCGCTTACGATCGTCCGCTTTCCAAAAAGCCGCGGCTTTCGTAGCCTCTGCCTCAGTTATACAATCTGAATGAAGATTGCAGTCGATATGATCGATATCGGCCATGTAGATAAAAACCGCATCTGACAGCGAAGCCAGGCCTTCTTTTATTTTCAGATTTTCGTTCATGAAAGCATGCAATTTACTACAATCCCTAACGGCAACCGCATTTGCCTGGCCAGACGTAAAAGTTCTTCATAATCCATTTTTCAAGGCCTATTTTTGCTTCAATGCTACAGTTAAAATCCATATCGCTTTTACAATTTAAAAACTACACCAACAAGGTGTTTCAATTTAACAAGCATGTAGTCGGTATTTGCGGAAAAAACGGCGTGGGCAAAACCAATCTGCTCGACGCTATTCACTATTTATGTTTTACCAAAAGCTATTTCAGCAAATCGGATGTCGTCAACGTACAGCAAGGCACTCAGGGATTCCGGATAGAAGGTTTGTTTGAACGGAATGAGCAGGACGAAACAGCAACCTGCGTGCTGCGGGAAACCAATAAAAAAGAGTTCCTGATTGATGGCGCTGCGTACGATAAATTTTCACAGCATATCGGGCGCTATCCCTGCGTTGTGATCGCGCCCGACGACGCCGTATTGATTACCGGCGCAAGCGAGGAAAGGCGCAGTTTTCTTGATTCGTTGCTATCACAAATCAATCCTGAATACCTGCAGCAGCTTATTTCATATCAAAAAATATTGCAACAACGTAATTCATTGCTGAAGTCGGCAGCCGATACCGGAAAGATCGACGAGGCATTGTTTCAGATTTTAACGCAGCAACTACTCGTGCCCGGCAACTTTATTTTTGAAAAAAGAAGCCAGTTCCTCGTGTCATTTTTACCAAAAGTAAAAAGGCGTTACACCGAAATCGCGCAAAGAGAGGAAGATATTTCATTGTTATATGAAAGCCGGTTGCTGGAAACTTCTTTTGAAGCATTGCTGGCTGCCAGCCAGCAAAAAGATCGCGCCTTACAAAGGACTACTACCGGTACACATCGGGATGATATCCTGATTCAACTGAACGGGCAGCCTTTTAAGAATCTCGCGTCGCAGGGACAAAGGAAAAGCCTTTTGTTTGCATTAAAACTCACCGAACTGGAGGTAATCCATGAAGAGCGAAAAATTATTCCGCTGCTACTGCTCGACGACGTTTTTGAAAAACTCGACGAAGACAGAATCAGTAATTTGTTGAAAAAAGTATGTATGGAAAATAACGGCCAGGTTTTCATCACCGATACCAACAGTGATAGATTACGGTCACATCTCGATCAAATAAAAGCTGACTTCGAATTGATATCTTTGTAAATTGAAAGCAGCGCACCCGTGGTAGCACGGATAAATTTTAGTTATGGCACAATATTCAATTGGCGAAGCATTACAGGAGTTTTTAAGAAAAAGCCGCATTCGCGGGGATATTCAGGCGCTCGAAATCGACGCCGCCTGGGAAAAGATTATGGGAAAAACGGTAGCGCGGTATACCGATAAACTTCACATTATCGGAGATAAACTTTTTGTGTACACCACCGTTGCACCATTAAAACACGAGCTGATCTATCAAAAAGAAAAAATAATAGAGCGGGTGAACGAAGCGTTAGGCAGCAAAGTGATCAAAGAAGTGATTGTAAAATAGATACACCCGGCTTTATTTTCTCACCCTCGGATCAAACATGCCATAGAGTACATCCGCCACAATATTCATAAGAATAAAAAAAGTGGCGGAAATAAGTACAGCGCCCATAACCACGGGGTAATCGAGTTTCTCCAATGCATCAACTGTCACTTTCCCAATGCCCTGCCAGCCAAAAATATACTCTACAAAAAAAGCGCCCGCCAACAATTCGGCAAACCATCCGGTAATGGCCGTAATCACAGGATTGAGCGCGTTCTTTAATCCATGTTTCCAGATCACTATTTTTTTGTGAAGTCCTTTCGCGTATGCGGTGCGAATATAGTCCTGATCCAACACATCGAGCATAGCGCTTCGCGTCAACTGCGTAATGATCGCCAGTGGGCGGATGCCCAACGTTATTGCCGGTAAAAACAGATTTTTAAAACTGAAAATCCGCTGGCCGGTTACCTCATCAATATCAAACCAATTGCCGCTGATTTGGAGCCCCGTGTAATCTGTTAGCACAAACCCAAACAGATAAGCGATGATAATCCCTGTAAAAAAAGATGGCGCCGAAATGCCAATAATGCTGGAAAATATCGCCGTTGTATCCAGCCAGGTATTTTGCCTTACCGCTGCAATGATGCCCAAAGGAATCCCCACAAATACCGCAATCGCCATCGCTGCAATTGTCAGCATAATAGTGCCCGGCAAAGCCTGCATCAGGATGCTTCCAACTTCCCTTTTGCTTTGATAGGATTTTCTTAGATACGGGATTTTCAAGCCCAGTTTGGTAGCCCCGCCAATGAATATTCCTCTCAAATTTTTGTCGGCAATCTCCGCTTTCGAGTGCACCCCCAGCGGAGACACATCATTTACATACAACAAAAATTGTTTCCATTTGGGCTGATCAAGATAAAGCTCCTTCCGAATATTTTCCTGCGTTTTAGCATCACCCGTTTGCCCCATAACCAGGCGCGCAGGATCGCCAAAACCCTGGAATAAAAAGAATACCAGCACAACGACCCCTGCAAGAACCAGGAGGCTGTAAAACAACTTTTTGGTTATGTACTGTATCATAAAACAGGACTTCAGTTACCAATCAACGCTTCTTTGGGTAATGTTGCTATCACTGTTGCAGCATCATCAAAGTTTTTATAACTCCATTTGCCGCTCACTGTTCCTTTCTTAAGAAGATATAAAGTAGGATTGGTTCTTGCAGCCGTGCGTATCATTGTCGCATCGCCCTCCCAAACCATCACATTTTTTAAAGATGTATTGGCGAGCGCTTTAACCAAAGCAGCTTTTGTGGAAGATACTATATACAGACTTAAGTTTTTCTCCTTTATGGCCGGATAAATTTCTTCCGCTGCTTTAATCCATTTTTCAAATGTAGAAGCGTCTTCGACAAACAGTAACAAAATTTGAGGACTACCTAAAATAACTGGCGCCATATCGCTTCCATCCGCAGCCATGATCGCAAAACTCTTGATAGGCGGCTCGTTGTTAACGCCGGGCCTGATCACTTTATCGTAACGGCTTACAAACTCATAAGTACTATCATTAAAATCTGCGGGAAAAGTTTCGGCTGTAAATTCTACGGTATCCTCATTCTTTTTATATACAAAAGTGATGACCGTACTGTCGGGAATAGCATTAGCAGGAACCTGCATTTGCGCGGGAATATTATTGCCTGTTTTGAACGGCAGGCAATCCGCTACCGGCAAGTGATGCAGTGTGTACCATTGAGCTGCAAAACTGAAAATAGTAACTGCCAACATTAAAATCAACACTAAACTCTTGCGGAATAACGGCTTAATATATTTCGTATTAAAAAAGATAAAGATGATCAAGATGAGTAAAACAATATCTTTCAAAAATGAGGTGAGTGGCGTAATAGGAACGCAATCACCAAAACAGCCGCAGTTTTTAAACTTCCCGGATAGATAAGCGTAGCCAGTCAAAAAAGTAAAGAACAAAATCAGTAAAAGCAAGAACCACGCAATCAGCTTAATGCGCCAGCCCAGCAACAATGCGGCTCCGGCAATAATTTCAAACGCGATCATTAATACAGAAAGTGTGAGCGCCGCTCCATCTAAAGCGCTCGTTCCCCAAACCTGGAAAAACTCCTGCATCTTATAACTTAGTCCAATAGGATCGTTTGCCTTTACCAGCCCGGAAAAAATAAAAAGCAGGCCTACTACCAGCCTGGCTATTTGTACCCATATTTTCATTTAGTTCTCTTTTGTAGATTCGTGCTGCAGGATCAAGGCAAAAACAGAATAATTAATAATATCTTGATAATTCGCGTCGATCCCCTCACTTACCAATGTTGCACCTTCATTATTCAAAATTTGGCGGATACGGAACAATTTCATTAAAATAAGGTCCACAAACCCTTCCTGGCTCATGCTGCGCCAGGCTTCGCCATAATCATGATTTTTATTCTCCATCAGGCTTCTGGTGTCGCCGATCTGCTTTTCATATAACGCGCTAACCTGCTCTTCCGGTAAATCCCAGGGAGCATCTTCCGTTAGCTGTAATTGTATCAGCCCGATAACGGCATAATTGATCATACCCACAAATTCTCCGGGAATATCGTCGGCGATCAGCTGCTGTTTTTTTTCCTGTATCGTTCGAATACGTTGCGCCTTGATATAAATTTGATCGGCAATCGAAATGGTACGTAGCACCCGCCAGGCGGTGCCATAGTCCTTATTTTTTTTGAAAAAAAGCGATTTACATTTATTGATTACAGCGTCATACTGCTCGACTGTTTTATTCATCTGCGCCACTAAAATTTGATTTTACGTAGGAATGATAAGTTTTACTTCTGAGTTTTCAATTAACTTCACCCCAAAAGTAACAAACAAAAATTTGATGTTTACACTTAATTGCAAAGGCCGTTTACTGACCATCGACCAGCCCATTGTAATGGGCATTTTAAACATCAATGCAGATTCTTTTTTTCCCGGAAGCAGGCACCAGCCAGGCGCTCGCCTGCTCGAGACAGCAGAAAAAATGATCAGTGATGGCGCTACCATTCTCGATATTGGCGGGCAGAGCACGCGGCCAGGCAGCCAATGGGTCGACGCAGCCACGGAATTATCCAGAGTGCTTCCGGCGATTGAAGCCATTCATCAACGTTTCCCGGAAGTATTTGTTTCTATCGATACCTTTTATAGCGAAGTCGCACGCGAAGCCGTTCAGGCCGGCGCTTGCATAGTTAATGATATAAGCGCCGGCAGCATGGACGACCAACTACTAAACACCGTTGCGGACCTGGGCGTTCCTTATGTGCTGATGCATATGCAGGGCACACCGCAGACTATGCAACAAGCCCCGCATTACGAAGATGTTACCCAAGAAGTGCTTGATTTTTTTATCACTAAAGTAAATGTACTGCGCCGCGCCGGCATCAAAGACATAGTGATCGACCCTGGTTTTGGTTTTGGCAAAACAACCGCTCACAACTTTACTTTATTAAAAAACTTGTCCGCCTTCCAGATGCTGAACTTACCGATATTGCTGGGCTTAAGTAGAAAAGGTATGATTTATAAAACACTCCACACAAACGCCGACGGCGCTTTAAATGGCACCACCGTTTTAAATACAATTGGGCTTACTGCTGGCGCTTCTATTTTAAGAGTACATGATGTGAAGGAAGCCGTTGAAGCCATAAAGTTGATGAGCAATCTTTAGTGTTTTAACACTTCAGGCATAAATTTTTTGCTTTGTTCTATGGCGTCCATAATCTGTTCGGTAATCTCCTGCGCGGACGCATCATAATCAATCTGTAATGGTTCTTTAAAAGTTACCGTTAAAAGCGTCCCTTTCTTTCTTAATGAAACGCCCGTTTTATTAAATGCCTTCGAAAAGCCATTAATCACAACCGGAATAACAATGGGTTTATGGTGTTTGATGATTAAAGCTGTGCCTTTGCGCGCGGGCGCATAAGGCGTGGTCGTGCCCTGCGGAAAAGTGATAATCCAATTATCTTTTAAAGACCGCTCAATCTTCCTGGTGTCGCTGGGATCGAGGCCCGAGCGTTGCTCCTTACTGTTTTCGTTCCAGGTTCGCCTAACGGTCAGGCCACCGGCCAATAAAAACAAACGGCTGAGCCAGCTGCTTTTCATGGTTTGTTCAGCAGCTACATAGTTAACGCGCGTGAAAGGATTCAGCATATAAACAGGGAAGCCCAGCTTTTTTTTCCGGCCCCATTTAACGGCGGAAAAAATATGAAACATCGCGATAACATCCAGAAAGTAAGTTTGATGATTGCAAACAAAAAGTACGTTAGATTTTGGAACTTTATTGATATTTTCTGCGCCTTCAATCTTCAGTTTGTTAATGATCGCTATGCCGGGATAGGTACACATCCCCACCACAAAGTGCACAAGTTTCTTTACGAAATTGGCTCTTTTTAGCCTGTCAATCCATTTTCTCATTAGTACAGGCAAAATAATGGTTAAAATGTATCAAACTCATTTTTTAGTGGCTCTATTTTTAATATTTTTTTATATAAACGCCAGGAAATAAATTTTGAAACGGCTTATCCATTCAAATCCACGGCTTTGTGTTTTCGGCTGCAGGCCAGCATCGGAAATGTTCCTGCCGGCTGTACCTGGCAAATGACTGCCGGGTTAATCCGATATTTATTAATTTAGATGCGTTTCAATCTAACATTCATCTAAATATAAAATTTACCGCAATATGGCCTTTAAGATCTATACGAAAACCGGCGACAACGGCCATACTTCTTTAATTGGCGGCGTAAAAATTTCTAAGGCCGACTTGCGTATTGAATGCTACGGCACTATTGATGAATTAAACGCCCACATTGGCCTTTGCAAAGACCTGTTGGAAGACACCGGTTCAAAAGAAAGCTTACAGCAAATACAGGACTGCCTGTTTACCATAGGCGCGCTATTAGCCCGCGACCCCGATAAAAATGTAAAAATGGAACTACCCGATCTGCGTGAAGCAGATTGTATTTTTCTTGAAAAGGAAATCGATCGCATGGAAACAGTTTTATCTCCTTTAAAATACTTTATTCTGCCCGGCGGCGCTGTGCCGGTTTCACAATTGCATATCGCACGTTGCGTATGTAGGCGTGCTGAACGCTGTGGCGTTCGCCTGAATGAAACGGCTCCTGTTGATCCGCTTGTGCTCAAATATCTCAACCGATTGAACGATTATTTGTTTGTGTTAGCAAGATATACAGGCCGGTTGCTGGAGGTCGACGACATTCCCTGGAAACCGGGAACAGCCCAGTAAAAGTTTAATTTATTTCTAATATTTTTAGCCTGTCTACTACTATCTGCGCGCTGCAAATCGGAGTGTGAGTTTACATTTTCTTAAAGCAAACGATTGCACGGACACGTGGCTAATAATAATAAGTTCACTATATTAGCCCTTTAAAACAGTTTGCAATGTCATACCCGTTTCAAATAAAGTCGTTAGAACAATATCACGAAGATTATAAGCGCAGCCTGGAAGATCCCGAAGGGTTCTGGAGCGAAGTAGCCGATGATTTTGTATGGAAGAAAAAGCAGCCTTTCAGCAAAAAAGGGCTGGAATGGAATTTCAAAGAACCATCGATCAAATGGTTTGAAGGCGCCAAACTCAATATCACGGAAAACTGCCTGGACAGGCATCTTGAAGCGATTGGCGACAGGCCGGCCATTATTTGGGAGCCCAACGATCCGAATGAAAAAACAAGGACTTTAACCTACAAAATCCTCCATCGTAAAGTATGTGAATTTGCCCAGGTATTGCGGAACAACGGCGTTAAAAAAGGCGATCGTGTTTGTATTTATATGGGCATGATTCCTGAGTTGCCGATTGCGGTGTTAGCCTGCGCGCGCATTGGGGCCATTCACTCCGTTATCTTCGGAGGCTTTTCGGCGCAAAGCATTGCCGATCGCTTGTACGACGCAAACGCTGAATTTATTATCACCTGCGATGGGGCATTCCGCGGAGCGAAAGATATTCCCTTGAAGTCCATTATCGACGATGCCCTGATTGGCAATCGCACCGTTAAGAAAGTGATCGTTCATACGCGAACGCGAACGCCGGTAAGCATGATCAAAGGCCGTGATGTTTGGTGGAGAGATGAAGTGGAAGAAGTGATCGAAAACATGCACGAAGAAGCCTTAAAAGCTCCGGCGGAAGAGGTGGATGCGGAAGACCCTTTATTTATTTTGTACACTTCCGGCAGCACCGGTAAACCAAAAGGCGTGGTACATACCACGGCCGGCTATATGCTTTGGACCACTTATAGTTTTGTCAATGTGTTTCAATACCAGCCGGGCGATGTATTTTTTTGCACCGCTGATATCGGCTGGATTACCGGCCATAGCTATATTGTATATGGGCCGCTTCTTGCCGGCGCCACCTGCCTGATGTTTGAAGGCATTCCCACCTGGCCAGATGCCGGAAGATTTTGGGATATTGTGGACAAACATAAGGTCAATATTTTATACACGGCGCCAACGGCGATCCGGTCGCTGATGAGTTACGGGCTTGAACCGCTTAAAGGAAAAGACCTTTCATCTTTAAAAGTGTTGGGCACCGTGGGCGAACCGATCAATGAAGAAGCCTGGCATTGGTATGATGAACATATAGGAAAGAAAAAATGCCCGATCGTTGACACCTGGTGGCAAACCGAAACTGGCGGCATCCTGATCTCGAATCTGGCAGGCGTCACACCGGCAAAAGCAAGCTGGGCCACACTTCCCCTTCCGGGGGTAAAACCTGTGCTGGTGGATGAAAATGGAGCAGAAGTCACAGAGCTTACCGATGTTCACTACAGCGGCAACCTTTGTCTTACCATGCCTTGGCCCGGCATCTTGCGCACCACCTGGGGCGACCACGAGCGTTGCAGGCAGACCTATTTCAGTACTTATGAGGATAAATATTTCACGGGTGATGGCGCATTTAAAGATGAGGCGGGCAATTTCAGGATTACCGGCCGCGTTGATGATGTGTTGAATGTAAGTGGTCACCGCCTTGGAACAGCGGAAGTAGAAAATGCGATCAACATGATGGCTGGCGTCGTGGAAAGCGCTGTTGTCGGCTATCCGCATGAACTAAAAGGACAGGGCATTTATGCTTATGTGGTGATGGATAGCAAACATCATCGGGAAGAAGATGACCAGCTAACGAAGCAGGACTTATTAGCTACTGTATCAAGAATTATTGGCCCAATCGCTAAGCCAGACAAAATTCAATTTGTTAGCGCCCTGCCAAAAACACGCAGCGGCAAAATCATGCGCCGCATATTAAGAAAAGTAGCCGAAGGCGAACTGGAAAACCTGGGCGATACCACTACCCTGCTGGATCCGGCTGTGGTTGAAGAAATTAAGGAGGGCCGCTTATAAAACGGACATGCTTTTTATTAACAATAACCCGCCATCGACAGCGGGTTATTTTATTTTAGACAGAAATGATTTTACCAGTTCCAGGTCTTTCACGCCGGGTTCGGTTTCAAATTTACTATTCACATCCAAAGAAAATACTTCGTTAGCCGATGTAAATGCCCTCAGTTGTTCGCCATCATTCAAACCAATACCACCGCTTAAAAAATAAGGTTTGACAATAGCGCTTTTTTCGAGAACCGACCAGTCAAATTTCCTGCCCGTGCCGCCATATTCTTTGGCTTTGGTATCAAAAAGAAAGTAATCAACATTGGCTTCATAAGGTTTTATCATAGCTGACAAATCCTCATCCCCGCTTACGCGAAAAGCTTTAATGACAGCAGTTTCAGACCGCAAGGTCCGGCAAAATTCGGGCGTTTCGTCGCCATGTAGCTGAACAGCATCCAATCCGTAATCTTTGACAGCGGTCCGTATTTTATCTGTAGCTTCGTTTACAAAAACACCCACTTTTTTTATTCCTGCAACCGACCGCAAATCCGCCGGAGCAATTTTATCCGACAAAAAACGCGGCGACTTCTCATAAAAAATAAAGCCGGCATAATCTATATGCATCGCGGCTAATTGACGTACCTGCTCCAGGGAGGTCATACCACACACTTTGATCTTTATTTCCTTCATTGCGCCGCTTTCAAATCATTTACAAATTTTTCAAACGCTGCGGGTGTATCGGCCTGCTTCATAAAATATTCACCAATGAGAAAGCCTTTGAAGCCGTTCTGCCTGAACAATAAAATATCTTCAATCTTGTCGATACCGCTTTCAGCGATTTTAATTTTGTCAGCCGGTATTTGTGCTGCCATCCGCAAACTCCTTTCAATATCAACCTTGAAAGTTTTCAGGTCGCGGTTATTGATACCTACAATCGGGGTGGCATCGCAAATATGCGCCAGCTCTTCCTCTGCGTGCAATTCGAGAATCGTTTGCAAACCCAGATCCTTGGCAACTGTGGCAAGATGTTTCACTTCCAAAGGAGAGAGACAGGCTGCAATGAGCAGGATCACGTCGGCGCCTATCGATTTGGCTTCAAAAATTTGGTAAGCGTCAACAATAAAATCTTTGCGTAAAATAGGCACTTCATTTTTTCTCGCCTCCATTAAATCCGCATCAGCGCCGCCGAAAAAATGCTCATCCGTCAACACGGAAAGACAAGCGGCACCCAACCTGGTATACGCTTCCGTAATTTGAATAACGTCCGCATGCTGTTTGATAAACCCTTTTGACGGAGACTTTCGCTTAAACTCAGCAATGATACCGGTGCTGTCCTCCTTTAGCAAAGAGGCAGCCAGCGAGCGGACAGGATGGGAGAAAGCAGACCGCGCTTCCAGGCTTTTTACCGGCATCTGTGCTTTGCGCAGGTCAACTTCTTTCTTTTTATAAGCTACTATTTCGTCTAAAATATTCATGGTATGATCGTCCGCCACTGCGGTATAATTTTATGATTGTAAAGAAATCAATTGTTGCAAACATTGATGCGCCCGCCCCGATTTCAGGCTTTCCGAGGCGGCCTGAAAAGCATCCTGATAATTATTAAAAGAACCCGTCACCTGCAATGCAATAGCTGCATTGGCCAACACTACGGCCTCCTGCTCCCTGGTTCCTTTACCTTCTAAAATGGTTTTAAAAATTGAAGCCGCTTCGGCAACGGTCGCTCCCCCGGAAATAGCATCAGGGTGAACTTCCTGACCGGCCAACTGCATCGCAGACAAGACGCGTTCTCCATCTTTTGTGAAAAGCTTACTATCCCCTGTGAGTGAAATTTCATCGTAACCATCTAGTCCATGTACGATAGCAAAATTCCTCGATTGCTGTTGCAACAGATAATTATACAGCCGCGCCATCTCCAAATTATAAACACCGATGATGCTAAAAGAAGGAGATGCCGGGTTTACAAGTGGCCCCAGCATATTGAAAAATGTACGCATCCCCAGGTTCTTTCGAATAGGGCCCACGTTTTTTAACGCAGGATGAAATAAGGGCGCATGTAAAAAGCAAATGCCTGCCTGATCCAATTCTTTGGACAAAGCTGCGTTGTCGTTTTTGAACTTATAGCCCATCGACTCAATCACGTTTGACGATCCACTGATCGCGGATGCGCCGTAGTTGCCATGTTTAGCGACTTTATAACCGGCGCCGGCGACAATAAAACAAGATAGCGTTGAAATATTGAATGTATTTTTCCCGTCGCCTCCGGTGCCGACAATATCCAGGGTTTCCAAACCGTCAAAGTCAACGGTAACGCAAAGTTCCAGCAAAGCATCCTGAAAACCCTGAAGCTCCTGAAGCGAAATGCTGCGCATCAGAAATACGGTCATAAACGCCGTAATCTCATGCTCGTTATAAACACCTTTACCGATGTTCACCAGCACTTCTTTCGCCGTGTTTCGATCCAGCGTTTTATGTTCAAATAGTATGTTTAAAATTTTTTTCATAATCTGCTTGTTTCCATCTTCAATCAATTGTTTTTCCCGAAATCATATCCATTTTAAAATAAAGATTTAAGCCGCCAGCCAATTCTTTAAAATAACTGCGCCCTCGGGCGTCAACACACTTTCCGGATGAAACTGTACACCGCGCACATCGAAAGTTTTATGATGCAACGCCATAATCATATCATTTTCATCAACAGCGGTTATTTCTAACGATTCAGGAAAATTTTCTTTCGAAACCACCCAAGAATGGTAACGACCGACTTCAATATGCGCGGGCAAGCCTTTAAACAATTTTGGATCTTCCCCGACAATCGTACAATCGGTAGCAACTCCATGATAAACTTTAGCAAGATTGGTAAGCTTTGCACCAAAAGCCTCCCCTATAGCCTGCTGACCTAAGCACACACCCAATATGGATTTGGTGGGCGCATAAGTTTTTATTAAGGGCAGCAACAATCCGGCTTCTTCCGGTATGCCCGGGCCTGGTGATAATATTATTTTATCGTAGGCTCCAATTTCTTCCAGCGAAATCTGGTCGTTACGGAAAACATCTACTTTTTGATGTAAAATACTTTCCACCAAATGAACAAGATTATAAGTAAATGAATCGTAATTATCGAAAACAAGAAGTTTCATTAAACTATGGAATATAAATGACTAAATAGGGGTTTATTTTTATTGGATCTGCTGTGCGGCCTCGATTGCCTTTTTCAAAGCGCCGAGTTTATTATTCACTTCCTGCAATTCACTTTCCGGAACGCTGGCCGATACAATACCTGCACCTGCCTGATAAAACAAGGTATTATTCCTGCTAAGAAAAGTACGGATCATAATCGCCTGGTTGCAGCTGCCATCAAACCCCATAAATCCCACAGCACCGCCATAATAACTACGGTTAGTAGGTTCATAATCATTAATCAACTGCATCGCTTTAATTTTAGGCGCTCCGCTCAGGGTGCCCGCAGGAAAAGTTTTTGCCAACAAATCAAAAGCATTGGTGGTTTCCTTTACCTCTCCGGTTACTTCGCTTACCAAATGAATTACATGCGAATAAAAATGGGTTTCCCTGAATTGGGCAACCGTTACGTTGTTACAACCACGGCTCAAATCGTTTCGCGCCAAATCCACCAACATCACATGCTCGGCATTTTCTTTGGGATCATTTTCGAGTCGAATGGTTTCGGCGGCGTCTAACTTATCATCGCCGGTTCTTTTAACCGTTCCGGCGATCGGATGCACTACTGCTTTACCTTTGTTAATGATCAATTGCGATTCCGGCGAAGACCCCATTATTTTATAATCGCCATAATCAAAGAAAAACAAATAAGGAGAGGGATTGATATTTCTCAGCGACCTGTACACATTAAACTCATCGCCGGTAAAGGATTGCTGAAAGCGCCTGCTTAATACAATTTGAAACACATCGCCTCGAAAACAATGAGCAATGCCTTGTTTCACAAGTTTGCGGTAATCTTCATCTCCCATATTCGAACGCTCTTCGCCCAGCGTCTTAAAGGGATATACCGGAACGTCCCGGCCGCGGATCAGGGATGCCAGCGTGTCTTTATCGCTGGAAAGCCCTTCGATTTTATTCTCGCAGATAAACAACTCATCCTTGAAATGATTGATTGCAATTACATATTGGTATAAGCGATATCGCATTAGCGGAATGGCATCAACGTCCACATTAAATATTGTCCCCGGAATGGTTTCAAAAAAGCGGATCGCATCATAAGAAGTATAACCATATAGACCCTGCGCGAAAGCGGCCACTTTTTGAGCAGAAGGGACTACATCAAAACGCTGCATAAACTCATTAAGCGTTTTAGCAATCGGCTGGCCTTTTTTAAATGGTATTTCCTCAGCTGTTTTACCAGGTAGCTTCACTTCAATCTGCTCGGCTGCGGAAATTTCAATTCCGGCAATTGCGTTGACCCCGATAAAAGACCAACTATTTTCAGCCACATGATTGTCGGTACTTTCCAGCAGAATTGTGTCGCGAAAGCGGTCGCGCAACCGAAGATAAATTCCCACCGGTGTAAACACATCGGCCAGCATAGAACTGACGGTAGTTTCAATTTTTATTTGTTGCATATCAATCAAAAGCTAAGCGAAAGGTTGTTTAAATTTGTCCAATAAAAAACCCCGGCACAACCGGGGATTCTTTGAATATCACTCATCTTTTTCGATGTACGGCATTACAATACCCCTGTAGAGTTT
Source organism: Niabella insulisoli (assembly GCF_039652435.2). Lineage (GTDB taxonomy): Bacteria > Bacteroidota > Bacteroidia > Chitinophagales > Chitinophagaceae > Niabella > Niabella insulamsoli. The sequence goes on along the minus strand of NZ_CP190246.1, from coordinate 1,658,405 downwards.
GCAGGCCACCACCAAAAAAAGATTGTTTTGTTCATCATGATCGCAAATATAAAAGTAAATTACTTGCGGACAAATTTTTCAATCATTTTTTTGAGACGCAAAAAGAACACAGCCCGTTCATCAACCTTGTGCGGCCAGGTAGCGTTCTTTTTTTCTGACATCCAATTGAATTGTTTAAATCTGCCATAAAAAAACCGGCTAAAAGCCGGTTAAAAATCTTTTGGGCAACGCTAACCACTTACCCCATCGCAAACCGATTCGACGGCTTGTACCTTTTATTATAGATAAACAGGCAACTTCCGTCTTTGATGGTTTGAATGATCGGACGGGTTAAAGCTGTTGGCACCGCGGGGCATCCGTGGCTTCTTCCAACATATCCCTGCGCATCGATAAACGACTGGCTTACATAGGAAGCGCCGTGGATCACAATGGCGCGGCGCATAGCGTTCGTATTCAACCCGGGTTCTAAACCCTGTAATTTCAAAGAATAGCCCTTGCTTCCGTGATAGGTGGCATCTGTCAGATAAAACCCAAGGCTGCTTTTATAAGAAGCATTGGTATTGCTGAAATTCTCGGCTGTCTCACGGCCCGTGTTTTTTCCGTGCGCCACCCAGGTGTTGAAAAGCATTTTGTAATTTTTCACATCAATGATATACATTCTTTTTCGATAGCTGGGCTGATCAAAATCGATAATTGTCAAAATTGAATCGTTGTGCAACAAACCCTCCTGCTCCAACCGGTGAAACCCGCTGATGGCATATTCAAATGCATCGTGCGACAGGCCCCTTGCGTCGAGAGCGAGACTATCATACACAAATTCAATCTCCTCTGTGCCTGTTTTGGCGACTGGCATGCTTTTGGCATCCTTATTCTTATCGATCATGTTCTTTTCAATATTATTCAATGTCCACGACATGGATACTATTGATAAAACCGCAAATGCTATCAACCGCAAATAAATTCTTAAGCGCATGCTTGTTTAAATTTTATATTAAAAATATTGATATATTGTTCTATAAGAGCGTATAGATATTCGGTAGGCAGTCTATAAACGATAAACAACATCGTTTTATTGCCAACTGTTTTGTCAATAAGAAAACTTTAACAGTTTATTTTCGCCTGTCCTCATTTAACACCAACGTTTTTAATGTATCAAAAAATCAGCAAATTTTTGTTGACGATATCAATTTAGCTTTCCTTTGCAGCATGGCAACACAAGTTGGAATTATTATGGGCAGCGACAGCGATTTAAATGTGATGCAGGCTGCCGCAGATATTTTAAAAGATTTAGAAGTGGGATACGAACTAACGGTCGTTTCTGCACACAGAACACCGCTGCGCATGGTGGAATATGCGCGGCAGGCTAAATCGAGAGGTTTGAAAGTCATTATTGCCGGCGCAGGTGGCGCTGCTCATTTGCCTGGAATGGTAGCTTCTATTACCCCGCTGCCCGTGATTGGCGTTCCTGTAAAATCAAGTAATTCAATCGACGGATGGGACAGCGTACTTTCTATTTTGCAAATGCCAAATGGCGTTCCCGTCGCTACAGTAGCGCTTAATGCTGCAAAAAATGCGGGCATATTGGCTGCTCAGATTATTGGAGTTGCTGATGAAAAAGTGGGAAATAATATCCAACGCTATAAATCTGATCTTGAGAAAGAAGTGCTTAAGAAAGTTTCAGGCCTGAAAGAAAAAGGATTTGAAAATAGTTTTGATTAAACTTCTTCCAATATTAAAAATTCGGGCTTGATGGCGTGCGCGTGCTGATAAAGCGTGTCCATAAAATCCGGCCCCCACGTCGCATAGTAAACCAAAATGTTTTCGATTCGCTCCTGTAAATTTTGCAGGGGAAATAATTGCTGTTTTAAACGATCAATCTGCCGCATGGCAGCTTCATGATTTCTTTTTTCTGCCCTTAACAATTTTTTTCCCAGCGTCACCAAGTTCTTTTCGTGTTGCTTTTGCAAGGCATAAATATGCCCTTTTAGCGTGGTGTCTATGGGTTCGGCTTGTTCGGATAGTTCTCTATAAATATTTTGAACCGCCCCCAATGCTTTTGCTGTTGAAACATCATTTTCAGAATGACGCTGCACCCAAACCCTTTTTAAATGCAACGGACTTTTAAAAAGATCGGCCATTTCAAAATCCAACTTTTTTGCCAGGGCGGCCGGCTTTTTTGCCACCACCAGCACCGAGTTTCGCAAAACCAGCATGGGATAAGGCACTTTGTATTGATCAAAAATAGCTTTCAATTCGAGCCAATAAGCCAATTCGCCGCCGCCGCCAATAAAAGCGATATTGGGAAGGATCATCTCTTGAAAAAGGCCTCGCAGGATTACATTGGGACTAAATCTTTCCGGATGGGATGCTGTTTCGCGCATCAGTTCGGATTCAGTGAAACTGATATCGCTATCCACCACCTGCCAGCGATCATCCTGCTTTTCGATACGCAGGCGCTCGCCTTTTTCCGTTAAGTAAAACAAATTGATATCGCGGCCATGCGCCTGGGTTTTATAGCCTTTATCTAATAGCTGCTCCGCGGTATCAGCAACCAATGCGGATGAGCGCTGGTTCAAAAGTTCATCTTTAAAAAGATCAATCGCTACAGACTTTAGCGGCGCTGCATCCGGAACAACCACGACTACCCCATATTTACCAAACAGAAAATTGACAAAACCTAAAGTCGCATCCTGTATGAGCGAGCCTTTTTTATAGAAGCTTTTTACCGCCTCCATAATCTCGGCGCCGTGAGGAAGTACGCCGATTTCTGATTCGATTCTTTTGATTAGTTTCAGTAGCGCATCGTCAATTTTCATGCGGCCGACCGCGCCCTTCTGGTCCGTGTTCCAAACCAGTTTTTCGTCCTTGAGATAGATATGTCCCAATTCGTCCAGATCTGCATCTTCACTGCCCATATAATAAACGGGCACAAAATTATAAGCGGGAAACGCAGCGCGGCAATAAGCCGCCAGCTTTGCTGCGTGTAAAATTTTATAAATGAAATAGAGCGGGCCGGTAAAAATATTGGGTTGATGAGCCGTGGTAATTGTAAAAGTCTGCGTTTCTCTTAAAAGCTCAATGTTTGAAATGACCGCCTGATCCTGCTCGAGTCTATCATATTGGTCTTTCAAATAATTATACAATAATTCCCGGTCCTGCTTATGTTCCGCCTTTTGTTTTATAGCTTCCAGCATTGCGCTTTTTTCAGGAAACAAATGATAAAACGGGCGCAACGCTTCGCTTCCATGCAGATAATCCAAAACAGTTTTTGAAAAAGAATGGGTCTGGTCGTATGGTATGCCTGTGGCTTGAAAATTCATGTTGCGAAGTAGCTTGAAAATTGAAAATACTATAACATTTTTATTCGAAAATAGTTTTTTTGGAAAGGGACAGGTAAAAAAAAACCACCTGGAAGGTGGTATAAAATTTTTTTTAATCAACTGCGTCTTCGCGTCGCCATGGCATAAATCCAAAGCAATATGACAGCGCCGCCCACAGCAAAGAGGAAACCTCGTAAACTCCAGTTACTGGTAATCGGAGTATCGGTTAAGAGGCTGTTGATCCATCCACCAACAAATGCGCCTGCGATACCGATCAAAATAGTGACAATCCATCCGCCGGGGTCTTTTCCGGGGTGCAATGCCTTAGCGATAGCGCCTGCAATCAAACCAAAAAGAATCCATGATAGAATGCTCATAGTTTTTTCAATTTTTAGAGTTTGGTAATATTAACTACTAATATAATATTAAAAAACATGCCAAAGATAGATACGGCTATTTTTTTATGCACATAGGAATTATGATACTACGCGTGGTATCTGCTGTGCCTGCATCATAAGATCGGTTAGAACGATAGCGGTGGCAGCTTCCACAATCACCGGCGCCCGCAGGGCCACACAAAGGTCGTGGCGGCCTTTCACCGAGAAATCTTCCATTTTTCCGCTATCCCAATTCAGGCTATGCTGTTCCTTGGGTGTAGAAGCCGTAGGTTTTACTGCAATCCGGAATACAAGTTCATTTCCATTCGTAATGCCACCGACAATGCCGCCGGCATGATTGGTTTTCGTTTTCCCTTCCATATTTTCAATGGCGTCGTTGTGTTGGCTGCCAAACATGTTCGCCGCTTCAAAACCGCTGCCAAATTCAACGCCTTTTACCGCAGGAATCGAAAACATGGCGTGCGCAATCAATGATTCCACGGAATTGAAATGCGGCTCGCCCAAACCCAACGGCAGCCCGTTGACACGACACTCAATGATACCGCCAACGGAATCTTTTGCATCAATACCTTTTTGCAATCCTTTTTCCAAATCGGCCTCTCCGGCAATAGCGATGACTTTTGCATGCACAGAAATGCCTGTCAGTAATTTTTTCGCAATAACGCCTGCCCCCACCAACCCCGTTGTAAGGCGGGCGCTAAAATGACCGCCGCCCCGGAAATCTTCAAACCCACCAAATTTTTTATGCGCTACAAAATCGGCATGGCCGGGTCGTGGAAAACTGCGCTGCTTTTCATAATCGCCGCTGCGCGTGTTCTTGTTTTCAAAAAATATCATGATCGGGAAACCTGTGGTCTTCCCGTTGAAAATGCCGCTTCTGAAAATAGGAATATCGTCTTCCTTTCGGGGTGTCGCACCTTTTTGAGTACCCCCCTTACGACGTTCCATATCAGGTAAAAAATCTGCTACAGGAACGTCAAGGCCGGCGGGGCAGCCGTCAATTACAACGCCTACGCCATCACCATGCGATTCGCCAAAAATCTGAACCTTAAAAATATCTCCGAAAGCATTCATTTCTTATTTTTTTATAGCAGCGATTTTAAAAATTATCAAACTGTTCCAACCCTTAGATGATCCCATCGAGATATAAACCACCTTTCACCTGAGCCCCTAAAGCTTTGATATGATCATAAAAATCCGGATAGGATTTATTAACCGCATACGCTTCTTCAATCGTTGTTGCACCATCAGCTTTTAGCGCCGCTACTGCGCAAGCCATAGCGATGCGGTGATCGTGCCTGGAATGAACCAACGCTCCTTTCAAAGGCGCGCCGCCATGCACATACATCATGTCGTGATCGAGCTCTATTTTTAGCCCCATTTTTCCAAACTCTTGCTGCAAAGTCAGGCCACGATCGCTTTCTTTGTGAGCCAATCTGCTAACTCCTTTGATTTTGGTAATGCCTTTGCAGTTGGCAGCCAACGCCACCAATGGGGGAAAAAGATCAGGACAATCGGTGGCGTCAAATTCGAAAGCCTGCATATCGGTTTGATGAAGTTTAATTGCTTTGGCTTCCATCGCAATGCCAGCATTGGCCGCCATCAGCGCTTCGATTATTTTCTTGTCGGCCTGCGTACTATTCAATCCCAAACCTCTTACCGAAATATGGCCGGCAATCGCTCCCGCTACTAAAAGAAACGCACCACCGCTCCAATCGCCTTCAACCGTGTAATGGATCGGCGCCTCGCTTTTCGACGCTTCAACCGGCTTTTTGCTGAACACAAATTCTTCATAGTTGTGGTTTTCCGGAACCTGCAAACCAAATTGTTTCATTACGTCAAGCGTAAGATCTATATAAGGTTTGCTTTTCAAATTGGTCACTTTAATCGCAACCCTTTCTTCGGATAATGGCGCCACCGCATAAGCCAGTAAAAGGCCCGTTAAAAATTGCGAGCTTAGAGATCCGTCGATCGTGATATTTTTGGGTTGCAGCGGCCCCTGGATAACCAATGGTAATTTTCCCTCGTTCGATGAAATCGTAACACCAAGCTGCGGTAAAATTTCATCAAAAAAATTCATGGGCCTGGTCACCAGGCTTCCCTCGCCATTGATGGTAATCTTGTTGCTGGTCAGTGCTGCCAGCGGCGTGAACATGCGAATACTCAAACCGCTTTCCCCACAATTGATTGCTCCTCCCTGATCGCCGTTCATAAGAGCTACCGCAGACGCTACAGAAAAGGCGCTGCTATCAACCCTGATTTCCTCATCCCCTTTTTCAATCGTGGCTCCAAGCGCTTGTATAATCCCCATTGCCGCTTTATCGTCATTACTATGCCCGGGATTACTAATCACGGATTTTTGCGCCGCTACCAACGCGGCTGCACAGGCCCTTTGCATGGAACTTTTCGACGCTGGCGCTAATATATCTCCTTTTAATTCAGATGGTGAAATGGTTATTTTCATCTCTATTCGGGATGCCTGACCGAAACCTTTGTGGATTTACCCAAAAGCTCCGCAGCAATTTTTTATGATAATTTATTAATAATCTGTTCTAATTTTTTCAAAGGAATAGGTTGCACTACGGCTTTGCCTATCTTTTCGAGCAGCACAAAGTTCATTTCTTTGCGCACCCGTTTTTTATCCATCACCAATACTTCGAAAACCTTTTTTGCATCAAATTGAATGGCGGTGGGCAACTGGTATTTTTTAATCAGCGCACTGACGCGCTCCTGATCAGGAAACGCTTTTAACTGCCGCGATATTTCGCTGGCCAAAACCATTCCGATAGCCACCGCTTCTCCGTGCATTAGTTCGTATTGTGTTTCAATCGCATGGCCAATGGTGTGACCAAAGTTGAGCAGCCGCCGGTCTCCTTTTTCAAACTCATCTTTTTGCACGACTTTGGTTTTAATCAGTGCGTTTCGTTTGATCAGCGCGGCAAGCAAATTTTTATCTTTTTGATAATCGGATAAACGATGTTGCTCTAACTGCTTAAACATGGCGGCATCTTTGATACTTGCATGTTTGATAATTTCTGCAAAGCCGTTTTGCCATTCCTTGTCAGGCAAAGATTGAAGCAGCGATAAATCGTGTAATAAAAAAGAAGGCTGACGAATGATGCCAACCATATTTTTATATACCCCCACATCGATCCCGTTCTTGCCGCCGATGGAAGCATCCACCAAACCGAGTATCGTGGAAGGGACAAACCCAAAGCGAATGCCGCGCATGTAAACCGAAGCAATATAACCTGTCAAATCCGTGATTACGCCGCCGCCGATCCCAATCAACACCGATTTTCTGTCGGCCTTGTTCTGAATCAATTTTACAATAATATCATCGACGGTTGCCTGCTTTTTCTGTTCCTCGCCCGCCGGAATCACAATCGTATTGAAACCCTTAAACCTTTTTTCATGGGCGTCAAAGACGTTTTGATCGGTAATGACAAAAGCGCTGCGCTTGTCAACGATCTTCGCCAGCTCTTTAATGGAGCTGTCAAAGTAAAAATCAGTAGTTGCGTTTGAAAATTTTATCTTCTGAACCAAGATACTGTTATTTATGATTTAGCCTGGAGCTATAGATAAACCTCACCGTTTTTATTTCGGTGAGGCTTCATGAACTTAACTGTTGTAACATCAACTTTGATAGCTGCGTGGGTTCAAATATCCCTTGCGCATCTATATGACCCCTGTTGCATTCAAACCGCAAGAGCGTTTTCCTAAAAACAATGGCCGGTATTAGGCGCATGCATTAGGCGTCCAGCACCTGCTTTTGATGGTTAATGCTTTCCAAATGCACGGCATCTAAATATTTATTCAGAAAATCGCGGCTCAATCCCAGCTTTTCGCCACGGGCGGCAGTTTTCTCAATGATTTCCTGCCAGCGGCCGGGCTGTAAAATGGTAATATTATTGTCCTTTTTATATTGACCGATTTGATCGGCAATTTTCATGCGCTGAGAAAGAATTTGCAGCATCTCATCATCCAGATGGTTGATTTGCTGACGCAGTTTTTCAAGCGCTTTATGATATTCGCTGTTATCGACATCTTCTTTTCTCCAAATGATTTGCTCCATCATTTCTTTTAAGCGCGCCGGCGTCACCTGTTGTTTGGCATCGCTCCAAGCGTTGTCAGGATCGATATGGCTTTCGATCATCAAACCATCATAATCCAGGTCGATTGCTTTCTGCGCCACATCCATCAAAGTATCGCGCTTGCCGCAAATATGTGAAGGATCGTTAAAAATAGGGAGTTCTGGATATTTCAGTTTCATTTCGATCGCCAGATGCCACATGGGCGCGTTGCGATACTGCGTGTTACCATAAGATGAGAAACCTCGGTGGATCAGCCCTAAATTTTTGATACCGGCGCGGGCAATTCTTTCAACGCCGCCGCTCCAAAGTTCAAGATCAGGGTTGATGGGGTTTTTAACAAGAACCGGAACATCAACTCCTCTTAATGCATCAGCGACTTCCTGAACGCTGAAAGGGTTCACGGTGGTGCGGGCGCCAATCCAAAGCACGTCAACATCAAAAGTCAAAGCGTCCTGAACCTGCTTCGCAGTTGCTACTTCAATAGCAGTAGGCAGGCCGGTAATTTGTTTTGCTTTTTGAAGCCACGGTAAACCTTTCGCTCCTATCCCTTCAAACATACCGGGCTTAGTACGCGGTTTCCAGATGCCTGCGCGCAACATATCCACTTTGCCGGTTGCGGCCAGTTGTTGGGCTGTTTCGATTACTTGTTCCTCGGTTTCGGCGCTGCAAGGGCCGCTAACGATGATCGGCCTTTTAGCCCATAATTCCTTAATTTTTTCTTTTGATGAAACCTGCTGAGTGCTCATGAAATATAATTATTGATGTTGTTAAATAACCCGAAGTTTTTATTTTAATATGTATTGATTTACGCGGAAATATTTGAATAATTTTTAATCGATCCGCTCCATCCGGGCAAATTTACTTTATTTTATGATTCTATTTATTTTATTGGCGTCTGAAATTAGCGCCTGTAAGTTTTCTTCGTCTTTTTCTGAAATATACGCTTTGAATTTGGTGAGCTGCGCGATATGCTCCGTCAACACATCGAGTACATTCTCTTTGTTTTGGAGAAAAATCGGCACCCACATGGCCGGATTACTTTTCGCCAGGCGCACAGTGCTTTCAAACCCGGCCGAAGCAATTTGAAAAATAGCGCTCTCCATTTTTTCCTTTTCCAGAACCGTATTGGCGAGGGCAAAAGAAGTGATATGTGAGATGTGACTGACATAAGCAACATGAAGGTCATGCGCTTTGGCGTCCATATCAACGATGCGCATCCCGATTTTCTGATACATTTTTTCAACCCATTCGATTGCATCTGCGTCGCTTTCACTTCGGTTGCATAAAATCACTGCCTTACCTTCAAAAGCGCCTCTCACCGCTGCCTGCGGCCCGCTGTATTCTGTACCCCACATCGGGTGCGTCGCAACGTAGCGGCCCCTATTGGGGTGGCCTTCCACCGAAGCGATGACGTCCGACTTTGTAGAGCCCATGTCCATTACGATCTGATGAGACACTTTATCGAGGATTCGGGGTAGCAGTTGAACTTGCACATTTACGGGCACCGCCAACACGATAATCTCAGCCTGAACAATAGCTTCTTCAAGCGGTAAAATTTCATCCACCAGCTCATATTCAAGAGCCTGTTCGGCATGCTTCGCGCTGGCTTCCACGCCGATCAATTTGGAGGATAATTTTTTTTCATGCAATTGAAGCGCCATGGATCCGCCAATCAGCCCCACGCCTACGATCGCTATTTTTTTCCTGTTGTTCATTTTGTTTTCACATTTTACTTATGCGCTCAATTGCCTCGTCGAACCGGGCCACCGACCCACAGAGGCTAATCCTGATATATCGGTCGCCGGCGCTGCCAAATATGCCACCGGGTGTAATAAATACATTAGCGGCATATAACACTTGATCAGCGATTTCGTAGCAGTCTTTATATTGTTCGGGAATTTTTGCCCAGACAAACATGCCTACCTGATTTTTCGAATAATTGCATTTCAGCAAGTCAAGAAGCTTAAACACGCGCGCCCTTCTTTCCCTGTAAATTTTGTTTACTTCATCGTGCCATTCTGCGCCCAGGGTCAGCGCCTTCGCCGCAGCCAGTTGCAAGGGCAAAAACATGCCGCTGTCCATGTTGCTTTTAAACCGCAGCACCTCGTTGATCCTTTCTTTCGCTCCGCAAAGCACGCCCACGCGCCAACCGGCCATATTATGGGATTTACTTAAGGAATTTAATTCAATTACCACATCTTTGGCGCCCTCCACCGAGAGGAGGCTTACCGGCTCATCATTTAAAATAAAGCTGTACGGGTTATCATGTACAATTAAGATGTGGTGCTTCTTAGCGAAAGCCACCAGTTGTTGGAATACTTTTTTATCGGGCTGTTGGCCGGTCGGCATTTGCGGATAATTTGCAAAAAGCAATTTAACACGGCTCAGGTCGTTTTTTTCGATGGCTTCAAAATCGGGCTGATAGTTCAGCTCTTCTTTTAATTCGTAGTCGATACACACGCCGCCCGCAATGGTCACATTGCTGCGATAAGTCGGATAACCAGGATTGGGCACCAACACAGCGTCTCCCTCGTTGAGATAAGTCATGCAGATGTGCATAATCCCTTCTTTGCTTCCGATAAGCGGCAATACTTCAGTATGCGCATCCAGGGTTACATTATACCATTTCTTATACCAGTCAGCAAAAGCCTGGCGCAACACCGGGCTGCCTTTGTAGTTTTGATACCCGTGAACGTTTGGCTTTTGCGCTTCCTCGAATAGTACTTTCACCACATCTGGGTGCGGCGGCAAATCCGGGCTGCCGATGCCAAGATTGAGAATATTTTTGCCCTCCTTATTGAGCTCATCTATTTCCCTCAGTTTTTGAGAGAAATAATATTCTCCCACTCCCTGTAACCTTTTTGCTACTTCCATATGCCTTTATTATAGATTCCGTAAATTTTAATGGCTTCCGTTAGCGGGCGCAATTTTTCTATTACTTTTTCAAAGGTTTTCATTTGATCGAATTCCATATCGGCATGAAACTGATATTTAAACTCAGAACCGGGAATGGGAAAGCTTTGCAGCTTTGTCAAATTCACTTTATGAATGGCCATTACGCCTAAAACACGCGCCAGCGCTCCTTCCTTGTGGATCGTTTGAAAATTGATAGTTGCCTTGTTGCCCGTTTGAGGTTCGCTGATATCCTCCGGCCGCTTCAACACCAGGAAGCGTGTATAGTTTTTCTTTAATGTCTGAATTTTAGGCGCAATAACATTAAGGTCATAAACTTCTGCGGCAAGGGTGCTGGCGATTGCTGCAATATGTTTACTATTATACTGCGCAATATGCTTCGCGCTTAAAGCAGTATCATCGCTTTCTACAAGTTTCCAACCATACTGGTCTAAAAACTCATAACATTGTTGCAACGCCATCGTATGGGAATGCACTTCCTTTATATCTTCGAGCTCAACCCCGTGGTTGACCAGCAGGTTCTGATGGATTTGCATATAAACCTCGCCAACAATTTTCAGGTTGCTGGCCTGGATCAGATTGTAGTTGGGTAAGATACTTCCGGCAATAGAATTTTCGATAGCCATTACGCAGCCGTCCGTCCGGTTGCTGTCCTTAGCAGCCACCATCACGTCTTTAAAAGTAGTGCAGCATTCGACAGTTACCTGCCTGTTAAAAAAATAGTTTGCGGCCTGCTGATGAAAACATCCCTCAAATCCCTGAATGGCCATGTGGGGTACGCCATCGGATCGCTTCGACAGGGATTGCTCTTTTATATTTTCGGCTTTGGACACCATTGACATTTTTTTGATCCGGCTTGCCGGTATGCTAAAAAAAATCCCGGCTATTTTCGCCGGGATTCTTTTTATCGTTGATTGTTTTGATTCTGTTTTGTTTCAACTAAAGCATTCCCGGCTTCATTTTAAAAAAGAAGCTAAAATAGAAACCGGTAAAAAAAATATTTGCTTTCATTGCTTTGCAAATGTAAAAGATAAATTTAAAATAGCAAATATATTTTTCCTCCTGAAAAGAAAATAAAAACTAACGCCTGGTAGTCTGAAATGCAGGCCGGTAGCCTATCTTGCAGCCCATATGTTTCATGAAGACTGGCTATTGATGGTCATAGTGGCTGCCGGCATTTTGCTCAGCGTATTTTTCCGGAAACTGACCTGGAGCGCCGCGCTACTGGGTGGATTGATCTGCATCCTCATTTATAGCGCGGCCGGATGGGGCCGTGTTGCCTGCATGGCTGCATTTTTCGGCATTGGCATTGGGGTCACTTCTTTCAGGCTTAAAGAAAAACAAGCAGCGGGTTTGGCGGAACGCGACAAAGGGAAACGTAAAGCCGGACAAGTTTTTGCCAACGGCGCTGTGGCCGCGATAATAAGTGTAGCAGCCTGTTTCTTTCCATTTATAAAAGAGCAGGCATTGGTTTTAATCGCCGCCTGCTTTGCGTCTGCAACTGCTGACACGGTTTCTTCAGAGATGGGCAACATTTATGGGCGGCGCTTCTATCATGTATTGTCTTTTAAAAAAGTACAACGGGGCGCCAACGGCGTTGTCAGTGCGGAAGGCACAGGTTTTGGCATTTTGGGAAGCATGGCTATCGCAGTCATTTATTATTGTTTTGAACCTTCGGCTCCCGACAGTTTTATTATCATAATTGCGGGAACCCTGGGAAATCTTTTAGATTCGGTATTGGGGGCCGCTTTTGAAAACCGCGGCTATCTTAGCAACGATGCCGTAAACTTTTTAAATACGGCCGGCGCGGCTATTGTAGCCTGGCTGCTGGTGGGTTAGTTTTGGAATAGTTCTGAGGGAGGGCTGAAACCCTATCAAAAATTTAACAAACTATCCTGATTCCCTTCCTAACTTTGTGTTATTCTTTTGAATTATTGTTTTACATATCTGGCGGCTATACTACTTTTTATAACAGGCAGCGCTGTTGATGCGCAAACGCTCGACACAGCGCGTGTCCCGCCGCGCCCCAGCATGGAAGAAATTATGAAAGACTGGGGGCCCAACGATCATTTGAAAGTTGGCGCGATCTGGTATGGGTCAGATTACCAATCGTTTAAAATGCTTCCTTATACCGAAGAGGAAAATATATGGGTTTCCAAGCTGCCGCCGGCAAAGCTGGAAGAAGTAAAGCGCGCTTACAACCGTTTAAGAAACGCTGTCTATGTATGTTACCCCTACGCTCGCCTGGCGGGCCATACCATCAACCAGATCAACCGCGAAATAGCATCGACCGATAAAAAAAGAGATAAAAAAGCAATCATCAAGGCTAAGGAAAAAGAACTAAAAAAGCAGTTTGCCGACCCGCTTACCAACCTTTCTGTTTATCAGGGAAAAGTTTTGATGAAATTGATCAACCGCCAAACCGGCAACAACTGCTATGATATTTTAAAAGAATATAAGGGCGGCCTCAGTGCGCGCCTTTACCAGACCGTGGCATTTTTTTATGGTGGAAGCCTGAAGCAGGATTATAATATTAAAGAAAGTTTTGATCAGCAAATAGAAAACTTTGTTCAGGAAATTGACGCTACCTGGTACAATAATCCCTACCGCAATCCGACGGCTATTAAAAGATAGCCTGCATACCTAGGTTCATTTGATTTTTTGCGCATTTTTGTTCACCTTTCATATCAATGCGACGCTTGCGTATCCCTACATCCTGTCCATAGCATTATTTGACGCCGATCCCGTTATTAGTGTTGTGCAAACGACCAAAATATCAGTACAATTGTAAATTTATCCTAATCCTCGCTTTATCAGTATATATGACCTCTTTATCCCTATTTTTGTGAGCGTTTTAAATATGTTACAATGAACTTTAAAAAAGTAAACAACATTACCGGCTGGCTGGTTTTTGCGATAGCAGCTATTACGTACACCCTTACCAAAGAAGCCCGCGGGTCTTTGTGGGACTGCGGAGAATTTGTCGCCTGCGCTTTTAAATTAGGTATGCCCCACCCTCCCGGCGCGCCGCTGTTTACTTTATTGGGACGATTTTTTATTATTTTATTTGGCGATAATCCGCAAACTGCAGCATCGGCTGTTAACTTCATGAGCGCCATGGCGAGTGCAGGAACCATCCTGTTCCTGTTCTGGACGATTACGCATTTTGCGCGCAAAATGTTTATCAAAGTGGGCGAAACGCTGAGCAACCCGCAACTCATTACGGTAATGGGCGGCGGCGTGGTTGGCGCGCTGGCTTACACTTTTACTGATTCGTTCTGGTATAGCGCGGTTGAAGGCGAAGTGTATGCCTTATCTTCTTTCTTTACGGCTTTTGTATTTTGGATTATTCTGAAATGGGAACATGCTGATGAGCATGCCGGCGCCGATGAAGTAGCGCGTGTAAGAAGCGACCGTTGGATTATATTTTTGTTTTTCATGATGGGGTTGTCCATTGGCGTTCACTTGTTGAACCTGCTTACAATTCCCGCCATCGTGATGATTTATTATTACCGCCGGTATAAGCCCACCACCAAAGGCGCCATTGCTGCTTTCATCATCGGTTGTGTTATTACCGGCATTGTTCAGGTGGCGGTCATTCAATACAGCATGAAAGCTGCCGGCCTGTTCGACGTATTCTTCGTCAACAGCCTGGGCATGCCGTTCTTCTCCGGCTTCGCCGCTTATTTTATTTTTATTGCATTGCTGATCGGTTGGGCGCTGATGTTTAAACCCAATGTTTCGAAAACCAAAATTATTCTGTGGACAGCGCTTTTCTTCGCCCTGGCCTTTTTACCTTTTGCTTTTTCAGGATCAGCGGCTGCTTTTAAAATCATTTTATTATTAATCATTGGCGCTGCGCTGGGCTATTTTATCAAAACATCGGCATTAAAAGTGCTAAAACTTTCTCTTTGGTGCTATGCCTTTATGATGTTGGGTTATTTCATGTATTTCACTTCCATGATCCGTAGTAATGCCAACCCCGGCATTGACATGAACAACGTGGACAATCCGATCAACCTCGTTTATTATTTGGGACGCGAGCAGTACGGTAGCGCCCCGCTGATCTACGGGCCTCATTTTGCGGCCGAATATAAAGATGACGATGGAGACGGTATGATCGATATGAAGATGGGCGAAATGAAATATGTGAAAGGAAAAGATCATTATATCGCTACCGGCCGCGATCGCGAGCCTCTTTATCAAAGCAGCGACATGCAGCTCTTTCCGCGGGTTTGGGATCGAAGCAACGATCAGAATCACGCGCAGTTTTATGCAGACTGGTTAGATCTTGAAGAAAACAGGGATCCTAATACCGGCCAGGTGTTGTCTTACGAAGCGCCGAGTTATGCCGACAATATCAGTTGGTTTATGAGCTACCAAACTGATTTTCTTTTCATGCGTTATTTTATGTGGAATTTTGCCGGCCGGCAAAATGATTTGCAGGGTTTTGGCAACAAGCGTGATGGCAACTGGATTTCAGGCATCAGCTTTATCGATTCGCCGCGTTTGGGCGATCAAAGCAAAATGCCGGAAAGCCTGAAAGAAAACAAAGCAAATAATAAACTGTTTTTACTTCCGATCATCCTCGGCATATTGGGATTTGTGTTTCAAATGCTCAGAAACCGGAACGATTTTATTGTTACGTTGATCCTCTTCTTTTTCATGGGAGAAGCGATCGTCATCTATCTGAATGCGCCGGGCAACATGCCGCGCGAACGTGACTATGTGTTTGTGGGCGCCTGCTATGTATTTGCGATTTGGATCGGGCTATCAGTGCTGGCGCTTGTAAAACTCGCACTTGAAAAAACGGATAAGGACCAGCTCAAAAAAGTATTGATTTATGGCGCCACTTTTACCTTCCTCGTCATTGTGATCAGCAGCCTCTCAGGTTCCGGCAGCGGCGCGTTGATGGCGGGCCTGGCTTCGGCCCTGTTTTTTGCAATCGTAGTGGCTGCATTAACGTTTATCATCAAAGCTTTGTCTGGAAATGGCGCTAATTTCAGGGCAGCCGGAATTGCGACTACGGCAATCTGCTTGCTCGTTCCGGCCTTAATGGCGCAGCAGGAATGGGACGACCATGATCGTAGCAAAAAAACAATAGCACCCGATCTGGCAAAAGACTATTTAGAAAGTTGTGCCCCCAATGCGATACTGTTTACTTTTGGCGACAACGACACCTATCCGCTTTGGTATGCGCAGGAAGTTGAAGGCATCAGAAAAGATATCCGCATTATTAATACCAGCCTGCTGGGCATAGATTGGTATATCAATCAATTGAGATATAAGATCAACGACGCACCCGGTGTTGATGTAATCTGGACACCGGAACAGATCGAAGGCCACAACAGGGAGTACATCCGCATTGGCCAGGCGCAGCCCGGGCAAAATCTCGACCCGAACGCTTATTATCCCTTGTTTGATATTATGAAAGATTATCTGGGACAAAAAGTGACCGATGAAGATGGTAACGATGTCGGGCCCAACACAATGCCCTTCCGTAAATTTTTCGTTCCTGTGGACAAGCAGCTTGCGAGAAAAAATGGCGACGCCAATACACAAGACAGTGTGGTGAGCCAGTTAACCTTTGAAGTGCCTTCCGGTGCGCTGATGCGCAACGACCTGATCATGTTGAATATCATCGCTACTAATAAATGGCAGCGCCCGATTTACTTTACGGCGCCCTATGGCGAGTTGGGCTTCGGCCATCATTTGCGCAAAGACGGGCTGACCTACCGGCTTGTACCCGTTATTGCTGCAACGCCGCAACAAAACTGGGTGACGGATCAAGCGCTTAGAAGTTTAAGGGCAGGCGGCTCCTCGGTTAGGGCTAATAATCTCGAGGCCATTTCAGAGAACCTGAAAAAATTTGAATTTGGCGGCGCTAACAGGAAGGGTGTTTATTTTGATGAAGTCAACCGCCAGTACCTGCTCAATATCCGTTCGCTTTTTGCTGAAGCTGCGGGAAATCTTGCTGATGCCGGTAAGGTTGATGAAGCCGTGAAGCTTTTAAACCGGGAAGCCGAAGGATTAAAACCCGAAAACCTTCCTTATGGAATGGCCAGCCGCTACAGTCAGCATAATCAATCTGGCATCCTGCTTACCGAGGCCTATTACAAAGCAGGCAAACTGGATCAGGCCAGGAAAATTGCTAAAGACGTGAGAAACGATATCAACAGCCAGCGCAGTTATTATCAATATTTAAAAGCGGAAAAACCTCAGTTCTATGCAGGGCTTGAGCACACTGAAGTGATCCTGAATGATATTATGGATGAGGTATTGAACCAGGTAGAACAGCAATACGATCCATTGAAGAAGGCCGCTAAAAACCCTTCGCAGGAGTTGTTGCCGCAGGCGCTGCAAAAAGCTGCCGACAGTGCGGGCATTGTCATCCCTGATTCAATTCAGTAATTAAAAAATAAAAAATAAGTAAAGAGGCGTCCGGGTTGGACGCCTCTTTTTTGTTTACCGAATGGTGTCCTCGTCAAACCGAGGCTTTGGTTCCCAGCAATAATAATTCTGTTGCCTGCACTTCGGTAATATACTTTTTGACGCCCTTGGCATCGGTAAAATCCCGATGCACCAATTTGCCTTCGATCGCCACTTCCCTGCCTTTTTCGAGATAGCGGGCCGCGATATCAGCAATCTGGCCCCAGGCCACCACCTGGTGCCATTGTGTTTCTTTAATTCGCTCTCCCGTGGCATTTTTATACACTTCGCTCGTAGCGATGGTAAACCGGGCCATTTTTTTCCCGCTTTCCAATGTTCTTACTTCTGGCGCAGCGCCTAAATTGCCAATTAACTGGACTTTGTTTCTCAATGCATACATAGTGGTAAGTTTTGTGTTGCCGAAACAACGGTTAGATTTTTTATTTCAGCCATCCCGCAAAGAATGACAACACAAAAATGCACTCCGCCGCGCCGCTTAGCCGTATTTTAAAGGTTTACTTACGACAATAAACGATTATAAACGACTATTTTCGGCTATCGCTTTTGTATTTCCCTGGTAACTAAATAATTATGTATTTTTAGTAAAAAATCCCAAACGCCGTATAATTTCGGATATTTGGGAGTTAGCGGCAACCTTAACAGACCAACCGTCAAGACAAGAAAGATGGACATAATTATAAGAAAAGCAGAAGAAAAAGACAGCAAAAAAATTTGGACTTTAATGGAACAATTAGCTGTTTTTGAAAAATACATTGACAGTTTTGCTATTACGCCAGAAATTGTAAAGGAAAGTGGTTTTCGCAAAAATCCACCCGACTTTCATTGTATTGTAGCGGACGACAATGACAAAATTGTAGGAATGTTGGTTTATTATTTTTTGCCTTACACAGCTCAAAACAGACCAGCAATTTATATGAAAGAGCTTTATGTGGACGAAAATTATCGTGGACAGAAAATTGGCGAACAGCTAATGAATGCTCTAAAAATTGAAGCTGAACAAAACAATTGCCATCAAATAAAATGGACAGTTGCACCTTGGAACAAAGCAGGACAAAAATTTTACGAAAGATTGGGTGCAACAGAAAATAATGAGTGGCTTAACTACGAATGGAAAGTTTAAAAATGGTAACAGTAGAAATATCAAAAGTTGCGATAGACAAAGTTCTACAATTGCAAGAAATTGGCAGACAGACCTTTTATGAGACGTTTTCTGAAAGTAACACCGAAGAAAATATGAAAAACTATTTAGAAAACGGTTTTTCAATTGACAAAATAACAGCTGAATTAAATGATGAAAACGCAGAATTTTACTTCGCAAAAATTGGCGAAAAAATTATCGGTTATTTAAAGCTCAACTTCGGAAAATCGCAAACAGAAATTAAAGACGACAAAGCACTTGAAATTGAGAGAATTTATGTGCTTAAAGAGTTTCACGGAAAAAAAGTTGGACAAATTCTTTATGACAAAGCAATCGAAATTGCGAAACAAAAAAATGCTGACTATGTTTGGTTAGGAGTATGGGAACAAAATCCAAGAGCAATAAATTTCTATAAAAAAAACGGTTTTGTAGAGTTTGACAAACACATTTTCAAGCTTGGCGAAGACGAACAAACAGACATTATGATGAAAAAAAATATTGCTCCTATTAATATTCAGCCAAAATTGGAGAGTGAGAATATTTTACTTTCTCCATTAAATGAAAGGGACTTCGATACTTTATACTTAGCTGCATCCAACCCTAAAATATGGGAACAACACCCTAACAAGGAACGGTGGAAAAAAGAAGTATTTAAAACTTTTTTTGTCGGTGCTATACAAAGTAAAGGGGCTTTTAAAATAATTGACAAAAGCAGTGATTCTGTTATTGGTAGCACTCGATTTTATGACCTTTCTGAGCAAGAAAGCAGTATACAGATTGGATATACTTTTTATAAAACAGAGTATTGGGGCAGAGGAACAAACAATTTGGTAAAAACATTAATGCTGGATTATATCTTCAATTATGTTTCAAAAGTTTATTTCCATATAGGAGCGAATAATATACGCTCCCAAAAAGCAATAGTCAAATTGGGAGCTTTAAAAGTTGGAGAGCAAGAAGTCACCTATTTTGGTGAAAAACCTATGCAAAATTTTGTTTATGAACTCACTTATGAAAACTGGAAAAAGAAAAAGGCAGCCGCTAACACTGGCTATAAGTAATGCGGGCGAAAGTGTCCAATCGAAGTTTCAGTTTTCTATTCCGCCAAAGCTACGCTTTGACGTTTTGGGGAAAATGAAAGGTAAAACGCAAAGCGTAGCTTTGGCTACCGTTCGTGCCAAACTGAAAGTTCACAGCTCCGAAACCCCGCACTACTCATAGCCTAAACCGTTAGCAGTACGCCTATTGACGACACAACACGACATCAACAGACGACTAAAAATTAAACGAATTAACACAGACAAACCATTTTGACAGGTGAACACAGACATAAAAACGATAGAACAAACGGACAGCGAGTAAGCCGGTACTCATTGCCGACCCTTCTGTGTTTTAATTTTTTCCCCACCGCACAAAATATTTTGAATTGCCACCGCATAAATGGCACATTTGGTTTTGCCCTACCCACAAGCCGACCCTTCAGCAAAACCAAAAGAGCCATTTTTTGCCAACGCACCGACAAGAATGATAACTTTACGAATTGATAAAAACAGAGATAAATAATGTTCGAGCAGACTTTTAAAAATATAGACGACATACTTCACAAAGACGCAGGTTGCGGAAGTGAATTGGACTATGTGGAGCAAACCTCTTGGATTTTGTTCCTCAAATATTTGGACGACTTGGAGAAAGACCGAGCCACAGCAGCCGAACTTACAGGCAAGTCTTACACGCCTATCATTGACAAAGACTACCAATGGACAGTTTGGGCAATGCCCAAAGGCAAAGACGGAAAACTTGACCACCACAACGCCCTGACAGGTGACGACCTCACCGACTTTGTAAACAACAAACTGTTTCCTTATCTCAAAAAGTTTAAGCTAAGTGCTGAGGATGCCGACACCATTGAATATAAAATTGGAGAGATTTTCAGCGAACTGAAAAACCGCCTGCAAAGCGGTTATAACTTACGGGAAGTCATCAACCTGATAGATCAGTTGCGTTTCCGCACCCATGCAGAGAAGCACGAAATGAGCCACCTGTATGAAGACAAAATAAAAAATATGGGCAACGCAGGGCGAAACGGTGGTGAATACTACACGCCCCGACCACTTATTACCACCATTGTAAAAGTGGTTGCTCCAAAAATTGGCGACAAAATTTATGACGGTGCTGTGGGTTCTGCGGGCTTCTTGTGCGAAGCGTTTGACTATTTGAAAAACAGCAAATCACTTTCGAGCAAAGAAACAGAGACATTACAAAAACGCACCTTTTACGGCAAGGAGAAAAAATCGTTGGCGTATATCATTGGCATTATGAATAGGATTTTGCACGGTGTGGAAGCTCCCAACATTATACATACCAACACACTTGCTGAAAACCTTGCCGACATACAGGAAAAAGACCGCTATGATGTAGTGCTTGCCAATCCACCATTTGGTGGAAAAGAGCGTGCCGAAGTGCAACAAAACTTCCCGATTAAAACAGGCGAAACCGCATCACTTTTTTTGCAGCACTTTATCAAAATATTGAAAGCAGGCGGAAAGGCAGGAATTGTAATTAAAAACACTTTTTTGAGTAATACCGACAATGCTACGGTTGCCATACGCAAAACCTTGTTGGAAAATTGCAATCTGCATACTGCATTGGATTTGCCGGGTGGCACTTTTACCGGTGCAGGCGTAAAAACTGTAGTGCTGTTTTTTGAAAAAGGCAAAGCCACACAAAAGGTTTGGTTTTACCAGTTAAACCTCGACCGCAATTTGGGCAAGACCAACCCACTCAACGAAAACGACTTGGCAGAGTTTGTAGCACTGCAAAAAACCTTTGCCGATAGCGAAAACTCTTGGACGGTGAATGTGGCAGACATTGACCAAAGCACGTTTGATTTGAGTGTAAAGAACCCGAACAAAAGAGAAGAAGTAACGCTACGCCAGCCACAAATCATTTTGGAAGAAATGAAAGTATTGGACGAAGAAAGTGCGGAAATCTTGAACTCAATTTTGGAACTGATATGAAGCAAGGTTGGGAAATAAAGAAGTTGGGGGAAGTTTCAGAAATTCTGAACGGTGGAACACCAAAAACTAATATTACTGAATACTGGGACAGTGATATTCATTGGATTACTCCAGCGGATTTAGGGAAGTTGCGAAAACCAACAGTTGATGATACACCAAGAAAGATTACAAGATTAGGTCTAGAAAAATCATCAGCTAAATTGTTTCCAATAAATTCAGTAGTACTTTCAACTAGAGCACCAATTGGACATTTGGCAATCAATGAAGTTCCTATGAGCACCAATCAAGGTTGTCGTGGAATTATCCCAAGCAAAAAGCTTGATACTTGGTATTTGTTTTATTTCTTGAAGAAGAATGTTGAACTACTTGATAGTTTAGGAACCGGAGCAACTTTTAAAGAGCTTTCAACAAAATCACTTTCAGGGGTTGAAATCCCTATTCCCCCCCTCCCCGAACAACAACGTATTGTTTCCATTTTAGACAAGTGCTTTGTCGCCATAGACAAGGCAAAAGCCAATGCCGAACAAAACCTCAAAAACGCCAAAGAACTTTTTGAAAGCTATTTGCAGGGGGTGTTTGAGAAACTTTTCGACGAGAGAGAAAGGAAGAATATTTCTGAAGTTGCAAAAGTAATTGGTGGGTACTCATTCAAAAGTGGTGACTTTAAAAAAGAGGGAAAGTATCAAGTTATCAGAATGGGCAATGTTCGCCCAGGGATAATTAGAGAAAACGAAAGCCCTGTTTTTATAGATGAACTTGATGAGAAAGCATTATCAAAAGCCCTTCTCATTCCAAAAGATGTCATAATAACCCAAACAGGCACAAAGAACAAACGCGACTATGGCTTTACGGTAATAATTGAAAAGGAAAACTATTTATTAAATCAGCGAATAGCTGCAATCCGTTTTAGTAAAGAATTTTTGCCTGAGTTCTTTCTTTATTTCTCTTGGACAAACATTTTCAAAGACCAATATTTTGCGAATGAAACAGGAACAGTAGGTCAAGGCAATGTTGGAATTCGTGCAATTACAGATTCGCAAGTACCTTCTATTCCACTCAAAGAACAACAAACCATTGTCCGCCAATTAGATGCCCTGCGGGCCGAAACGCAGAAGCTGGAAGCGGTGTATCAAAAGAAAATTGCGGATTTGGAGGAGTTGAAAAAATCAATCTTGCAAAAAGCGTTTGCGGGAGAGTTGCGAAGCCCCGAAGGGGCGGTATCTGCTAACGATGGGTATAGCCCATCGAAAAAAGAAAACAAGAAAAGCCCTGAAAGGGTGTAATACAAAAATATGGGACAGTCACTCGTTAAAAATTATATCCATATCGTATTTAGCACGAAACACCGTGAGCCGCTGATACATCCACCCGTAGAGGCTGAACTACACGCCTATCTCGGTGGCATATGCAACAAACTTGATTGCCAAGTAATAAAAGTAGGCGGCTACACCGACCATATTCATATACTCTGTATGCTTTCTAAAAAGATTGCGCTGATGAAGCTGATGGAAGAACTGAAATCACATTCATCCAAATGGATTAAGTCAAAAGAAACTGGCTACGAAAATTTTTACTGGCAGGATGGATACGGAGCTTTTTCTGTAAATCCTTCTGAAATAGACACAGTAATTGCTTATATCGCTAATCAACACGAACACCATAGCAAGAAAACATTTCAAGATGAATACCGTGCTTTTCTTAAAAAATATAATGTAGACTATGACGAGAAGTATGTTTGGGATTAGATATTTCGCCCTTTCAGGGCTTATGATTTTGTGGCTTTGCCACTTGATAGGGCTTCGCCCTATCTTAATGTATTATACCCCTTCGGGGCAACTAAAACAAGCAATATGAACGAAGCAGAAACAAGAGCGGAACTCATAGACCCAAAGCTAAAGGCTTGTGGTTGGGGCGTTGTGGAAGGCTCTAAAGTCCTTCGTGAATACAACATTACCCAAGGAAAAATACAAACAGGCGGTGGTCGTGGCAAAAAAGAAATTGCCGATTATGTGTTGGTTTACAAAGGCATCAAATTGGCTGTTGTAGAAGCCAAAAGTGATGAACAGGAAGTTGGCGAAGGTGTAATGCAAGCCAAAAAATATGCACAAAAACTTCAATTAGAAACCACTTACAGCACCAACGGCAAAGCCATTTACCAAATCTGTATGAAAACAGGCGAAGAAGGTTTGGTAACAAACTTTCTAAGCCCTGAAGAACTTTGGAATAAAACCTTTGCTGAGCAAAACGATTGGCTTGAGCAGTTTGCCCATGTGCCGTTTGAAGACAAAAGCGGAAGTTGGCAGTTAAGATATTATCAGGAAATAGCCGTTCAAAGAACCGTTGAAGCCATTGCACAAAGCAAAGACAGAATTTTACTCACCCTTGCTACAGGAACAGGAAAAACGGCTATTGCTTTTCAAATTGCGTGGAAACTATTTCAAACCCGTTGGACGGTTCGACAAGCTCACCGATCACCGGGGGCTGAGCCTGTCGTAGCCCGAAGACCAAGAATTTTATTTTTAGCCGACAGAAACATATTAGCTGACCAAGCCTACAATTCATTTTCGGCATTTCCCGAAGATGCTTTGGTGCGGATAAAGCCCAATGAGATAAAGAAAAGCGGAAAAGTGCCGACCAACGGCAGCATTTTCTTTACCATTTTTCAAACCTTTATGAGTGGCACGGATGCAGAAGGAAAACCTGCACCCTACTTTGGTGAATATCCAGCCGATTATTTTGATTTCATCATCATAGACGAGTGCCACCGTGGCGGAGCAAATGACGAAAGCAACTGGCGGGGAATTTTAGAATATTTCAGTCCAGCCGTTCAACTGGGTTTAACCGCCACACCCAAGCGAAAAGATAATGTGGATACTTACCGCTACTTTGGCGAACCTGTTTACATCTATTCGCTGAAAGAAGGTATCAATGACGGTTTCTTAACGCCTTTCAAAGTAAAACGCATCAAAACCAGTTTAGACGATTATCGCTATACTTCGGACGATACCATTGTGGAAGGCGAAATTGAAGAAGGTAAACTCTATGAAGAAAAAGACTTTAACCGAACAATTGAAATTGTAGAACGAGAAGCCAAGCGGGTAAACATATTTTTAGATGAAGCCAGCCAAAACGAGAAGGCAATAATCTTTTGTGCCAACCAAGCACACGCAGCATTGATAAGAGATTTAGTAAACCAAAATGCAAAAAGCAAAGACCCTTTTTATTGTGTTCGTGTAACCGCCAATGACGGAGAAGAAGGAGAAAGGCTATTGAGAGAATTTCAGGACAACGAAAAAACATTGCCAACCATTCTGACCACTTCGCAAAAACTATCTACGGGAGTTGATGCAAGGAACATTCGGAATATTGTATTGCTTCGCCCGGTCAATTCAATGATTGAGTTTAAACAAATCGTTGGACGTGGCACAAGATTATTTGACGGCAAAGAGTTTTTCACCATTTACGACTTTGTAGATGCTTACAAACACTTTTCAGACCCCGAATGGGACGGAGAGCCATTGGAAGAGGAACCTTGCAAAAAGTGCGGCCAAAATCCCTGTGAATGTGAATACGTTCCGCCAAGACCTTGTCCAGTTTGTGGAGAAAGACCTTGTGTTTGTGAAAAGACACCACCACAACCTTGTGAAAGATGCGAACAGCGACCTTGTGTGTGCAAAAAGAAAGTAAGAATCAAACTGAAAAACGGAAAGGAAAGAGAAATCCAACATATGGTTTCAACTTCGTTTTGGAGTGCTGACGGTAAACCGATTTCATCAGAAGAATTTTTGAATAATCTGTTTGGCGAGTTACCTAAACTTTTCAAGGACGAAGAAGAATTGCGGAAACTTTGGAGCAATCCAATTACTCGAAAAGTTTTGTTGGAGAATTTGGAATCAGCAGGTTTCCCGAAAGACGATTTATTGACTTTGCAAAAGTTGGTAGATATGGAAAAAGCGATTTGTATGATGTATTAGAATACGTTTTTAATGGCGACTATATCGCAATGACAAGAGATGCCAGAGCAAAAGCAGCCGAAGCGACAATTTTTGCATTACTCAACGATAAACAAAAGGAGTTTATCACGTTTGTTTTGAGCAAATACATTGAAACAGGTGTGGACGAACTCGACCAGGAGAAACTACCAATCTTACTGACAAACAAGTATCAATCATTGGAAGACGCAAAAGAAATTTTGGGAGACGTTGCAAACATTAGCAGACTGTTTATAGAATTTCAAGAACATTTATACAAACAGAAAGCAGCGTAATGACAGCACAACAAAAACATATAGCCAACGCACAGCAGTCATACACATTGGCAAGCCGCACAGGCCACCGCACAGACCAAAGCTTGCCAAAGAGTATGCCTGCCCCAAAGCAAGAGAAAATTCAAAATATTTTTTCCTACCCTTCAGAAAAATTAAAATACCCGACGCTCAAACCAACCCGACAAAGACCGTTAAACTCAACAATGACAATGGTTTACAGGCACAGTGGACAAGAACGCCAGCTGGTAACAGCCGTTTGGCGTCATGCGGGGTGAAGTGCTTAAATTCAAATGCATTGCTCCTATTGGGCTTTAGTGGTAGGTTGACAGTTTTGTGCTCCGAAATCCGCCACTGCGCCAAGCCGCAAAACGTTGTACGCAAGCTTACCACCGACCGTTGAGAAAATGAAAAAACATGCTAATAGTAAGTATTGTGGTAATAGGAATTTTTTCTTGTAAGCAATCTACTAAATCAACGAAAGATAAAGCCAAAACACTTGCATTATGGAATTGCCGAACTCTTTATTGAGGGGTTCCAAAGCATACTTTGAGGGTCTGCTTTTTATGCAGTTAGCTGTTACTCCTTTTCCGCACCATATCGTTCTGCGATCACGCTGATTACAAAAATCTGAAAAGCGTGGAAAATCATGACGGGCAGCAAAACCATTCCCAGTGCCGCTGATGCAGGGAATAAGACTTTTGCAAACACGGTTCCGTGGACGAGCGACTTTTTAGTACCACAAAAAAGTGCAGCAATGGTATCTTCCCGATCAAAACCCAGCCAGCGCGCGCCTGCGCGTATCACTCCATAAACCGTATAAAACAAAGCCACCACCGCGAGCATTATCAAAAGAAAATCAAGGCCGCTCACCGAGCTAAAAACCCGCTCTTCAAAGGAAGTTGCGAAGCTTTTATAAATGATGAGTAATACCACAGCCTTATCAAACAGCGATAAATATTTTCCGAATTTTGCGATTAGCCGGCGGGTAAATCTTTGAAGCAATAAACCGGCGATAACAGGCAGCAATATTTCGATAAGCAAGTTGAAATAAATAGCCTCCAGCAAAAAATCCGCATTTGCCTTCTGAAGAAAAAGCCCGATCCACAGCGGCGTAACCGCGATGCCTATCAGCCCGGAAATGCTGGCATTGAAAATAGCCGCAGCGATATTCCCTTTGGCGACAGACACCATTACGACCGAAGAAGAAACCGTGGACGGCAAGGCAGCCAAAAACAAAAACGCAAGCCATAATGTGTGGCGGCCGGGCGGCACGAAAGGGTAAACAGCCATCACCAGCAGCGGAAACAAAAGAAAAGTAGCGGATTGGATCACTACATGGAGCTTCCAGTTTTTAACGCCCGCTCTGATTTTTTCAGGGCTTAATTTCAATCCATAAAAGAAAAATATCAGCGAAATGCCAATCGTTGTGACGGTGTTGATGGGAAAATTACCCGAACTGGTAACGGGTTCAGGATAAAGCCATGCCAAAGCGATGCTGCCTACAATGGCGACAACAAAAGAATTTATTTTGAATTTCACAAGACTGATTACCGTCTTAAATGCGCGTAACAGCGTCTTTCACCTTGCCTAAAACATCCGTATGAATCATTTTCACCGCCACCTCAATCATATTTCGGAAGGCGACCGCATGAGAAATGCCATGACCAATGATGACGGGTTTTTCAACACCCAGAATCGGCGTGCCGCCATAAATCTCAAAATTGAAACGGTCGAGATAACCATTGTTTATTTTTTGGGTTTGAGCAATATCATAAATCGATTCGGCAAGTTTCAAAATCACGTTACCTGTGAACCCTTCGCAAACCATCACATCGGCCTGGTCATTGAAAACATCCCTTCCTTCCACATTTCCGACAAAATGAATGGCTTCGTTTTGTTTTAACAGCGGATAAGCCGCCTGCGCGAGTATATTGCCTTTTCCTTCCTCCTCCCCTACGTTGATCAGTCCTACTTTGGGTTGATCGATACCTAAAATATATTGGCTGAAAACCGAACCCATCACTGCAAACTGATTGAGTTGTTCAGGTTTGCAATCCGCATTCAACCCCACGTCCAGCAGCAAACCGGTAGAACCACTTTGTTTGGGGATCACGGAGGAAATAGTGGGCCGAAGAACGCCTTCAACGGTTTTGATGCTGAACATAGTGCCGACCAGCATCGCCCCGGTGTTGCCCGCGCTGATAAAGGCATCAATCTTCCCCGCCGCGAGGTATTTAAAACCCACAGAAATAGAAGCATCACTTTTCTCCTTCAACGCCTTTGTGGGATGTTCGTTCATATCAATCACCTGCGAAGTCGGAACGATCTGGTATTTATGCTGCGGAACATCATGCGCTGTAAGTAACGCGGTAAGCTGAACTTCATCGCCAAACAACAACGCCGATAATCCATCAGTATTTTGTTCCTGCAAAAACTGCTTCAACCCCTTTACAGCTTCAAGCGGAGCAAAATCACCTCCCATCATGTCTATCCCAATATTCATTTACTTACTTTTTATTCGTTTTCTCATTCATGAACGGTTGGTCAGCGATTGGTGTTTCTAAATACTTCCTGGTCTAATTATAAGCCCAAGATAAAGCATTCATACCGTGTTTCACGCGCCGCTAAAATAAAAAAATTCCAGATACATCAACCGGTTACCGGCTGGTATGTACATGGAATTCCAAAAAATTATATAGAACTGACGATCTTAAGCTTTCGCAGGCGCTTTTTCAGCCACTACTTTGCCTTTGTAAATCAACTTTCCTTCGCTTACGTGCGCGCGGTGGCGTACATGCGTCTCACCAGTTGAGGCATCTGTAGTTAAAGTTTGTGCAGTAGCTTTATAGTGTGTTCTACGTTTTGCGCTTCTTTGCTGGCTGTGCCGGCGTTTAGGATTTGGCATAACTCTTTATTTAAATTCGTTAAAAATTCTATTTATCTAAAAATCAATCTTTCTTTTTTTTGAACTGCTCAAGCCCTTTCCAAATCGGATTGGTATCTGGCTTTTCAGTTTCCTCATTCTCTAATTTGTCAAGCATTTTCAGCGCATCTTCATTACATTGGCCACCTTGCTCGTTGCAAGTTTTATGCATGGGGATACTTAAATTTATGAATTCATAAATCCAATTCTCCACGTTGATGTGGCTTTCGCCCCGGCTGATATAAAACACATCAGGATCTTCTTCCTGGTCGTTCATCAACTCCGGCTCGGCTACCATCTTGATGGTCATGTTGAACTCATCCCACAAATTCAGTTTCAAATCATTGTTGCAACGATCACAAACAACCATCAAATCGCCGCCAATTTCAAACTTCAACATCATAAAACTGCTCTTTTTATCCAAAAGCAATTTTATCTGAGCATGGCAGTTGGTAAAATCCTGCTGCTGAAATGCCTCAAAGAACTTATCGGTGATCTCGTAGTTATACTCATGAATACCAGGCTTTAACCCCACAAATGCGATATCGTATTCCCTGCTGTTAACCATGTAGCTACCTTACCCCAAATTTAGAGCGTGCAAATGTACGAACAAATTTGCAAAAAAACAGCTATACCTCATATTATTTTCGTTTTCCAACGAATAACCACGACTCATTTTTAGTTTTTCTCCGTTTACGACTGGACAGAGGAACTACTCGCTGACATCCTGTCATATCTATTCCAAATCGCTTATCTTTGCACGCTTGAAACTATAAAAAAGGATTTAAATGCTTGATTTGATATCGAATAAGACCCACGATGAGACGCGCCAGGGAGAAAGTTTTGCGCCTTTTGGATTGGATCCGAACGATTACAAAAAGAAATTTTACATAGAAAGCTATGGTTGTCAGATGAATTTTGCTGACAGCGAAGTGGTGGCTTCTATTTTAAACAAAGAAGGATTTGGCGCCACCAGGAACGTGGAAGAAGCGGATCTTATTTTTATAAATACCTGTTCAATTCGTGAAAAAGCCGAGCAAACTGTTCGCAAACGGCTTACCGAGTTTAAAAAATTGAAAGCACAAAACCCGTCCACGCTGGTAGGTGTTTTGGGCTGCATGGCCGAACGGTTAAAGGCAAAGTTTCTCGAAGAAGAAAAACTGGTTGATATTGTCGTAGGCCCTGATGCTTACCGCAGCCTTCCCGGCCTTGTGGAAGAAGCGGAGAGCGGGCAAAAAAGCGTAAACGTTTTGCTAAGCCGTGAAGAAACCTACGCCGATATTTCTCCTGTTCGCCTCAACACAAATGGCGTTACAGCCTTTGTGAGCATCATGCGCGGTTGTAACAATATGTGTTCTTTTTGTGTAGTGCCTTTTACGCGCGGCCGCGAAAGAAGCCGTGATGCTGAAAGTATTATAAATGAATGTAAAGATTTATTTGATAAAGGATACCGGGAAGTAACCCTCTTGGGCCAGAACGTTGATAGTTATTACTATAACAGCGAAAGCGACGGATCGGGCAACGCTGTCACTTTTGCTCAGCTGCTCGAAAGGGTAGCGCAGATTTCTCCATTGCTGCGCGTTCGGTTCTCCACTTCTCATCCAAAGGATATTACCAGCGATGTGCTCCACACCATGGCGGCTTATGAAAACATCTGTAAATGCATTCACCTACCGGTTCAAAGCGGATCGACAAGGGTATTGCAGCTGATGAACCGCACTTATACCCGCGAATGGTATATGGCCAAAGTAGATGAAATAAGGGCCATCATTCCCGACTGCGCCATTACTTCTGATATGATTACCGGATTTTGTACCGAAACGGAAGAAGAACATCGCGAAACGCTTTCTATTATGGATTACACGCGTTATGACTTCAGTTATATGTTCTTTTACAGCGAGCGCCCCGGCACGCTGGCACAACGCCGCTATAAGGATGATATTCCGTTGGATGTGAAAAAAAGGCGCTTGCAGGAAGTGATTGAAAAGCAAAACGAACTTTCATTAACCAGCTATCGCAAAGACCTGGGAAAGGTTTTTAAAGTATTGATCGACGGCGACAGCAAACGCAGCGCCGACGACTGGGTGGGCCGCACCTCACAAAATAAAGTGGTCATTTTTCCGAAAAGCCAACACGGCGAAAAGAAAGGCGATTACGTATCGGTTAAGATCAACGATTGCACACAGGCGACGCTGTTTGGAGCAATGGTTTAGTTGAACATTCAAATTGATTACTGGCTTTATGGATTTACAATCAATCAAAAACAGGTTTGGTATTATCGGCAATTCCCCCGAATTAAATTACGCATTGCAGGTTGCAGCGCAGGTTTCCAACACCGACCTGACCGTATTAATCATCGGGGACAGCGGCGTTGGAAAAGAAGCTTTCTCTTCGATTATTCACGCGCTTTCTTCGCGAAAGCACAATCCTTTTATTGCCGTGAACTGCGGCGCCATTCCTGAAGGAACGATCGATTCAGAATTATTCGGACACGAAAAAGGATCTTTTACCGGCGCCGTAGATGCCCGCAAAGGCTATTTTGAAACGGTAAACGGCGGCACTATTTTCCTGGATGAGATAGGCGAAATGCCGCTGGGCACGCAGGCGCGCCTGTTGAGGGTTTTGGAAGCGGGCGAATATATCCGAGTAGGTTCGAGCAAAGTGCAAAAAACGGATGTAAGAGTTATTGCCGCAACCAACAAAGACCTGCTGCAACTCGTGCAGCAAAATAAATTCAGGGAAGATCTTTATTACCGCTTAAGCACCGTGCCTATCAGAGTGCCGGCGCTGGCGAGCCGTAAAGAAGACATTGTATTATTATTTAGAAAATTTGCCGCAGATTTCGCGGATAAATACCGCACTTCGTCGGTGCAGCTTGAAGATGACGCCAAACAACTGTTGCTCACTTATCCTTGGCCAGGCAATATCAGGGAGTTAAAAAATATTGCCGAGCAGGTTTCGGTTTTATCACCAGATAAAACAATCAACGCGCGCGAACTGAGCCGCTACCTGCAGCCTTATTCAAACAACAGGTTGCCTGCGGTGGTCAACGCGCCCAATCAGCAGGAGTTTCAAAATGAGCGGGAAATTCTTTATAAGCTGTTCTTTGACATGAAGAAAGATGTTAATGAACTTAAAAAAATGTTTATCGAAGTGCTGCAAAACCCTGCTATTGTTGAGCAAAATCCTTCATTTGTTAATAATTTGAAAGATCTGAAAACAAACCAGGAAAACTTTCAGCAATTATCGGCACCTTTACAAATAGAGATGACGGGCAATGCCCCCATACCTCCACAGCCGGCCTATCCGGTGCATGTGGGTATGGATAATGGTATTCACGAACACGAAGAAGTAGAAGAAAGCCTGAACATTGTTGACAAGGAAAAAGAATTGATCATAAAAGCCTTAAAAAAGCACAAAAGCAAAAGAAAAGATGCGGCGCTGGACCTGGGAATCAGCGAGCGCACCCTTTACAGAAAATTAAAAGAATATGACATCGAAGAGTTATAAAGGATGGCTGACGTTCACCGGGATTGTTGTACTTTTTTTGATTGCATTCACGCAAAACAGCTGTAAAGTTTCATATGGTTTTCAGGACGCCAAATCCATTCCGGACTCGCTTAAAATAGTACGCATCAACCAGATCACCAACAGTGCATCTTATGTAAATCCAAGTTTGGCTCCCGCGCTTACCGACAAGCTCATTCAAAAGGTGTTAAGACAAACAAGGCTAAAACAAACCAGAGGCGACGACGCCCAGTGGGTGATCGATTGCAAAATCACCAAATACTCTTTTTCCACGGCAGGTATCTCCAACCAACAGGTGAATACGAACCGGCTGAATGTGGGCGTGAATATCCAAATCAGGGATAATATCACACAAAAAATTATTGGTAAATACGATGTTACCACTCCTTTTGATTATGCCGGCACCTTGAGCCTTCAACAGGCCGAGCAAAGCCTGCTTGATCAAATGCTCAGAGACATTCCGGATGCCATTTTTAATCGAATTTTTTCAAACTGGTAAACAGCGTGGATATGAATCGATTTACCGATACGCTTTCAGAAGCGGTGTTAACGAAAAATTTAGAAGCGTGCAGCCTGGATGAGCTGGCGCAAATGGTAGCTGAAAATCCCTTTGCAGCTGCGCTTCAACTGCTTTATGCCCGAAAATTAAAAGCTGGCAATGATCCGCGTTACCCTCAACAATTACAAAAAACATTACTTTTCTTCAACAATCCGCTATCGGTAAAGCAACTGATTGAAACGGAGGAGGCGGAACCCGCTGCGGCAGCGCCCCTCGAAAACAAAGTTGAAATAAACGAGGCCGAAAAGATTGGGGCTGCATCGGAATCAACACACAGCGAAGAAGTTGATCAGCAAGCGGCAATAATCCCCCAGGACGTTGCGAACAACGCCGAAGTATCCGGTTTTTTTGAGACATTTGATGACGAAGAAGCTTTGGATGAGGCCGCTGACGATGAAACGCCGCTGCCCGAACTGCCGGCTTTCAAAATAGAAGCCATCGACCCCGCTAAGGCTGAACTGGCTTTCACGCCCTATTTTACGGTCGACTATTTTGCGGCTCAGGGTGTGAAATTAAATGACCAAAGTTCCGGCGATCAATTTGGCAGGCAATTAAAAAGTTTTACCGACTGGCTGAAACAGATGAAACGGTTGCCGGGCGCCACGAACGCCTCGCCTATTTCTGATAAAGAAGAACAAAGCATTGAAAGAATGGCAGCGCGCTCGATCCACGAGGCAGATGCCGACACCGAGGCCATGGCAGAGGTTTGGGCCAAGCAGGGGAACATTCAAAAGGCGATCGGCATCTATAAGAAATTAAGTTTGCAAATTCCGGGCAAAAGCGCTTATTTTGCAGCCAAAATTGACTATTTAAAAAAATAAAAATGACCATTTTATTCGTTATACTCGTTATACTTGCCTCCGTGATACTCGGATTTTTTGTGTTGATTCAAAACCCAAAAGGTGGTGGCCTGGCCGGCAGTTTTGGTGGTGTGAGCAGC
The DNA here is from genome assembly GCF_039652435.2 of Niabella insulisoli. Lineage (GTDB taxonomy): Bacteria > Bacteroidota > Bacteroidia > Chitinophagales > Chitinophagaceae > Niabella > Niabella insulamsoli. Next base: position 1,624,858 of record NZ_CP190246.1, on the reverse strand, counting down.
CAGTTTATGGGTGTAAAACAAACCAACGATATTCTGGAAAGAGGTACCTGGATTTTTGCTATCATTATTGGTTTGCTGAGCCTTTTATCTACGTTTTTCATTTCAGGCGCTACCGGCGACACCAACAACGGCAGATTGCAGGATGTTAGCGGCGCTCCGGTTCAGGCTCCTGCGGCACAACCAGGCACACCATTAAATACGGTACCGCTTACCGCTCCTGCTGACTCAGCGAAATAAGGCGTCCTTTTTTTATCAAAATATTAAACCTGTAATGATCTGATCGATCCTTGCAGGTTTTTCTTTTCAGGCTTCTTTTTTTTGTTTTACTTTGATTCTTTATCGCCGAAGCCACGGAGGCGCGTTATTGGCAGATAACCTAATTAAACATTTGAATGAAAAAAATCTTTGGCTTATTAGTTTTGGCTGTCGTTTTAATAGCGGTTTTCATTGCTTTTAAACTGGTTGGCCCGGCCGCGAAGGAACCTAAGGGTGGATTCTTTTACGTAAAAACAGGAACTACGCTGCCCCAGGTCAAAGCACAGTTGATTTCAGAAAATATACTGCCGTCCATCACCTGGTTCAACCTGGCCGAGCGTTTTCTGAATTTCGAAAAGGTAAACCCCGGTAAATATAAAGTCGACAATGGGATGAGCGTGGTAAACCTGCTGCGGATGCTGCGCAATGGAAGTCAAACGCCGGTGAAGTTTGTGGTCACCAAAATTCGCACAAAAGAACAGCTGGCGTCTAAGATGGGGAAAGCATTTGAGTTTGATTCCACTACGGCGATACAATTGCTGAACAATGCAGATTCCTTAAAAAAATATGGTGCAGATACGAACACCATCATGTCGATTGTTTTACCATTGACCTATGAAACAAAATGGAACACCTCGCCCGATATTGTTTTGGGGAAGTTCTACGACGCTTATCAAATTTTCTGGACGGATGAAAGAAAGGAAAAAGCTGCGCAGCAGGGCCTTTCGGTGACCGAAGCGATTACAATTGCTTCTATTGTAGACGAAGAAACCAACGCGAGCAAGGAAAAAGGAACAATTGCCAGCGTTTACATGAACCGCATCAAAAAAGGAATGCCTTTGCAGGCCGACCCCACCGTGAAATTTGCACTTAAAGATTTTTCGATAAAACGTGTGTTGCTAAAACATTTGCAAACCCCTTCGCCGTATAATACGTATCGCAACAAAGGTTTACCGCCGGGCCCCATATGCACGCCGCAGGAAGCAACCATCGATGCTGTTTTAAATGCGCCGGCAACCAATTATATATATTTTGTAGCCAGCCCCGCGTTTGACGGCACCCATCTTTTTTCATCAAATTATCAGGATCACTTAAAACTGGCCAGGCAATACCAGGCCGCGCTGGATCAGCGATTTGGAAAAATATCGGCTGAAAAAAAATGAGTTTTATACAGAAAATAAAAGCAAAGATTACCAATTCAGGCTTGTGGAAGAACCTGGTTGAAAGAAGCCATAGCGAAAAGCTTCCGGGCTTTAAAAGCGTTTCGCTTTTTAACGCCATCAAAAAGTTTAGAGAGCATGTTGTTTGGGATGACCTGATAGAACGGGCCTCGGCGATCTCGTTCAACTCGGCAATGGCGATGCCTCCCCTGCTGCTTTTTCTGTGTACATTAATTCCGATCATTGCCAATTTCGATTTCATCATTCAACTAAACCTGGAACAGGAACTTTATAAGTTGATCGGGGATTTAGTTCCTTCCAAGCATTACGCGGCTATACATGATTTTATTTACAGCATCATCAACGAACCGCGAACAGGCCTTTTATTCTTCAGTATCTTTCTATCATTATTTTTTTCATCAAATGCGATGATGGGCGTTATGCGTTCTTTTGATAAAGAATACGCCGGTTTCACCAAAAGAAAAGGCATTAAAAAAAGGCTGACCGCCATAAGAATCACGCTGGTGCTGGTTTTCCTCTTCATTTTATGCCTTGCATTGTTGATCGCACAGGCATCCGTACTCGAATGGTTAGGGATAAAGAATGCGTGGCTGGCGGCGGTTTTAGGCAAAGCGCGGCTGGTGCTCATTTTCCTGCTCATCTTCATTATCATTTCCTATATCTACCGGCATGCGCCCTCCGTTTATAAAAAATGGAAAATTCTAACGCCGGGATCCTTAATTGCTACCTGCCTGGTGGTCATTTGTTCGCTGGCCTTTTCCTGGTACGTAAGCCAGTTTGGAGCTTACAATAAACTTTACGGATCGATCGGAACGATCATCGTTTTGCTGGCGCTTATCTTTTTAAACTCCCTGATTTTATTAATCGGTTTCGAAATCAACGCGAGCATTTACTCTCTGGCAAGAACCCGGGAAGATAAAGATATGTTGGTCGAAAAAGAAAGTTAGATACCGTTTGTATCAACCCCCCACTGATTTTTTAATGCCCGTTGTAAAGGGGAATCAGCTTCCGTAGGCAGGTAATGGCCCGCAATCGATTTCTGGCGATAAGCTTCATAAAGCGTAACCGCGCAGGCGACGCTGATATTGAGCGATTTAATAATTCCAACCTGCGGGATGTGGAAGTTGCCGTCGGCCAAAGCCCGCGCTTCGTCACTTACACCGGCATGCTCGTTTCCAAACACCATCGCTACCCTTTCGGTAAAATCGATCTCATGCAATTCGACCGCTTCCTGGTTGAGGTGCGTGGTAAATATTTTTTTGTACCGTGTGCGAAGCGCCGCAAAACACGCTTCCACATTATCAAACTGATGGATGGAAAGCCATTTGGCTGCACTGGCGCCGCTTCGAAAGCCCCATTTTCTGTGTCGCGGAATTTTAGTATTCAAAATATAAATGTCCTGAACACCAACAGCATCGCAACTGCGCATGACCGCCGATACATTATGAGGATCAAAAACATTTTCCAAAACAATGGCCAGATCAAATTGCCTTTTTGCAATCACACTCAACAGCCGCGCTCTCCTTTCATTGGTCATAAGCTAATAATACGGGTGAAACCAATATTAAGGATTTGAATTAACTTTATGAAAGGTTCACCTTAAAAAATCGTGTTGCAACAGCGTTTGCTGCCGGAGCCATTAAAAAATAAATATGGATATAGAAACAATAGCCGCCGCTGCATTGGGCATTGCGCTTGCCGCCTGTTGCGGTTTCCGCATTTTTATACCAATGTTGATCGCCGGCCTCTCCAACAGGTTTCAGTTGTTTCAATTTGCAGAACATTTTCAATGGCTATCTTCCACGCCAGCCCTTATTTGCCTGGGCGCAGCAACTATTTTAGAAATGGTGGCCTATTATGTCCCTTTTCTCGATAACATATTGGATACGATTGCTACGCCCTCAGCGGCTATCGCCGGAACCTTGTTGGCCACTTCCGTTATCCCCATCGAAACAGAATGGGTGAAATGGGTGATTGGCATTATCGCGGGCGGCGGCGGCGCAGGCCTGGTTGCTTCGGGCACTGGTTTGTTAAGGCTTTTGAGCTCAAAAACAACACTCGGCACGGGCAACGCCGTGGTAGCCACCGGCGAAAACACCGCCGCGGTTGGCGGCAGCTTATTAAGCTTCGCGATACCGATCATTATGGCGGTAGTGTTTATACTCCTATTTATTTGGGTGATCAAAAAAGCCGGAGCGCGATTTAAGCGACGCACAACCGTCAGTGATTAAGAAGGCGCGCCCGGATCATCTCTCTTTTTCCCGGAGGCCCTGGAATTTTTTCAACCCGAAAGCCCGCGTTCAGGAGTGACTTCCTCACCATGCTTTTAGAACAATAGGTAGTCATCACACCGTTTGGATTTAAGTGTTCGCGCATTTGATTCCAGATATTTTCGCTCCACATTTCAGCCTGATCATCCGGCGCAAAAGCGTCAAAATAGATCACATCAAAAGAAGTTTCAAACCTGAATCCCAGCAGGTCGCCGTGGATCTTACGCAATTTAAAATTCGGGCTGAGATCCGCCCACTCATTCCATCTGGCATGGACGATTTCATTATACAAAACCTCTTCATGCAACAGGCGCCCATAATTGAGCTGTTCGAAGACGGATACAGGCAACGGGTTGAGCTCTATCGCCGTGTATTCAAGTTCCAAATGCTTTTGCCGCGCCGCTATAGCGGTCATCAAACTGTTTAAACCCGTTCCAAAACCGACTTCCAGCAAAAAGAGCTTTTTACTTTTCGACTGATCCAGCCAAAATTCCAATCCGGCTTTGATAAAAACATGTTGCGACTCCTGAATGGCGCCACGCCGCGAATGGAAAGTAATATGGCTGCCGGGAAGTTGCAAGGTATGGCTGCCATCGCCGGTTGCTATCACCTGATAATTAATACTCATTTGTTCAGCGTTGATTAATTGAATATATTGCGTTTCTGTTTAAGTAAGCCATTTTTAAACAAATTTGATTTTACTTAGATTGCTTGCAAAAAAGCAAGGGGCGTTTTGCCCGTTTGCCGCAAGAGATTATCGACGCTCAAACCCTTTTATAGCCACTAAAAAAACAAAAATAAACAGATGAAAAAGCATTTTCTCCTCTTTGCGACGGCAATTTCGGTTGCTGTTTTTTCTTGCAACACCCAACCTAAAGACGGCGCCGCCGAAGGTAGCGACGCGGCGCCCGACAGCAGCGAAATAAAGCTGGTCGACAATGAGGCTTTCAATGATACAATCGATGGAAAAATGGTCAGTGTTTTCTACTTAAGAAACAACCAGATCGAAGCAGCCATTACCAACTATGGCGGCCGGCTGGTAAACCTTATCGTTCCTGATAAAGACAATCATAAAGTAGATGTTTTGAGAGGCGGAGGCACCCTGGAGCAAATGCGCGCGGGCACCAACTTTGGTGCGCTGATTGGCCGCTATGGCAATCGCATTGCCAATGGTAAATTCAGTCTTGACGGCGTGGAATATCAGCTTCCCATTAACAATGGCCCCAACACATTGCACGGCGGGCCCAAAGGTTTTCATGAGCAGGTTTGGGATCCCGTGCAACCCAATGACAGCACGCTAGAACTTAGTTATCTTTCCAAGGACGGAGAAATGGGATTCCCCGGCAACCTGAACGTAAAAGTAACTTATACACTGACGTCGGACAGGGGGCTTAAAATTGCGTACGAGGCGACCACAGATAAAACGACGGTTTGCAACCTTACCAATCATGCCTACTTCAACCTGAATGGCGGCGGAACGATCAACAACCACAAATTGTATATCAACGCAGACCAATACACGCCTGTGGATTCCACCCTCATTCCTTTTGGTAAAAACGAATCGGTAAAAGGAACTCCATTCGATTTCACCCAGGCAACAGCCATCGGTGCGCGTGTTGATGAAGACAACCAACAGTTAGCGTATGGCAAAGGATATGATCACAATTTCGTAGTGAACGGGTCGGGATTGAGAAAAGTAGCCGAGGTAACAGGCGATCAAAGCGGTATCGTAATGGAAGTGATTTCGACCGAGCCGGGCCTTCAGTTTTACGGGGGCAATTTTATGAACAGTTCAAAAGATTTGAAATACAACACAAAAGACGAACACCGCAGTGCGCTGTGCCTCGAAACACAGCATTACCCTAACTCTCCCAATGTGCCGTCTTTCCCTTCCACAACATTAAAACCCGGCGATGTTTATCAAACAACAACGATTTATAAATTCAAATAATCGCTGACAGCTCCGTTTATAAAGCCCGCAAGATCGCGGGCTTTATTATTTTAGAAAAGATAGTTTAAACACGTTTTTTGTGTGGGGCGTTACTTTAAACCGGTCATCCATTCGGTATCCTACTACCCAGATAATTTTCTTATTCATTTCAACCACCCAAACCCTCTCCTTTTCAAAAAGCGACAATTTTTTATCCATAAAAAAACGAGACAACTTTTTCTTTTTCGACATGCCCAATGGATAAAAATAATCGCCAATTTTCCAGGGGCGCAACAATAGCGGAAATTGTACTAAATCAGCATCTACAAAAGCAACACGTTCATCTGAAGTCAGGTTAGCGGCATGAGCACGTTCTATCTTCAATCGGCCATTGCTAAAAGCCACCTCGCCTTCCTTTTCGATTATGATTACAGAGCTGCCGATCGACTTCTGATCAGAGACAATCAAATGTTTACGATCCTTCAACAGTCTGTGCGTTGTCGACAAAACATATTTCCCGGAATCGCTATCCAACAACCGGGTTATATCAGGCAATTGGGACGCAGTGAAACCAAAAGGCTTGAGTAAATTGAGCAATACCGTTTTAACCGCTGGCGTCTTTTTCAGCAAAGGAACGGGCAGTCTCCACTCATTTTCCACGTGCTGCACCAACCGCTTTTGCAGGCGCTCTATTTCTTGCTGGCTTAAAACGTCTACATCTTTAAACCGATCGATATTATGCAGCATATTTTGACGAACTTCGGGATAAACTTTTTCAATCTGCGGTAACACAATATTCCGGAAATAATTCCTGGTGTAATCATCGTGCAAATTGCTTTCATCCTGCACAAAAGCAAGCTGATGAGCGGCCAGATAATGTTCGAGCGCTGCACGGCGGGCGAAGAGCAATGGCCGCCTGATTTTTCCGTGAACAGGTTTGATGCCCGTGAGGCCGTTGATGCCCGTGCCTCTGAAAAAATTCATTACCACTGTTTCAATATTATCATCAGCGTGATGCGCCGTAAGAATAAATTCGAATCCATTTGCCGACCGTATTTTTTCAAACCACTCGTAACGGAGCTCCCGCGCCGCCACCTGTGTCCCTGTTTTATGATCGCGTGCATACTGCTTTGTATCAAAACGAATCGAATGGAAAGGCACTTTTAAAAATGCTGCCATTTCTTTTACAAAAGCTTCGTCGCGATCGCTATCGGCGCCTCGCAATTGAAAATTACAATGCGCTATGGCAAACGACAGGCCAGCCGCCTTGCATAAGTCACAAAGTACTACCGAATCGATGCCTCCGCTCGTCGCCACCAGCAATTTATCCTGCGGGCCAAAAAGCTGTTGCTCCTGATAATATCTTATAAATTGTTCCAGCAAATTTTAAAGTTCAAACAGGTATTAATAGATCAGGTACTCATAAGCGCTTTTCAATTCGCTGTAGGCATGTGTATCGTTTAGCGCTTTTGCGACATCCATCCCTTTTTCATAAACGATGATCGCTTGCTGCTCCTCGCCCAGCTTCTCGTATAATTTCGCAAGATGATAATAACTGCCAACATAGTCTGGATTGGCCGATAAAAGCTTTTCAAATACGAGCTTCGCCTCCTGCTCCTGCCCTGCTTTTGCATATTCCAGCGCTAGCGCATGCTGTAAAAAACTGTCGGAGGGATTTTCTTTTAACAGCTCATTGATCTGATCAATTTTGGACATGTTATATTTTTATACAAGGTTTATTTTTTTCACAATATCCGTTATCTTTGTTTTAGTTGCATAAACAACCTTTTTTATCATTTTTGTCATGTGAAATGTCATGATTTAATTTCAACAAAATCATCCTGCATACGCCACATTTCACTGACTAAACCTAAAATAGAAGCTGATGAAAATATTAGTATGTATCAGTAAAACTCCGGACACAACGGCAAAAATAGCTTTCACCGATAACAACACGAAATTTGATGCCGGCAGTGTTCAATGGATTATTAACCCCAATGATGAATATTATGCTTTAGTGCGGGCTATCGAGTTAAAAGAAGCAGACAGTTCGACCATCGTTCACCTTGTAACGGTTGGAGGCGCTGATACTGATGCTATTATTAGAAAGGCGCTGGCGCTTGGCGGCGACGAGGCGATCAGAATCAACACCGAATGCGCCGACAGCTTCTCCATTGCGGCTCAAATTGCAGCCGTGGCCAAAGAGGGAAATTATGATTTGATTTTTACGGGTAAAGAAACGATTGATTATAACGGGAGCGCTGTGGGCGGCATGCTGGCCGAATTATTGGATCTGCCTTATGTTTCACTTGCCACAAAATTTGAATTGAACGGAAATGCAGCAACGGTTACAAGAGAAATCGAGGGCGGCGAAGAAATTTGCGAAGTATCGCTTCCGGTGGTTGTAAGCTGCAATAAAGGCATGGCCGAACAACGCATTCCCAATATGCGGGGCATTATGGCGGCAAGAACCAAACCTTTAAAAGTTGTAGAACCTGCTGCCGTAGAGCCGCTGACCAGCATTTCCGAATTTAGCCTGCCGCCTGCAAAAACAGGTGTGAAGCTGATAGATGCTGATAACGTCGCTGAGCTTGCCCGACTTTTAAAAGAAGAAGCCAAAGTGATATAAACCCTGTTTCAAAAAACGAACAAATCCACTTTTTAGCAATCTGAAATTACAATACTATGGTTTTAGTTTTTATTGATATAGCCGAAGACGGCAGCGTGAAAAAAACTGCTCTGGAAGCCCTTTCTTATGGAGCCGCACTTGCCAAACAATTAAATGTGGCGGCTGAAGGGCTGGTGCTGGCGCCTGTCACGGAAGACCTGAGCGCTTTGGGACAATACGGTGTTACAAAAATTCACCAGGTTAAAAATGAAGCGCTGCAACATTTTGATGCCCAGTCCTATGCGAAGGTTTGCGCGGCCGTGGCCGAACAAACGGGCGCGACCGTCCTTATATTTTCTCACAACACCAGTGGTAAAGCGATAGCGCCGAGAGTTGCTGCGCGTATGAAAGCCGGTTTGGTGGCCGGGGCCGTTGCTTTACCGGAAACCAGCAATGGCTTTATTGTGAAGAAAAGCGTCTTCTCCGGTAAGGCCTTCGCCGATGTCAGCGTTTTAACGACGGTCAAAATTATTTCTATCAATCCTAATTCATTTAAAGTTGAAGGCGATGCTAACGGAAGCGCGGAAATTGTTGATGCGGATATTGCTGTGGATGCCCCGCTTATCAAAACAATATCGACCAGCAAACAAAGCGGCGAAGTGCCACTGGCAGAAGCCGAAATCGTTGTCAGCGGCGGCCGCGGCATGAAAGGCCCCGAAAACTGGGGTATCTTGGAAGATCTTGCTTCGTCGCTCCATGCGGCCCTGGCTTGCAGCCGGCCGGTAGCTGATGCGCATTGGCGCCCCCACAATGAGCACGTGGGTCAAACCGGTGGGGCCATTGCTCCTAATTTATATATAGCCGTGGGCATCTCCGGTGCAATCCAACATTTGGCCGGCGTCAACCGGAGTAAGGTTATTGTTGTCATCAATAAAGACCCCGAAGCGCCCTTCTTCAAAGCGGCAGACTATGGCATTGTGGGCGATCTTTTTGATGTAGTGCCGAAGCTGACAGAAGCGATAAAGCAACTTTAATAAAATCGTAAAAAGACCGATAATATAAAAAAGCTGGTGCATAGCATTAGCTTTTTTTATGCCCAAAAAATCCTTAGTTTCGTGGTTTGTTTTTTATGAAAAAAATTGAACTGGAAGTTGTAGCATTATCTCACAGTATCACACAAACGCATTCGTATGCGGTTGTGTTGGGAGAAGTAAATGGTTTACGCCGGTTGCCCATCGTGATCGGTGGATTTGAAGCGCAGGCGATTGCAGTAGCTTTGGAAAAAATGAATCCCAGCCGCCCGCTGACACACGACCTCATGAAAAATTTCATGACGGCATTTTCAATCGATCTTCATGAAATAATTATTTCTGATTTACAGGAAGGTATATTTTTTAGTAAACTGGTCTGCTCGTCTGAGCATGACACGGTTGAAATTGACAGCCGCACTTCTGATGCGATTGCGCTGGCCGTTCGGTTTGGATGCCCCATTTACACGTATGAGAGTATTCTTGGCAATGCTGGCATCCTGATGGACGACAAAGGACAGCCTACTGCCGCTGAAACGGCGGAAGTGGTAGGCACTATTTCTACCGAAGGCGCCGAGGATGATCTCAAACAGCTGAGCATAGATGAGTTAAACAAACTGCTCAATGAGGTTTTGGAAAGCGAAGACTATATCAAGGCGATCGCGATCAGAGATGAACTCAATAGCCGTAAAAGAAAATAGCACACCTATTGTATGAGCCTGAACGTTACACATACAACCAACGCTGACTTACTATTCCAACCAAACGCCCTGTTTTGATTAGTTTTTCGAACTGTAAAATTAATATTGGACTCTATATCACCGGTAAGAGGCCAGATGGCTATCACGATCTTCAAACCCTTTTTTATCCGCTTCCGGTTTATGATGTTTTGGAATTAGCTGAGGCAGCGGAAACAGGCATCGCCGTTTTGGGAAAAACAATTCCCGGAAATAGCAAGGACAATATCGTCATAAAAGCCTGGCAGCTTTTGCAGCGCGATTTTAAAACCTTGCCTCCGGTTCAGTTTCATTTATTAAAAAACACACCGGCAGGTGCAGGGCTCGGCGCCGGAAGCGCAAACGGCGCTTATGCTTTGAAAGCATTGAATGAAAAATTCAATCTTAATTTAACGCGCTCACAGCTGGTTGACTATGCTTTACAGCTGGGCAGTGATTGCCCTTTTTTTATCATGAATACGCCGGTTTTTGCAACAGGGCGGGGCGAGCGTTTCGAAGCTTCGACGGTCGACCTTACGAACTATCAAATAATGGTTGTCAATCCGGGAATTCATGTAGTGACAGGTTGGGCATTCAGCCAGTTGACGCCGGCATTGCCCCAGCACGATTTAAAGCAAAGCCTGCAGCAACCGGTCGCCGCCTGGAAGGATCTTATTTTTAATGACTTTGAACCCGCTGTTTTTGAAGCCTTTCCCGAAATTGCAGCTATAAAAAAACAACTGTATGAAGCCGGAGCCCGCTTCGCATTGATGAGCGGCAGCGGCAGCACGGTTTATGGCTTGTTTGATAAAGCAACGATTTTACGGCTCAGCTTTCCCAGTCACTATTTCGTGAAGATAATTCAATAAATTTACCACCTAATTGCCCTTGAGGCTTCCTTCTAAATATTCCCTAAATGACAGCATCGCATAATGATCTTCCGGAAAAAATAGATGCATCCATCGACAAAGCCATCGACTACTTGTATCATCATCAATTTCCGAATGGTGAATTTGTCAGTTATATAGCGCCAGATGAGGCCATGCAGGAATGGTGCGCTCCAGAGGGAGTAAATTTTTTAACAGGTCTAATCGGGCTTTGTTTACTACCGCATCAGCACTTGCCAATTGTAGATCAAATACTTACTAATATTACAAACTCGTTACGCTACCAAATGATGAGAGGTGGCGTTTGGCAACACCAGACAAAAGCACACAGAGCTTATGATTATTTAGCTCCAGACGCGGATGATACGGCGATGATATCAACACTTCTTAAGGCCAGAAACGTTCCTTTTCCTGACAATAGAGGTCTGATGCTCTGTAATAGGGCTGGCAATGGCTTATTCTACACATGGTTTACCCTGCATGGAAACTTTGTAAAAAATTCCACCGCTTTTTGGAGGCTTATTGCAAGAGAGCTTAAACATCCTTTTAAAGTTCTTTTTTACTGGGCTAAAGGCGTTCATAATAGAAATGATATTGATGCGGTGGTTAATGCTAATGTTGTTTCCTACCTGGGACATTCCGAATTCACCGAACCTTCAATAAAATATTTGAGTGATCTCTTGGTGAACGATAAGGAAGCCAACTCAGATAAATGGTACTTAAATCCACTTGTCTACTACTATTTTATAGCAAGGCTTGTTCCTCTTAAAATTGAGCCGATTGCGGCCATCAAAGATTTACTGATTAAAAAAATAAAAAAAGCTGCTACAGAAAGTGCTGCTTTTCAAACATGCGATATGGAGGTTGCCATCACCTTAAGTTCACTTTTACGATTAGGCTGTAAAGACTCGGATACAGCAAATTATATAGAACATCTGCTATTTTCACAAAAAGATAAAGGGAACTGGGAACGTTATGCTTTTTACACCCTTCCCCCAAAAACCCTCTTTTGGGGCAGCGAGGAGCTGACAACGGCGTTATGTATAGAGGCCCTGCATTTATATAAAGAATTTTAGAAGGCCTAAATATGAACATCAAGTCTCAATTCCTACTAAATCATTTCAAGTTATAAACCTATCGAGCTATATTTGTTCCGAAACCCAAAAGCAATCGATCTGATCTGAAATACTATGTCTTCTTTCCGCGGGAAAATATCTAACATAAAAAGCAATTTAAAGATATCCAGGATTTTTGGGTTAATAAGACTTGCAGCGCCTACATGGTTTTACCTCTCGATCGTCTTGATTTTTGTTGAAACGATCTTCTTTTTTGCGTCGTTGTATTTAATGAAATTATTAATAGATGTTGTGGCACAAGTACAGGTGCAGCCAGTCGACAACACTACGATTATAAAATATGTAGCATGGAGCGGTGTTGCGGGAGTATTATACTTCGTAATGCGTTCTTTTAGTGCCTATTCAATCGAAGTACTATCTACTAAAGTAGCTGAATACATCAACGAAAAAGTACATGAGCGATCTGTAAAGTTAGAGTTATCATTTTATGAAAGTCCTTCTTATTACGACCTCCTAAAACGAGCAATGGATGCCGGAACAGACAAACCCAGACTTGTTATTACCACGCTGATTGAGTTATTAAAAAATACGCTTTCGCTGGCCGCGGTAGGCTCTGTTCTTCTTGTCATCAGCTGGATGCTTATGCCTATTTTGGCGGTATTTATTATCCCAACGCTTTTAATAAGGCTCAAGTTTTCGAAAAAGTTGAATGAACTTCGTATTGCTCAAACCCCGTTGGAAAGGAAGTCCTCCTATTATAGCAATCTTATAACTACTGACGTAGCGGCTAAAGAAATCAGAACCTACTCCCTGGGTCATTTTCTTAAACAAAAATTCATTTTAATCAGGCAGCAGCTTATCAAAGACAAACTGTCGTTAGATTTAAAAAGAACAAAATTAGAAGTCGCCACGACTTCTTTGTCCTATATTGGGGTATTTTTTTGCATTGGTTATATTTCACTAAAAGTAGTGACGGGCGAAACCAGCACCGGAGACATTACCCTTTTTCTGGTAGCATTTCCCCAGGCTTTTACCCTTTTGCAAAACCTGGCCGGCGGCATCTCGACCGTGTATCAAAATAGTATTTACATTGACAGCATTTTTGAGCTGCTGAGTTTAAAAAATACATTCACTACTTTATCTAACCCCGCTCCTATTCCCGCGCAGGATGACGTAAGTATTGAACTCAATAATATTCGTTTCTCCTATCCCCATGCGGAAAAAGAAACGATCAAAGGCATCAGCCTCAACATCCCCGCCGGAAAAATGATTGGGCTGGTAGGCCTAAACGGCGCCGGCAAATCAACCCTTATCAAATTGCTGTGCCGGTTGTACGATCCCACAGAGGGTACTATTTCTTATGGCGGAACGGATATTAAAGCCTTTGACGCCAATGAGTACAGGAAACAACTCGGCATTGTGTTTCAGGATTTTAACAGGTATAATTTTACCGCCGGAGAAAATATTCATTTCGGAAATATAGAGGAACCATACGATGAAGACCGCGTGATCGAAGCAGCAAAAAATTCAGGCGCTGCAGCTTTCATTGAAAAGTTTCCAAAAAAATATGACTCGATGATGGGCCGCATACTGGAAGAAGGTGAAGAAGTAAGCATCGGCCAATGGCAAAAACTGGCGCTGGCCAGATGTTTTTATTCAAACGCGCGCTTCCTGATTTTTGACGAAGCCTCCAGCGCATTGGACGCTGTGTCGGAGAAAGATTTGTTCAATTCCATTCGCGAACGTATCGGCAACCGCGGCGCGATCATCATCAGCCACAGGCGTTCTGCTATTTTGCACGCCGATTATATTTACGTTTTGTCTAACGGAAAGATCGTAGAAGAAGGAACAGACGAAATGCTGATCAACGCTAATGGCGCCTATGCCGCTTTGTTTAATGAAAAACAAAAATCGCCGAGCGCCGTGCAATGACCTCTACTGGCCAACATATCGCTATTTTAACCTGCTGCATGGACGATTGGGGCGGCAGCGAAGAATTATGGGCACGCGCTATTCCTTATTTAAAAGGACACCGGTTTACGCTGTATAAAGACCGGATCAACTTTAGCCATCCGGAAATTAAACAATTAATTGAACAACAGGTCCGTTGCGTTGAACTCGATCCGGCAGGCAACCGCATAAAAAAACTTAGCGATAAAGTTTACCGGAAGATTTTTAGTAAAGAGCGGTCGCCTTTTTATACCAATAGTCCCCATGCTTTGCAGTTCAAAGAGCGACTGAAAAAAGACCGGCCTTCATTTGTCATCATTGCGCAGGGAATTAATTTTGATGGACTTGGATATGCTTATCAATGTCTCCAACTCAATATCCCTTACTGCATTATTGCGCAAAAAGCCGTAGAGTTTTTTTGGCCGGTAACTGCCGAGCGACAATTGATGATCGACACTTTTCAGCAAGCAAAAAAATGCTACTTTGTTTCTCATCAAAATAAAACGCTGACGGAAGAACAATTTGGTTTTAGGTTTCAAAATGCAGAAGTCGTCTGGAACCCGGTTAAAATTTCGAGGCAGCCGGTACCATATCCTTCCCTAAAAGATGGTATCTTTAAACTCGCTTTTGTGGGCCGCCTGTTTTTGATTGATAAAGGCCAGGACATTCTGCTGAGAATTTTATCGAAAGAACCCTGGGCCTCCCGCCCGTTGAGTGTTTCCTTTATTGGAACCGGTCATGATGAAGCAGGTATCAAGTCGCTTACGAAATTATTGAATGTAAAAAATGTGGCTTTCCAGGGCCATGAAAACGATATCGCCAACATGTGGAAAAAATACCACGCCCTGATTCTATCCTCCCGAAGCGAGGGGATGGCGCTTTCCGTGCTCGAAGCAATGGCTGCAGGACGCGCTGTCATTACGACCAACGCCGGCGGCCATGCCGAAATTATTGAACATGGACAAACCGGTTTTATCGGCGATGCTACCGAAAATGACTTTGCGAGAACGATGGAAGACGCCTGGCATCAGCGGGAAAACTGGGAGCAAATCGGCCTCGAAGCCAACAGGCATATACGGCAGCAACTTCCGGCCAATCCAGAACAATTATTTGCAGCATCTATTCAAAATATTCTATAAATGAAGAGCAACCCTCTTGTTTCTGTTATCATACCTACCTACAACAGAGCGCAGACCTTAACCAAATCTATCGAAAGCGTATTAGCGCAAACCTATAAAAACTTTGAAATTATTGTGATCGACGATGGCTCAGGCGATCACACTCAAGAAGTGATGAAGAGCTACCCTACGGTTCAGTATGTTTACCAGGAAAATGGTGGGCAGGCGAGCGCACGTAATGCAGGCCTAAAAATAGCCAAAGGAGATCTCATTGCTTCGCTGGATTCGGACGATGAATGGTATCCTGAATTTCTGCAGCGCGGCGTTCAAAAAATGGTTGCCGAAGACCTCGATTTTATATTCGCCAATTGGGACCAACAAAACCCTAACGGTGAATTCTGGGATTTTCTTTCTTCTAATATTTTTATTGCGCCTTATTTTCCAAGAATGAAAGACGGTTGGGTAACGCTGGACTCTAAGGCGCTTCGTCATATTTATATCCAGGGCTGCCCCTCCCCGTCGTCGTCGCTGCTAATGACAAAAGAATTTGTTTGGCCCGGCTGGAATGAATCCATAAAAATCGGCGACGACTGGTATATGCTGGTGCGTTCCCTTTTTCAGGCGCATAGAAAAGGCGCTTTCACGCTCGACAAACTTTGGCGGAAATGTATTGACGAGATCAATATTTATGACGGGCGGAAAAGAAGCGAAGTGTTAGAGCATCTTTATATTTCCGACATGGAAAAGATGTTGCGGGATTTTAAACCCAGCATGACGAAGCGCGAGTATAAACTGATGCAGAAAATGCATGTGTATAGCATGGTGGAACTAGCTAAACACAACCTGATCCGGGAGTTTAATTTTAAAGCTACTTCCAAGCTACTGGGCCGTTCGCTGCTATTGGATGCTGTGCACACTTTTAAAAGTATTCCCGCTATCATCAATATGGGCTACCAGCGCATCCAGCAGGAGAAAAAAGAAAAAAAGAAATTGATTGAGCAATAATGTCGCTTTTAAAAATACTACGACATGCCGAATGGTGGGAGTATAAACTGCCGCCGCTGCTTAGTATTGCCTATGCCACGCTTATCATCAACGACGAACCGGTTTTTAACTACGCGCCTCATATCCTGCTTATTCTTTTATCATTGGTAGTGGGCGCGGCTTATGTAAGCATCATTAATGATATTACCGACATCGACGACGACCTTGCCGCCGGGAAAACTAATCGCATGGCGGCGGTAGCGCCTCAAAAAAGATGGATTTTTCCCGCGCTTGCGTTATTGATAGGTTTGTTGTTTTTGATTTTCTTTTATGGCCAGGATCGACTTTCTTCCCTATTTTATCTTATCCCCTGGATTTCATTTAGCCTGTACAGCTTCAGGCCAATCCGTTTAAAAAACCGCGGCTTCCTGGGCGTTCTGGCGGACGCCAGCGGCTCCCATATTTTTACCAGTTTGCTGATGGTTAGCAGCGTAAGTTATATTTCCGGGCATCCTGTCATCTACCCCTGGCTGCTGCTCGTGGCAGTTTGGGCGCTTTGCTACGGCCTGCGCGGCATTCTATGGCATCAGTTTCACGACCGCGACAATGATATCCGGTCGGGCATTGAAACATTTGCGACCAAACGATCGCCACAAAGTTTTAAAACAGCCGAACTTTTAATTTTCGGTGTTGAGCTAATTGTTACCCTGGGAATGCTGGTGCTCGTCAACAAAACCATCGTGTACCTGGCGGCTATTGCTTATTTTATTTTAGTATTGATGCGCCTCAGGCGGCTCCGCCTTTTCCCGCTGGTTATTATCGAACCCAAAAGGCCTTATCAAATTTTGATGCTTGATTTTATGCAGGTCTTTTTTCCTGTTGCGCTGCTGGTTTATGCTGCTATTACCCAGCCAAAGGGTTGGATTGTGTTGCTCATTCACCTGGCGCTCTTTCCTTTCAAAACGATCCAGGTATTAAAGGATTATAAAAGGGCCTTGTTAGGACAATCCGGATTATAGCACCATGCTTTCCATCAATTGATCAAGCGTAATGTTGAGGTCGTGTGAGAGGCCGGGATGCACCCGCGAACATTGAATGATCGTGCTTCTGGTGGCCGTCAGCCAGCGAAAACGCGACGCGGCGTCGAGCCGGGAAATGGGCGACTGGCTGCTGTCGGCGCCAAGGGCAATGGCTTCAAAAGCTTTTAAGTTTGCATAGACAAAATTAAGATCTATGTCTTTATCGAAACATTGCAACCGTTTTTCATTAAGCAAAATCCGGCAACCAATGTGACGCGTTTTTTTACAAAACATGACAATGCCGGCGTTTAGGAACTCTTCCCGCTCCACCTTCGGAACTACCCGGATCACCGCGTATTCATATAGCTGCGCTTCTTGCATGGATGGCCTGTTTTAAAAATAAATGACTATGCTGCAACCGGTGGATTAAGAAATCTTTATACACCTGCCGGGCAAGGGAAGCGTCCGATCCTGTTTCTTCATATAAAAGCCATGTTTCGGGCAGGCTGTCCACCATTTCGCGTATCATATCTTCAGACAAAAGTTGCCGCGCCCATTCGTCCGCCTCGGTAAGTGCGGCGGCAGCTTTCAGCAAAACATGGTCTTTGATCAGCGGAAAAGCGCTGTCTTTCTGCGTCTTCCAGCTATCCCAATGATGATGAAAATAAAGACAGGCGCCGTGATCAATCAGCCAAAGCTCCTTATGCCACATAAGCATATTTGTATTACGTGGCGTGCGATCCATATTCATCAATAACCCGTCCAGCCAAACTATTTTTGAAGCCAGCATCGGATCAATTTCGCTAACTGCCGGATCAAAAGTTATGGCGCCGCTTAGATAATGTAATGCAATATTTAACCCCTGACTGCTTTTTAAAAGATCCTGGATCTCCTCATCGGGTTCGGTGCGTCCAAAGGCTTCATCGAGGTTGGCAAAAACAATTTCGGGAACTTTTAATTGCAAGGCTTTCGCAATAGCACCGCCGATAAATTCGGCCACCAGCGCTTTTACACCCTGTCCGGCGCCTCTGAATTTTAGCGCGTATAAAAAACCATCATCACCTTCGGCGATGGCCGGCAACGAACCGCCTTCGCGCAAGGGCGTTACGTAACGGGTCACATTTATGGTTCGGATACCAGACAACATTGTCATTGTTTGTTTGAACGCCGAAGATACGCTGACTTCTTTTTGGATGTATGTTTAAAATTTTTTGATCTGAAAACTGTCACCAATAAAAAACCTGATTTCAGCGGGGCTTAGTATTCAACGCAATGCTATCGCTGCGTTTCCAACAGCCCTGGTAGCAGCGATAACGGGATCTCTGTTTTCGTGAGATACATTTTATAAAAAAGCCCCCTTGCGGAGGCTTTCAGTTTTATTGTTGTGGGGCTTCATTAGCACCCGCTTCAGGTTTTCTTTCAGGCTTTGGTATTAATGCCTTTCTTGAAAGTTTGAATTTACCGGATTTGGGATCTGTTCCGATTAGTTTTACCTTCATCGCATCTCCTTCTTTTACCAGTCCGTCGAGGCTTTCCAAACGCTTCCAGCTTACTTCGCTGATATGTACCAATCCCTGCTTGCCAGGTAAAAATTCAACAAATGCACCAAAAGGAACCACTGACTTCACGGTCGCATCGTAAACATCGCCCACTACCGGAACAGCCACAATACCTTTGATCCAGTCTTCGGCTTTCGATACGGCTTCTTTTTCTACACCGAAAATGCTGATCTCGCCCATGTTGTTCACTTCCTCAATATTGATGGTAGCGCCTGTTTCGCGCTGAATTTCCTGGATCACTTTACCGCCTGGCCCGATCACCGCACCAATGAATTCTTTATCAATAAACATCTTCACCACTCGTGGAGCATGAGGTTTTACTTCGCTTCTGGCTTCCGGAATCGCTTTGTACATATGCTCCAGAATATGTAATCGGCCGGCTTTCGCCTGCTCCAACGCCTCTTTCATTACTTCCATTGAAAGGCCGTCTACTTTGATATCCATCTGAACGCCGCAGATACCGTCACGTGTGCCGGTAACTTTGAAGTCCATATCTCCCAGATGATCTTCATCACCTAATATATCACTTAAGATAGAATATTTTTCTCCTTTGGTAATCAATCCCATAGCAATACCAGCAACATGTTTTCCAAAAGGAACGCCGGCATCCATCAACGCCATAGAACCCGCACAAACCGTTGCCATAGAAGAAGATCCGTTAGATTCGAGGATATCGCTTACTACGCGTACCGTATAACCAAATTCTGCTTCAGAAGGCATCATTTGTTTTAGCGAACGCATCGCCAGGTTACCATGTCCTACTTCGCGACGGCCGGGGCCGCGCATTGGCTTCACCTCGCCGGTTGAGAACGGCGGGAAATTATAGTGAAGGATAAATTTAGAATATTTGGAAGAGGCCGCGGTCTCAATCAACAATTCATCTAAACCGGTACCTAATGTAACAGTTGTAAGAGATTGAGTTTCACCTCTTGTAAATAAGGCGGATCCGTGTGGAGAAGGTAATACATCTACCTCCATATCCAAGGGCCTGATTTCGTTCAGCGCACGGCCGTCGAGGCGGGTGCGATCGTTTAAGACCATATCACGCACTACATCATATTGCACATCATGAAAATATTTAATCGCCAGTTTTTTATCCGATTCGGTAAACGGATTTTCCTCCGTTGATTCCTCAACCAACTGGGCAAGCAGCTCTTCCTGCAGCGCTTTGAACTGATCCGTACGATCGTGCTTGGCAGATTTTCCTTTGGCAATATCATACACTTTCTGGCTGGCAAAAGCATATACTTTTTCCTGCATCGCTTCGTTAACGGCAGGCAAGGTATACTCTCTTTTACCCGTTACGCCTTTCAGTTCTCTAAGTTCCTGCTGGGCCTTGATTTGAATACGAATCGCATCATGAGCAACCGCGAGAGCATCGATTAAATCCGATTCAGAACACTCTTCCGATTCTCCCTCCACCATCATCAGGTTTTTTTCCGTCGCTGCGATGATGAAATCCATATCCGCGCCTTCTAATTCGGCCCTAGTTGGGTTTACTTTGAAAGCGCCGTCAACACGGGCTACCCGCACTTCGCTTAAAATTTCTTTGATGGGCACATCTGACACTGCAAGCGCCGCTGAAGCTGCGAGGCAGGCAAACGCGTCGGGCAAAATTTCAGGGTCGCTGCTGATCAGCGTCACCAACACCTGAACTTCACAAAAATAATCGTCGGGGAATAAAGGCCTGATCGCACGGTCAATCAAACGAGAGGTCAACACCTCATAATCGCTAAGTTTTCCTTCGCGTTTAAAAAATGAACCTGGAATGCGGCCGGCAGAAGCAAATTTCTCCTGATAGTCAACAGTCAGGGGAAAAAAGCTTTGTCCTTCTTTGGGTTCGGTATTGGCAACTACGGTTGCCAGCAACATCATTTTGCCGATGCTTACGGTAACGGAACCATCAGCCTGACGAGCCAAACGGCCCGTTTCTATAGTTACTTCGCGGCCATCGCCTAAATCGAAGCTTTTTCTTAAGGGTTGTTGTAACATAAAATATTTTTTTGATTTTTTTGGAATGGTTGGACAAGCGCGGCAAGCGGAACAACCGAATTGAGCTTAACAAAAATCGCAGGGTATAAAAACACGTATTCCCAACATCTGAGGACGTTGGGAATACGATAATATGATAAGTCTGAAATTATCTAATCAAACCCAGGATATAAAACAGTTTTCCCAACAAACAGTGCAGGAAAACGACTATTTTCTTAATCCCAGTTTTTCGATTAAGGCACGGTAGCCTTCCAGATTATGCTTTTGCAGGTAGCTCAATAAGCTTTTACGCTTTCCTACCAGTTGCATCAGGCCTCTGTGTGTGGAGAAATCTTTTTTGTTTTGCTTCAGGTGTCCGCTGATCTGGCTGATGCGCTCAGTTAACTGCGCAATTTGGCCTTCAATTGAACCCGTGTTAGCGGCGCTTCCGCCAAATTCTTCAAAAATCTTTGCGTTTCTTTCTTTTGTAAGTGGCATACTGTCTTTTTTAAAAGGTCATCCTGTTGTGTATCCTGTAATTTAAGGCGGCAAAGGTAGGGAATAATTTTTTGAATTTGAGCTTTTGATTTGATTTTTTTGGCTATATCTTCCATTTTTGCACCATGCAATACGACCAACATACCAAAAACATTCTCGGCCTTCAATTACCAACGGATCCGCGATGGGTGGATCTGGCAGCTATTTCGCTGGAAGCCATCCTGACCGACCATGCGTATTGCGAACAGAAAGCTGCAACCACCTGTATCAGCCTGATACAAAAATACAGCGAAAAAGAACAATTAGTGACGGCGCTGGCGCCTATCGTAACAGAAGAATGGGGCCACTTCAGGCTGGTGTTGCAGGAGCTCCACAAACGCGGCCTCAAATTGGGTAAGCAAAGAAAAGATGAATATGTCAACGCCCTGCTCAATTTTCAGCAAAAAGGCGGCTCGCCGGAAGAGCGCTTTTTGGATAAACTATTGACAATGGCGATGATCGAAGCCAGAAGCTGCGAACGTTTTAAACGCCTGAGCGAAGGTTTGAACGATGCTTATCTTTCCAAATT
The DNA here is from genome assembly GCF_039652435.2 of Niabella insulisoli. GTDB lineage: Bacteria > Bacteroidota > Bacteroidia > Chitinophagales > Chitinophagaceae > Niabella > Niabella insulamsoli. The sequence goes on along the minus strand of NZ_CP190246.1, from coordinate 1,603,240 downwards.
CTACCGCCGTTTTATGGAAAGTGAAGCCGGGCATTACACACTTTTTATAGAATTGGCCGAAACCTACCTGCCCCAGGAGCAGGTGCGCCGTCGATGGGCCGAATGGCTGCAACACGAGGTAACGATCATGAAAGACCTCGAACTGAGAGGCGACCGCATCCACTAAATCCTTTTATTTTTCTTCCCCGAGTTGACCGATCTTTCTTGTCGCCCTTGAAACGACGAATCATTAGTTTAGTTAAAAAAATGTTTACTAAATTTTTTAAAAAGTTTATATTTTCTTAACAATAGTTATATATTTACCATCAGATGTCTTCTATTGCTAATGAAAATTTATTAAATGATTGCCAACATCGTTTCCAAAAAGCAGAAGTTCTACAAGGAAATTTTGAAGCATTTGTTTTTTAACAAACAACTGTCTTGTGCCGACCTCAGCAACCTGATCGGAAAAAGTATTCCGCTTACCACTCAATACCTCAATGAGTTAATCAGCCTGAAAATGGTGATTGAGAAAGGGTATGCCGTTTCTACGGGCGGCCGCCGGCCTCAGACCTACAGCATTAATACCGGAACGGTATATGTGATCGCGGTAGCAATGGACCAGCTTGTGACGCGCGTAGCGCTTATTTCCAACGACAACACCATTGTAGGTGACATTGAAAAGTTCGATTTGGTGTTGGCCAACAACCCCAACAGCCTCAATGAACTCATTCAGCACCTGGCTGCTTTTATTAAAAAATCAAATATTCCCCAATCAAAAATCGCAGGAATCGGGATTGGTATGCCGGGCTTTGTTGATGTGGCCAAAGGTATCAATCATACTTTCTTACCCTGCCGAACCGGATCTATCATCAGCAATATTGAAGCCGCGCTGAAAATCCCGACACTCATAGACAACGATTCGAGCCTGGTTGGCCTTGCAGAGTTAAAATGGGGCGCCGCCAGAAATAAGCGCCATGTAATGGTGATTAATATCGGCTGGGGCATCGGGTTGGGTATTATTGCAGAAGGAAAACTCTTCCGGGGCAAAGATGGCTTTGCGGGCGAGTTTAGCCATATTCCCCTTTTTGATAATAATAAGATATGCAGCTGCGGCAAACACGGCTGCCTGGAGACAGAAACCTCACTTATTGTCGTTGCCGAAAAAGGAATCCAACAATTAAAGAAGCAAAAGCAGGCCACGCTGCTCAAGAATCTCAGCAAAGACCGGATCGAAGAATCGGCCAAAAAAATAATCGAAGCCGCACAAAAAGGTGATAAGTTTTCCATCGAACTTATTTCGGAAGCTGCTTACAGCATCGGACGCGGCGTATCGATCCTCATCCATTTATTAAATCCTGAACTGATCGTGATCAGTGGCATCGGCTCGCTGGCCGGTAAAGTGTGGGCGGCACCCATTCAGCAGGCGGTCAATGAACATTGCATTCCCAAAATAGCAGAACATACCGAGATCAAGGTTTCACCGCTGGGCTATAATGCCGAATTGATTGGCGCCGCTGCGCTGATAATGGATCACTACGAAAAGCTGCCCAAGTTGGTTACTGAGAAATTGCATGTAGCATAAAATAAAGAACTACCCTCTGATCAAGCCTCTATTTTTTTAACTCAAATCTCGCACAAGTATGAAGAAAACAATGCAAAGGTTGCTGTTCGCATTTTTAATGAGTGGGGTCGCGCTCCTCTCCTATGCCCAGCAACGAACAATTACAGGAACCGTTACTGATGAGCAGGGAGCTCCGATCGCCAACGCTTCTTTTCTCGTTAGAGGGACTTCCACGGGTGGCATCACTACAGAAAACGGTAGTTTTTCTGTTGTCATTAGCGGAACAAATGCCGTGTTAGAATTTAGCTCGGTAGGATATCTTACCAAAGAAGTTCCCGTTACGAGCAGTAACACCCTTTCGGTTGTGTTAACCCGATCGGACGCCACGGGTATGGAAGAAGTTGTGGTCACAACCGCGTTAGGTATAAAGCGCGAGGCACGATCATTAGGTTATTCTGCTCAAACCGTAAAAGGCGACGACCTGACCATTGCTCAGGCGCCAACCATCGCACAGGGGTTGATGGGAAAAGTAGCCGGCCTGCAGATATCGCAATCCGGTGGCGGTGCAGACGGAGCGTCTTCAAGACTTGTAGTTAGAGGTAATACTTTACTTACCGGCGATAACCGCGCTCTAATTATTGTAGATGGTGTGGCGATCAACAACGATCCGGTAAATGTCAATAATAACAATGGGGGTAACGGCCGGAACGTACTTGGAGGCCAGGGCGCTGACGTTGCCGGCAATAACGACTGGGGAACGGGTATGAACCTGATAAACCAGGAAGATATAGAAAGCATCACTGTACTAAAAGGGCCCGAAGCTGCCGCTCTGTACGGAGCAAGAGGTGCTAACGGCGTTATTCTGATTACCCGGAAAAAAGGAGGCAACCGGCCTGGCTTAGGTGTTGATTATACTTTTTCTCACAGAGTCACCAAACCCTGGGAATTGCTCGATTATCAAAATGAATATGGCCAAGGCGGCGTCGCCAGCATGACAAGCGCCGACCAGTCCAGATGGTTCCCCTACAACTCGAGTGGGCAGCGTATGCAAATCGGAAATGGAACTAACCCGGCCAATAACTATGTCAACAATTCGCATGGGCCGATGCCTTACGATAAAGCCTACGATTTTTATACTTACTTCAGTTACCCGGGAAGCTACTCATGGGGACCGCGAATGGATGGACAACCCATTATGAATTATGACGGCGTATTAAGGCCTTATGCCGCCCAACCCAACAACTGGAAAACCTTTTTTCCTGACGGATCGGTTACCATGCACAGTATTGCCGTATCAGGCGGTGGAGACAGAGCCACTTTCCGTGCTTCTTACACGCGCAACAATACTAAGCCTAATATGATCAATAGCAAAATGCATTCCGATGTATTCAATCTGGGATCGACCTTTGAAGTGAGCGAAAAGGTAACCGGTGAAGCTACCGCAAGCTATACCAATTTTTATCGCCTCAATGCTCCGGAAGTCGGTAATACCTGGCAGGCTGCGCCTACTTACTCAATGGCAAGAGACTATGATCCTCAACTTGCTTTTTCGCAGGCCTTTGGCCCTAATGGTGAGCGAGTTGATATCACAAACGGTAATGGCTCCTACCCGGGAACAGCCGGCGGCGCACCCGCTTACCCGTACAGCACCGGGTACCTCAATAACCAGTATTGGAATCTCATGAAGAACAACAGGGACTTTACAAGAAACCAGTTTCTGGGCGGTTTAAAAATCAATGCGGACTTAACCAATTTTTTAAGTTTGACCGCACAGGGCGGTGTGGACAATTCGAACGACGTAGCCACATTCATCACTTATCCAATCGATGTTTTAGGCAAGGCTGGCGGCGCTTACAAAGAATCCATGGCCAAAAGCCTTAACCGTACATTGACGGCATTCTTAAGACTGCATAAAGACGGCATCTTCAACGAACACATCAACGCAAGCTTAACAGCAGGTGGAGAATCTTATTCACGAGATGACTATACCGTGAGTAATTCAACAAACGGCAATTTTGTCCGCCCCTTTATTTTTGCTCTGAACAACGGTGCGAATCCACCAAATCCTGCCGAAGAAATAAAATTTGCTAAGAAAATAAACTCAATTTTCTCCTTTTTGAATCTGTCTTACAAAAACCTGCTATTCCTGGAAGCTACTGCCCGCAACGACTGGTCGAGTACGCTACCCTTAGCTAATAATAGCTACTTCTATCCTTCTGTTAATGTTAGCTATGTATTTACTGATGGCATCAAAGGATTAAAAGAAAGCGCGAGTTGGTTAAACTTTGGGAAGTTGAAGGTTTCTTATGCAGAGACAGGTAGCGATACCGATCCGTATGCTATTCACAACTTGCTTCAAAGCTATACTTACAACAATGAGTTGGCGTCAAGTTTACCGGAGAATCTAAAAATACCTGGCATCTTGCCCGCGAGGTCGCGCTCATTTCAGGCAGGTTTAAATCTTTCCATGCTGCAGAACCGCCTCACCGTGGATGTTACTGGATATTGGATGAAAAGCTACAATCAAATCTTAAACAATCCGCTGCCACTATCCTCCGGATATAATACGATCAGCATTAATACCGGCGCTTTGGGTAATAAAGGCCTTGAATTCATCGTAAATGCGACGCCGGTAAAAACCAACGATTTCTCATGGAATATTGGCTTAAATGCCGCCCATTCGAAAACCAAAGTGTTAGAGCTGGCCGATGGAATAAACGACCTGACTTTAGGTACTTATTTCGGAGGAAACGGAATCAGCCAAAGAGTTAAAGTAGGTGAGTATTATGGTACATTATATGGTAAAGATTATACCTATTTAAATGGAGAGAAAGTTGTGAAACGCGCAGTGGGCAATGATGGCCAGCCTTTAACATTTACGGCAAACGGCCAAACTTATTATGCCGGAACGCAGTGGGTGCTAACGCCTAATGAAGTGCCAATTGGTAATTCCCAGCCATTATTTACCGGTGGTATTACCAACACGTTCCGCTATAAAAACTTCTCATTGTATGTGCTGACTGACGGTAAAATTGGTGGTGATACTTATTTTGGTTCCTACGAAGCGGCGATGGGAAGCGGCCTGATCAACGAAACATTGAAAGAACGCAATGGCGGCGGATTGCCCTATACTTATCCTGACGGAACAACTGGTAATGTCGGCGTTAATTTCGGCGGCGTTTTTGCGGACGGAACTCCTAATACCGATGTTGTTCATTATTTATGGTATTATGCCGGAACTTACTCGGCATGGAACCACGTGGGTATTCCTCGCTCTTCAGGTGTTTTTGAAAATTCCTGGATGAAATTAAGAGAACTGTCTTTAAGCTACCAGGTGCCAAAAAATGTGGTAAAAGCTACCAAAGTTTTGCAAAACCTGAACCTTTCAGTGTACGGGCGTGATTTATTTTACATTTTCACAACCATTCCCAAAGGTCTGAACCCCGAAGGTGTTAATGGCATTGGTAATATTCAGGGCATTGAGTACTCTTCTATGCCGAAAACAAGGTCATTTGGTTTCACCATTAAAACCTCGTTCTAATTAGAATAACCAAGTCACACAAAAAAAGATTATCATGAAAAAATATCTGAATAATTACAATCTACATAAAAAGGCGGCCACCGCAGGCTTAGCATTGCTACTGCTTTCTGCCGCGTCGTGTACAAAAGATTTCGAGAAAATCAATGCGCCGTATAAAGATGTCTCGGTTGCTACTGCATCTGCACCCGCGCTTTTTAATCAACTCTCGCGAAATATGACACAAGAAGATTATACGCTGCACAACGTTATTCTTCTGGATAAAGTAAACCAACTGGGTGTGCAAAATGTAAACACGCCGTATACCAATTATATTGCTAGTTACTGGAGCACCTATTATCAGAACCTGGCTGATTACAAATTCATTCTAAAGTTGATTGATGAAAGTGGAGATCCGCAAATTTTCACAAATCTGCGTAGCATTTCTACCATCCTTATGTCACTCAAGACCATGGATATGTTGGATCGATATGGCGATATCCCCTACTTTAATGCAGCTGTAGCTCAAGATGGAGTGGCTTATTATCGTCCCGAATACGACGACCAGGCGGCGATCTATAAATCTGTACTGGAAGATTTAACGGCTGCTGTCAATGCTATCCGTACAGGATCGTCGGCTTCGACCCAACTGCCGTTAGGCAATTATGAATCGTTTTTAGCAAGCAATTATGACGCGTGGATCAAATTTGGCAATGCTATCCGCCTCAGGTATGCGGTTAGGTTATTTGCAAAAGACCCCGCCATTGCTACACCCATCATCACCGATATCATTGGAGGCAACAAGCCGCTACCCAATGCGGTGACTTATGCAAGCACAACCGCCATGCGGGAGAACAATTACGGAAATTACCCCAGAATCGTCGTGCCTACTCCCAATTATGCCGATCGCCGCTGGTATACATTCCGTGAGGTTTCAGTAAGTAATATCAGGTTAAGCACCAATGTTTGGACTCAGATTTCGAATTCTAACGCTGATGACGGTTCAGGTATTTTCGATCCGCGCGCCTACGTTTGGTTCATGCCTAATAACGCGGGTAAATGGGTACCCCAGCCACAGGATCATTCAGTAGATGAAGGCTCGAGCACTTTGTATAGAAACGATGCGACACCGGCCCCGGCCAACTCTTTGGCTGATAATAAGTTTGCCGGTTTCAATTTCTACTTGGTAAGAGATTTCCTGGATATGCCGTTTGTATTGATATCTGAAGCAGATGTACATTTCCTGAAAGCTGAAATCTATGCGAAAGGCATGGGCGTAGCAAAAGATTTCACAAAAGCCAACCAGGAATACCAGGACGGGCTGCGGTCTTCTGTCAATTTCTGGTACACTTATGTCGCCAACTCGGCAAGCGGTATCTGGCCTGCGTCCAAACCCACACTGGGCGCCACAGCAATCGCAACATTTTTGGCAAACCCCAAAGTAGCGCTTGTTCCCGGGGACGATGCCGGCAATGTGCGAAAAATCATCACGCAGGCCTGGCTAGCTTCTATATGGAATCAACCGGAAGCCTGGGCGATTTCAAGAAGAACCGGGCTGACACCCAAGGCGGCCGGCTATAATCCGCAAGTATTTAACAAGTTACCTTATCCGGAGAACGAAAAGCAAAACAATTTCGACAACTGGATGAAGGCCAGTGGTGGCGCCGAACCCGATGCGCAGGCCACTGTTAAAGTCTATTGGGCGCCCTAAACAATATCATTATCAACTTTCCAAAAGCCACTTTAATTTGAAGTGGCTTTTTTCATGTAAAGGCACAACGATCGCAAAAACGTGGATATCCAGTTAACAAAAGTTATAAAAAAATTTTAAAAAGTTGTTGACATTCTACTCAAAGATCTTTACATTTACTTAACATTGAACATATGTGAGCAAACGATTGCGCAACCTGACATGGTTGTACTCTTTTTGAATCGAAATAGGTTTTAAAAATACTGCTTTATCAATTTATAAAACTATTAGAACTGCAAATCAAACACGAACGACTTCTTTTAAAATCAAAAACAACAAGTATGAAGAAAACAATGCAGAAACTACTGCTACTCTGGCTGATGAGCTGCTCAACATTGCTCTCCTTCGGTCAGCAAAGAACCGTAACGGGCACCGTTACCGATGAAACGGGCGCACCCATCGTCAACGCATCTTACATGATTAAGGGAACAACGAGTGGAGGTGTCACCGATAGTGAAGGCGCTTTTTCCGCTTCAATTTCTGGAAATGACGCAGTATTAGTGTTTACTTCAATTGGATTCCTGACCCGGGAAGTGCCCGTAGGATCAGGATCCACGCTTTCTGTTGTGCTGCAAAAGTCGGACGACCAGATGGAAGGCGTAGTGGTTACCGCACTTGGAATAAAAAGGCAGCAAAAATCTTTAGGTTATGCCATTCAGGAGGTAAAAGGAGCTACCCTGGCCGACGCCAAAGAAACCAACCTTGCCAATGCCCTTAGCGGTAAAGTAGCGGGTCTGCAGGTGGTTCGCTCGAGCAACGGCGCCGGCGGATCTTCAAAAATTGTGTTGAGGGGCAACAACTCTCTTACCGGCAACAACCAGCCGCTGATTGTAGTGGACGGTACACCCATTGACAATTTTACCGGTACCACCGAAAATGGTTACTGGAGCGCAGGCTTTGACCGCGGTAATGGTCTAGGCGATATCAGCGCCGACGATATCGAATCGATGTCGGTATTGAAAGGCCCTTCCGCAGCGGCTTTATATGGCTCACGTGCAGGAAACGGCGTTATTTTAATTACGACCAAATCAGGGCGCAGACAAGCCGGGCTGGGTATTACTTTTTCCGCGACCCTGGGAACAGAGGACATATTTATCCGCCCGGAATTGCAAAATAGCTTCGGACAGGGCGATAATGGCGTCTTCGATCCTACCAGCGAATATAGCTGGGGGCCTAAAGCTGAAGGCCAAACGGTAACTAAATGGAATGGATCAAGCGACCAGTTGCGCGCCGATTACGATAATGTAGATGCATTTTTAAGGAAAGGGACGACTCAGAATTATAACCTTTCCTTTCAGCAGGCTTTTGGCAACACCTCGGTTTATTCTTCTTTAAGCAGATGGGATGATAAAAGTATTATCCCCAACAACAAACTGGAGCGAACCAATATCACTTCAAGAGCCACCACGAAGTTTGGCAAAAATAACCGCTGGACAACGGACGTCAAAATGGCTTACAACAATACAACGGGTATCAACCGGCCCATCAACGGCCGCGATGTAAGTAATATTTTTACATTATACACCATGCCCAGAAGCATGAATATTCTTGACTTCAGCAATCCACGCAACGAGTTTGGACAAATGGTTTGGTATGAAGGTTCGCCCAGCTGGCAGAACAGCCCTTATTGGAATTCAGCTTACAACCTCAACCAGGATTTAAGGGATCGTTTTATCATGAATGGATCGGTAAAATATCAATTTACAGATTGGCTGGATATGGAAGTAAGGGGTGGCGCTGATATTTACACTACCAACACCCAAAGAAAAGTATATGCCGGCAGCAAGCGTGCCAACGAATATTCGGAAGGAAAACAAACCTTCTCCGAAACCAACTACAGCACTTTATTAACCGCGAGAAAAGATAATGTGCTCGGCAAGTTTGGCGGTGTTATTACGGCGGGCGGCAACCTGATGCATACCAAATACAGCATGGTGGGCATCGGCACGGGCCCGCTCGAAGTTCCAGATGTTTTCTCGTTGACCAATGGCTCGGGTGCACCCACAATCAATCAAGGGTACAGCGCCAAAAAAATCAATTCGCTTTACGGAACTTTTGGCATCAACTACGATGGTTATATCTACCTGGACGCAACGTTTAGAAACGACTGGTCTTCTTCGCTGATCGAGCAAAACAGGTCTTACTTCTACCCTTCCGTAAGCCTTTCTTATGTCGTTACAGACATGATCCAAAACATGGGCGGCCAGTTGCCCGGCTTTCTTAGCTACGGAAAGCTTAGAGCATCTTATGCAACTGTTGGTAATGATCTGGCTCCTTATAATTTATATAATGGTTATGAAATCAGGAAAGACCCCAATGGTAATACCTATGCGGTTAGGAATACCACACTATTAGATGCTTTCGTAAAAAGCGAACTCATCAAATCTTTAGAATTTGGTGTAGAAGCCCGCTTCTTCAAAAACAGGGTGGGCGTAGATTTTACCTGGTATAAATCGAACGCCACGAATCAACTGATCGACATCCCGATGGATCCGCTTAGTGGCTATTCCTTTAGAAAAGTGAACGCCGGCGATATTCAAAATAAAGGGTTCGAATTGATGGCAGATGCGCGGATCGTAACAGGTGACAGTTTTAACTGGACCTTAATGGCAAACTTTTCAAAAAATGAAAACAAGATTATCGATATTGCCAACAACCTGGGTGTAAACGAATATACGCTCGGAACCTTTGACGATTTATTCATCAGAGCGGCTTCGGGCGGCCTATATGGAGATATTTACGGAACCCGGCTGCTGCGCGTTAAAGATGGGAACGACCCCAATTTTGGACAGCTAATTCTTAACGGAGATGGGTTGCCGCAGCGCGACCCCGAAATCGTGCAACTGGGCAATCAACAGGCAAAAGGTCTTTTGGGCATCACCAATAGTTTCGGTTACAAAAATTTCGGCTTATCGTTCCTGGTGGATGCAAGGTTTGGCGGTGAGATCTTTTCAGCCTCCAACGTAGCCTTGCAAAGGTTTGGTGTGGCAGCTATCACGGCTCCTGGCGGCGAGCGCCCCGACCTCGTAGTTCCCGGTGTGGTTTCAGATGGCGATGGCGGATACGACCCCAATACAACTTCTATCAGACAGGAACAATATTGGAGAACATTGGCTACTTTAAACAACCTGGGCGTGGGCGAAGCTTATTTGTATGACGCAACCAATATCCGGTTGAGAAATGTACAGTTGAGCTACAATCTGCCTAAAAAGCTTTTACAAAACACTCCTATTTTAAATGCAAAAATTGCCGCTTCCTGCAACAATGTATGGATGATTAAAAGCCATTTAATGGGAATTGATCCTGAGTCGGTATTTGCAACAGGCAGCAACGCTGTTGGATTTGAAAGCGGCGCTTTCCCAACTATGAGATCTTACCTGCTTACCTTATCGATCAATTTCTAACATAAAAATATACATCATAATATGAAAACGATTTTTAAATATGCCCTGTCGCCCCTGCTCATTAGCATGGCGCTTACGGGTTGTAGCAAATTCGACCAAATCAACGACAACCCTTACCTTGTAACGGAAGACAAGGTGCAGGTAGAATATTTTATTAATAATGCCATCATCAACAGCCAGATGGATCCGCACATAGCGGAGCGCATTTTTGTACTCTACTGGAAAACGGCGGGCCACCAGCAATTTGGCGGCGGCATTGCAACCGGCGGTTATAACGACGGCTGGAGCACCGATTACTACGGCAGCTCTTATATGGGCGGCTGGCTGAATGGTATCAATGCTGGTATCCAGGTGGCGGAAAAGCAAATCGAATCGGGCAATGTAAAAGAATATACCAATAACCTTTTGCAGGTGTCGCGCATTCTCAGAGCTTATTTGATGAGCGAACTGGCCGATACATTTGGCCCTATTCCCATCAATGCATTCCAGGGCGTTAACCCCGAATTTTCTGATCTGAAAACCGTTTACTATTTTTTGCTGGATGAACTAAAAGACGCTTCCGCCAAACTGGATTTAAACATATCCGGTCCCGACGCCAAGTTCGACCAGGTGTATGGATTCGACTTTTCAAAATGGCAGAAATATGCCAATTCAATGAGGCTGCGCCTGGCAATGCGCCTTTCAGAAGTAGATGCCAACAAAGCCAAAACAGAATTTGAAGATGCGGCTACGAAGCCCTTGATTACCGCTTCGGCGGAAACCTTCCAGGTTGCAGAAAAACCAGGTTGGGACGCGCTCACCGGCGTAATGACAAGAGAATGGAATTATTTCCAGATGTCTGCCACCATCAATAACCTTTTCGTTGGTTTGGGAGGCGTGGCTTCGCAAGACCAGGTGAGCGCCGAAAAACATCCGTATATCAAAGCGGCCAACTATGCAGGCCTGAGACTTCAGGACCATTTCACCACGTTAACCAATGATCCGCTGGCGGGTTACTGGCTGGACGGATTACCCAATACCATCGATCCCCGCGCTTATAAACAATATATCATCCCCGGGGATGTTACCAACCCTGATTTTAACGCTTACCCTTCTTGGGACAATAGCGCTAAAACCACGGAGCGCAATTTGATGGCAGGCTCAAATCCTGATGTGGTTGTAAAAACAATCGATGCAAAATTCACCTGGAATGCGCCCGTGAATGGCGACTGGGGTGTAAAAGGCAGCAAAAACCAGGTTAGATCCTATAACGGCGCCATCCCAAGGCACGGACAAAGATTCAGAAACAGCAATAACAAGCGGATTTTCTTCGCTAATTGGGAAACCTATTTCCTGCTGGCAGAAGCAGCTGTTAGAGGGTGGTCGGTTCCTATGTCTGGCAAACAAGCCTACGAAGCGGGTATAGACGCGAGTTTTGCTTTCTGGGATGTGAGCAATTTTTCTTCGACCTACAAAACGTCCACCGCATACAACCGCGTGGGAACCTCGGTAAGTTGGGATCATACAACAGAGCCTCCGGCGGCGCATACAATGAATTATATCAACGGGTACACTAACGCACCCGGAACGGTTTCTATTCTTTACCCCGTAAATGGTTTATACAAGAACGGCACGGTGAAAAATGACCTGCTGACTAAAATCATCACCCAAAAGTTCATTGCTCAAAACCCTTGGCTTCCTTTGGAAACATGGAACGATCACCGGAGACTGGGCCTGCCGTTTTTTGAAAATCCCGCGGTGGAAAATCCATTGGTGAACATGCCTGCACTCAATGCTTCGAATTACATGACCAGCAATATTAAATTCTTCCCCCAAAGAGTGAAATATCCTTCGAGCCTGCAGGCGAGTAACGCCGCCGGGTATGAGCAGGCAGTGCAATTTCTTGGCGGCACCGACGACGTATTAACGCCGCTTTGGTGGGCCAAAAAGCAATAGTGCGCCTTTCCTTTTTTGCTTCTATACAACACAAAAGACTATTCCACTTATTTGGAATAGTCTTTTGTCTTTCAGACCTCAAGGGAGGCTTGGGCCAAATAAAAAATCCTAAAAAATTCAACATGAATAATTTAGGATTTTAAGTTGCGGTGAGGGCGGGAATAGAACCCCATAATATAATATTGTATCATTTTAAAACCTCCTTCGCTGAAACACCTATAAACACAGGCTTGCATGAAACAAATGTAAAAATGTGTAAAACTAATTTAAGCTTTCAGGCGCAACATTGGGCGCAACAATCTATCTTTGAGTAAAGATATTTTATGGCCAAAACCTTCATTCGTTTTCAGTTGCAAACACAGAGAACCAATAAAAATGGCATGGCGCCGGTGAAAGTTGTTTATGAGCTTCAGGGAAAGCTGGAACGAAAAGCTTTTTTGACAGATAAGAAAATAAGACCTGAAAATTGGCAGGCCGGCAAAGCACACTACCTGAATAAAGCTGAGGCAAAGAAACTATACCCTGCCCTTGATTATAAGTCACTACCATTACAAAAGGATATAGACCAGTTTAATCATGACCTGGCTGATATCGAACGTGAACTCAGGTCCATCGAAAAAAACTTACTATACGAAGGAAAAACCTTTACGATCGCCGATGTATTGACTATTTATAAAGAGCGAAACAGTGAAAAGCCTCAAATTGTACCATCTAAACCGAAAGTATTTATCACAGACTTTATAGACAGCTACGTTTCCCGTAACGGCGGCATCGTTAATAAAGCTACCCTACAGACTTATACTGCTCTGAATAATCAGCTAAAGGCCTTTCAGGGCAATGACAAAATTACATTTACCAATTTGGACCGGGTAAGACTGGACGATTTATTAAAGCATTATGTCAAGAACAAATTTAACAACAGCACCACCTCAAAGCATTTCAGCAATCTAAAGAAGATGCTGCGTATCGCAATTGCCGAGGATAATAAATTAGAAGTTAACCAGGCTTTCAGAGACTATACGCCAAAGATACTGAGCAGGACGGCAAGTGAGCCTGATGTTATTGTTCTGGAACAGGACGAGTTTAATAGTATTTTGAATTTGGATCTTTCCGATTATAGCAAAAGTGTTCCCCTGGTGAAAAAAGAGGCAGGAAAGGATGTGATTAAACAAATATCATTTAAGACCCTGGATAAGGTCAAGAACCTTTTTATTTTTAGCTGCTCTACAGGCTTCCGGTACTCCGATATGATGGATCTTAAATGGGAGCATATCCAGGATGATTGGATTATAAAAAAACAAGTTAAAGGGGGAAAGACATCAAAAATAGAGGTCCCTTTAAATCCCATTAGCAGGCATATTCTTTCTATCTATGAAGGAATGACTACTCCCCTACCTACTATTTCAAACCAAAAGGCAAATGATTATGTGAAGCTCATTGGTGACCTGGCCGGAATAAAGCAAAAGGTGGAAATTAATACGAAAGTTGGTGCTACGATAGCAACTGAAATGCAGCCTAAATGCAATTTAATGAGCATGCACATGGGGCGCCGGGTCTTCATTTCTCTAACCCTCGAAAAAGGAGTAGGCATGCAAGATGTCATGAGCCTCTCGAATCATAAAAAGTTCGCATCATTTAAAAGATATTTCAGCATTAGTAAGAAGCAGAAGGAAAAGGCTATGAGCGTATGGAGAGCAGTTGAAAATAAAGAATCAAACTTAAAAGCGATATGAGTACATTAAATTTTAATGCGATAATACGGGAGGCTTATTTACCTCAAAATTCAGATAATAAAGAAGGCTATTTTAGGCGGTGGATGGCTAAAGCAGTAAATGAATATTACTATACCGAAGATGATTTTAAGCAGGGGTTAGCTAATAGTTTGGCTGAACTTCGTAAAGGATTGGAGCAGGAATTTAAAAAAGATCGGGCCAGATTGGAATATTTGGTAAAGAAGGCAAAAAACGGCGATTTGGTTTTGCAGACTTACACCGCTACTGCACCAGATTTTAAAGAAAGACAAGCCAAGTTTAATAAAACCGAGTACGAGAAAGCTAAATCTGAACTTGAAAGAATGACCTTAGAAGATTACTTTTTCCGTCCAGCATGGGGATTTAATTTCACCCTGTCCCGATATTTGGAACTTGGTGATATTTTAATAAAATTGAATACTGTTAAGAATGATGCAGCAATTGGGACGAAAATAACCGCAAAAGGCATTGCTTTTGCCCTCGCCTATAAGGAGCGTTACGAAAACAAACCAGTTGAAAACCTAATCCCCCAACTGGCTAAAAAACATCAATTTGCACTCAAGTACTTAAAAAACACGTTTAACGAATTATCGGGCGCAGAATCTACACGTCTACACATGATTGGCGGCGGGCTGGACAATAAAAATGCTATAAAAGCAAAGTTGAAATCTTTGAACGAAGCAAAAAAAATATTAAAGGATTGGGATTGCGAAAAGGCATTAAAGGAAATAGATAAAGACCTGATTACGTTGTCATAGTAAATCATTTATAAATATAGTACCCCCTACGTACCCCCTACCACATAGGGGGTTTTTTAATTTTATCAACGATAACAAGATTTAAAGTTTTTCCGGAAAACACAAACGTTTAAAAACGTAAAAAATGAAAACAATATCTTTTGAACAAATGCCTTCCGCTATTAGCGTAATGACCGGCATGATCGCGGATCTTCAAACGGAAGTGAGAGCATTAAGATCAGCACAACCCATTAATGAGCCGCCAATTGACGGTGCAGAACTGAGAAAGCGATTAAACATTTCCCGTCCTACGGAAATAACAATGCGAAATAAAGGAAAGTTGCCTTTTCTTACGGTTAACGGGCAGTATAGATATCAGTGGACCACCGTTCTAAAAGCATTATCTAACCTAAAATAAAAAACCCACATCATGATAAACACCAAGAATGTGGGTAATGCGTTTGACGGCGCGGCCCAACAAAGATACGACAATTGGCAGAATGAATACCGACAATTTGCTGAATACTTAAAGAAAAATACAGCAACAGCTACAATGGTAGCTACAGCCTTGAGTATTTACAGGCCAAACGCATGCAGATATAAGAGATGGCTGGAAGACGCCGGACAGCTATGGGAAGTTCGTAGAGGTGTTTGCGCCGTTACTGGATTTCCTGCTAAATATCTATCGACTAACCCGGATTTAAAGCCGGCTAATCCCCAAAGAGAACTATTTACCGATCAGGAGGCGGCTTCGCAATGATTGAACAGATCAACAGAGATTTTAAGGGGATTTGGATTCCGAAAGAAATATGGCTTCATCCAGATTTAGCGACTATGGAGAAGCTATTTCTAGTAGAGATTAACAGCCTGGACAATGAGGATGGTTGTTTTGCTAGTAATGATTATTTCTCCCGGTTCTTCGGACTGTCCAAACCCAGATGCTCCCAGATAATCCAGTCTTTAAAGGAAAAGGGCTTTTTGACAATCGAATATACTTACGAAGGAAAGGAAATAACGAGAAGAACGCTAAGATTAGGTGTTAAATATTTTAAAGGGGGTGCTAAGTATTCTAAAGGGGGTATTAAGAAAACTAAATCGGGGTGTTTAGAAAATCTAAAAGATAATAATACAGTATTTAATAATACAGATAATAATACAATTAATGATAAAGGAAGTGCAGGCACTTCTTCTGAAAAAAAAGTTACTGATAAATTATTTTATAATGCCTTAGTAAGTGTTTGGTATAATCATCATCCCCAATGGCAATTTGAACCTAAAGACGGCACTGGCTTAAAAGGCATTGTAAAAAAAATATGTAAGTGGCAACAGGATTCCGAAAAAGAA
Organism: Niabella insulisoli; assembly: GCF_039652435.2. GTDB lineage: Bacteria > Bacteroidota > Bacteroidia > Chitinophagales > Chitinophagaceae > Niabella > Niabella insulamsoli. Next base: position 1,587,259 of record NZ_CP190246.1, on the reverse strand, counting down.
GCAACACCCGAAACCACAGCCGCAGCATTTGACTTTATCCTATCACACCCAGCAATTAAAAATAACAACTTCCTATCAACAGCCGATCCTTCAACCCTAAACAGCAAATTAAATTCAGTTTACGAACAAATTAAAAACAATCCAAATGGAACAAAACAATTCATTGGCAATAGCCGAACATCAGAGTACGCCAGCAACCCTTTCGAATGTTAACTTACCTTCCCTCAGTAAAGAAGAGAAGGCCTTGGCTAACGAAACCCGGAGATTACGCCTGGTGGGCAATGTGAATTTTCCAATGCCAAACATAGCCATAGCTGAAATGGCGATTGAACTTAGGAAGCTAATGCCTGAGCTGACGCCTGAAATCCTAAGTAAGATTATTAACAAAATAATTGTTGGGGATATTCCTTACGATCCCAATAAAGGTATTTTGAATATTACCCAAGGTTATAAGGCTTATAAGGAGCAGAGAATTACTTATCAACTGTACAATGTCGAAACGGGTGACTATTCTTCTGCCAATGAGGATGACTTCATAGATCGGATTGATAAGAATGCCTGGTATGTGTACGATGTCATCAAGAAGGGTCAAAGACAGACACTTAACAGCAGCACTCTATCCAATGGATTGGTCAAAATCCACAATCAGCATCTAAGGGTCCGGACGCAGTATTTAAGGTACTGCGAAAATGAAAATATAACGCCTGACCCATACGCTGAATGGATTAAGTGTATAGCGGAAGTTGCATAACAATTGAAAACAACATTAAAAAACAATGGCACACCCGAAAGGAAAATCAGGAAATCCAAGTGGCAGACCCAAGGGAACCCCCAATAAGGCAACTACCAATTTGAGAGCATGGATAACATCCTTTATCGAAGATAACCGCTCTCAGATCCAGGAAGATTGGCATTCTTTAGAGCCAAAGGACCGTATTGTATTGTTTGAACGGCTATTGAAATTCGCCCTACCGACACTACAGTCTCAGGCTATCACCACAAATTTCGATCAGATGACGGATGAACAACTGGATAAAATAATTGAGCAGCTTAAAAATCAAATACAATGAGAGAATTAAAGATTACAGCCATTAAAGCGTTGATAAAAGGCGATAGCGAACGATTTAAAGCCATTTATACGGACATCGAAAGAGAGAGGCTTTCCAGTCAAATAAACCTTAATAAAACGCCTGGAAATGCCTTACAGGCAATGTTTGAAAATAACGAGGATTGGTCTCTCAGTGATGATACACTTTATTTCGGTAATAAAAAGCTTATAGCAGACGATATCAAGACTCTTTCTGACTATTGCCTGCATTGTTTAATTCAAAAATTTGAGTCATGCAAAATCCAAGACAGCAAAAAATAGCAGCCCTTGCGGCCCTGGTTAAGGGCGATACTAATCCCTTCAAAATGCTAACGGAACAGATCGTAATAATAGAAAGCACCGCTAGCATACGATTGGAAAAGGAACAACGCAACAAAATAATATCTGATGCCAAGGCAAGATCAAATGAACCTGTAATAATTATTGAACTATGAACCGAAGAGAAAAAATAAAAGCATTAGCGGCCTTTGCAAAGGGCGATGTAGTTCCCTTCAAAGAACTTATTGATAGCGAGATGAAACCTTTATTTGTAACTGCGGTAGAAGACAATGGTACGTATTACCTAAATTTTGACGATCTCGTGCTACAAAAAGAGGAATTTGATAATTACATAAATGGGAAACAGCCGGTATTTGCTGAAATACAGCCTTTCGGAAATGCTGACTTTCCAAACAAACATTTACCCAAATATTTAAGACACAAAAGTTAAATAACAATAAAATCTACAATTATGACAGACAAAGAACGCTATCTATTAAACACGAATCAAAGACTGGAGGCAATAATCAAGTCTTTGAAAACAACAACAGCAGAACTGCGCCGGATAACCTTAGAGATAAATTCAACGGGAAAAGAACCCTCTCCGGAATTTGTCGAACGGTATAATCAGGAAGTTGTTCCGCTCATGCAATCGTTCAAAGAAATAGATTTATAACACCACCCCCTTTTTTAACCTAAAAAACACCACAATATGCAACAAGCGGGAATTAATATTGTAGCTAAATGGTCGGCCGATGAGGTAGATGCCGGTATTAAAGCTATGGTAGCAAAAATAGAATCGCAAAAAATCGACACCTCTAAACTTATCAATCCGGCAGCATTATCAAAGGGATTTAAACCCGCAGCAGATGCAATGGCTGTTGCTCAACAGCAGGTAAAAAGACTAACCAGAGAGTACCAAAACCTGTTCTTGGCTGATAAGGCCAACACCGAACAAGGTCACAGGGTGGCGTCTGCTTTGTCTGCACGGGCGCAAGTCGCGGCACAGGTTTTAGCTGTGACGCGGGGCATTGTTAATGCAGCCAAAAACGAATATGACGCATACGGGAAACTGAGCCAGGAGGCGAACCGCTTAACCAGGGCTTATCAGAATTTAGCCGCCAGCGGTGATGCCACAGCCGAACAGCTTGAAGCCTCTGCAATTGCAGCAGCAACAGCAAATAAAAGGCTTTATGACATAGATTCTAAAGTCGGCCGTTACCAGAGAAATGTCGGAAACTATTCAAGTGCGTTCAACGGCCTACAGCATTCTTTCAACCAGATCACCCGGGAGATGCCAGCGTTTGCCAATAGTATGCAAACCGGCTTTATGGCTATCTCTAACAATATCCCCATGCTCGTGGATGAAATAACCAACCTTAAGAAGCGAAATGTTGAACTGAGAGCAGAAGGAAAACCTACTGAAAGCGTTTTTAAATCCTTATCCGGAGCTTTATTTAGTTGGGGCACTGCTCTGAGCTTAGGTGTGACCGCCTTAACGCTGTATGGTCCTAAACTCATCGAATGGGTTAGCGATTTAGGTAATGGATCTGATGCGGCGCAAAAGCTGAAAAAGGATGTTGAGGCCACAAATGAAGCCTTAAAGGATCGTTCCGTAATAGACGCCCGTACCAATGTTATGCAGCTACGCGAAGAGGTTGATTTAGCCAGGCAAGGATTTTTGAAAAAGACTGATGTTGTTAAGCATTATAATGACACAATGGGTCAAGCCACCGGAGAGGTTAAAAGCCTGGATGGAGTTGAAACCGCAATTGCGCAAAAGGCCGATAAATACATTCAGATAATGCAGCTGAAAGCCAAGGCGACGTATGCTTATGCTCAGGCAGCTCAAAGCGCGGTAAGAGCCGATCAGTATATTTCAGATTACGACACTTGGGACGCTATTGGTGAAGGCGTAAAAACAGCATGGAATAACATCAAGAACTTTCGGCTATCAGTCATACCCGGTACAAATGGATTTCTGCAAGGGTTTAAGGATTTGAACAAATCAACGCAGGATTTTAACGATATCGGCGATGAAGCTATTAGAAAAGCCGCTCAGTTATCCAAAGAGATAGGAGGAAACTTTTTTGATAACGCTAACCCCTCAAAGGCCGGAAAGAGCCGTATAAAGGCTTTATCTGACGTTTATAAAGAGTTTAATGCTGAGATTGACAGTATCGCCGGTTATGTTTCTGCGGGGATTATTTCGCCTTTGGATGCGGCAAACGATCGGGCGCAGGTGTTAGAGTCTACTGCAAAAAAGCTCATTGGAGAATTTAAACAATCACCGGAAAAGAATTCGTTTCTAAAAGGGGTATTAAGGGACCTTACTGATGTTCGCCTTGTGATTGATTTGGCTGGCAAAGAGTTTAAAACTGCTTTTTTTCCAAGAGATACCGGATTAGACATTGGAGCTATTGATTTTAAGCCAGCGGCAGATCTGGCAGACAAATCATTGAAATGGGCGCAGCAAGTCCAAAAAGCAGCCAAGGATGGCATCAAATACGTGTTTCAGGACGGTATTAAAGTGCCACTGAGTGTAGAAGTAGATCCTGAATCCCTAAAAAATACTTATGCCGCAGCACAGGCAATGGCAAATGCAGTAAATACCACTTTGGTTGAACTGGCAAACAATGCAGCCTACTCCATTGGTGATTCTTTTGGCAAAATACTTACAGGGCAGGGAGGTATTGGAGATCTGTTTAATGGATTGATAAAAGTGCTTGGAGAAGCCTTCCAATCTTTTGGTAAAAAAATGATTGAAATAGGAATCGCAATGACCAGTATTAATAATGCGGTTAAATTCCTTCAGTTGAACCCTGCACTTTCTATTGCGGCGGGTATCGCAGCAGTAGCTTTGGGGTCGGCTTTGAAAGGCTCGTTAAATAAGGATCGATCAAAAACTTTTGCTTTCGCTGATGGTGGTATTGTTTACGGTCCTACAATGGGTTTGGTAGGTGAATATCCTGGAGCATCCAGCAATCCGGAGGTAATTGCGCCGCTTAATAAGCTAAAAGACATCATCGGCAAATCAGAAACGCAGGTATTTATACCGGAAACCAGGATTCAAGGAAAAGATCTGGTAACAGTATTTAAAAGATCAGAGCAGTACAATAACAGGTAAGCAATCTACAAGGAGGCTGCCATTCGGAGCGGCCTCTTTGTTATAAAAACATCCAGATTTCGTAAATTTCTGCATGCTAAAGTTCACAAGCAGCTTCCATCAAAGATTCGGCAATCGAACCAGGCACCACATACGAAGACTTGGCCAAGATATCATCAGTTTCAACCTTGCTGATAACGTCACCATTGCTTCCATAGTCTAGAACGGCAAGCGTTTTAACCTTAGCTTCTTCACAGAAAAAATCCCAGAGAATTAATGTAAATCCCTCTTCAAATTTTTTATTATCAATCTCCTTTTCAGACCAATAATTTTTTGTCCAAACTCTGATCGACTCAGAAGTCTTTTTCACCGGTTTTTTCCTGATATAATAAACATCTCCATTAGTAGACATGCTAACATACAACCAGGTGGAATCCTTCGAACTGGACGAAATATAATGGTTTTGTCCTGAGGCGCTCACAGAAGCGATGCAAAGGAGAAAACAGATAAAGAAAAGCTTCATTAGTTTTTTTTATAGTGAAACAGATTACCAAAATTATCAAAAGCAAAAATGTTATTGGCAGTTTTTTTTGCAATATCAAAACAGTTCGTATCTTTAAATCCTCAATACTCATTAGGTAGCAATATCTAATACACATATTTAAAAATAATGGCGGCGTATGGCTGAAAGTGCCTATCCACACTAATACTTAGTGAGTATTGAGAGCGACCGCCTATTTAATATGTTATGAACAAATTTTTATCAGTGGGCCACTCAACCCCACACCCAACGACAAAGCGCTATTGTCCCGGACTCAGACAAGTCCAAGATCCACCACCTTCGAGGCCGCGAATTACATTTATGGACGGCTCTTTAATGTTCATTTTAAAGGAAGGAGGTAATTATGAGTAAGTGTATTCAATGCCCCCACTCAAAAAGGTTTTGCCCATTTGGTTTTATTGGCACCTTGCGCCCCAACGACGTACATTTTTGTCCAAAAACATCACCGGGATTAGAGAGTGGGCATCATTATCTGTATGTTGACCACAAGAGAATTACTAAACTAAACCGTTTGCATAAAAACTAAAAAAACATCACCATGAACAATAAATTATCACCCGAACAAATGCAGGAAGCAAAAGACTTCGCAGGCATGTTATTCCTCAAAAAAGGGGCATCGATTGATGAAGGCAAAGGCCAACTGGCTGAACTGGTGACGCACGTAGCCAGGTTTGGAGGACATGAAAGCTCCGACATTGAATCAATCCTTCAGGATATTACACTGCTGCTCACCGATCCAAATATATCCAAACGGCTGCCAGCATTCAGCCAAAGACACGCCGGCGAGATTTTGGGAAATCTGCTTTATTTGTTCCGCTATTTAGACAGTGAGTGCGGCGACTACTTGGATTACGTTTGCTTACACCATTATTGCGGATGCCTTAGCCAAGACGAATACGATAAAATCAAAGGCCGACACAAATTATCAAACTAATAAAACCCACGATAATGAACCCATATCTTAATATCGATGATTTTAAATATCACATTCAGCAACAAGCGGAAAAAATACGGGAGAGTTTACTTCCGAAACATTCGTTAAAAAAAGTAGACCTGGATAAGGCAATAGCACTTTACTATGCTGCGGACGATCTACTTAGCTTCTTGCCTATCGGCGACTTAATTGAGACGATAAACGACGCTATATTTGATACAGTCCGAACACAGGAAGAAGACGAAACCCAATTTAAATGCACCAATTCTTATATCAATTCGCGCGTCTGGAATCTTACCATGATAAGCAACTTTATTGCACAGGCAGCGAGTTAATACTCTTTTACAAAAAACAATAAGTAATGAAAAAGAATCAATACACTAAACTAAAAGGAATCCGGTACTATATCAACAAAGCGAAAGAGAAGCGCAGGCGTTTACGAAACGCTTAATTGTATCAAACCGTGGCAATAGCTGCGGTTTTTTTATTAGCTTTAAAATCTAAATATCCTATTTCTTGAAAGAAATTACCGAACATCTTAACACTGCTTCGTTTAAATCCCTTGGATTAAAAGGCTATGCTTTAGCAGTAGACAAATCACCCTTTGATGCCAACAAATGGTATGCATCTTTGATGTTGAACTTTGAGACAGGAACAAGCTTGCAACAACAATTTAACGCAGAGAGCTATGAAGGTTTAATGATCAAGGTTCAGGAATTTTTCAATGGTTTAAAATAACACGCAGCATAATGAAAACGATCAAAGAGGTAGCTGAATTTTTAAGGGTGTCGCGCCAAACTGTACAAAGCGAAATAAAGCGCGGCGCCTTGCAGGCTATCTGCATCAGAAGTGTTTTCAGAATCAGCGAAAAGCAATTGAACGAATACATAGAGCGGCAAACCACTCCGTTGAAGGTATCGCGCCCCAATTAATCATTTTGTAAAACATTCTTTTGTAAAGACGTAAAATTTATTTGTTAAAGTAAAGTGCTAAACTGGATAATGTTCTTTCTAGAGCGTTTGCTAAAACGTTAAATAATTGAGCCTTTGCCGGACACCGGTTCGATTCCGACATACATGTTTATCCCTGCTGTTCGTTATTGAACATAAAAACATGAAAACAATTAACGAAGTAGCTGAGATATTGAGAGTTTCGACATCAACGGTAAGAAAAGAAATTAAAAGAGGAGCCTTAGGAACGGTTATAATTAGAGGAACATACAGAATAACTGATAAGCAATTAGCGGACTATCTTAAAAAGCATACTGTCAACGCAAGGTAAGGTTGTTGACGCTGTCTATTTGGGTTTTAGCCTTAAAATAGGGGTTAATAGCGGCTGCAGGGGGTTGAAAGAATAACATTGCAGAATTATAAAGGCCTGGCTACAAATGTCGAAAGTTCACGACGTCATGACGATTTAATATTTGGATACCATGCAGAAGTCGGGCCAATAGAATCACCAAAATTGATTTATCTTTAGACCTTTATTGTTAAGCGTTTAATAATGGCGGCGCTGCTTGTTATACTTTTTGCAATTGCTTCATTCATTTTAAACCGTTATCTTTTTGAGCTAAGGCGGAGAAAGCGTATTGAGTACTATCGGAACACCTACTTGAAAAGTGAGGCCTGGCAGCGAAAGAGGTTTGTAGTTTTGCGACGGGATAACTGGCCCTGCGTTTATTGTGGTGATCGTGCAAACCAGGTCCATCACAAGAAATATGCTAAATATCGAATAGGTAAAGAGCCTATAAAATGGCTGGAGTCCGTTTGCAGTAGTTGCCATGATAGTCTACACAACAGGACCAGGGATCATTTCAATAATTAAACCAAAAACCAAGTTTATGCCAAACCAATACAATTACATCCCTCTCCTAAAAGACACTTTCGAGGAATTTTTAGAGCAGCCATTAACCGATAACGAAAAGGAAAACGAATTCTTTAAGTTCCCAATATCTACCTTAAAGCAATTGAGTGACCTCTTTGAGGAAGAAAACGAGTTCGAAATATGCCAGCTTATACAGAATGCGTTGATTGTCAAAAATACGCCTCCGGTGGGCACCGTCATGACATTTGACGAAGTTCAGGGTATACATGACCAGGCAGGCTACACAGAACAAAAGAACCAACTGCAAGCGCTTCTATTTGCCGCGAAACACACAGCCGAACAATACGGAATCCCTCTTAAAAACTTTTCCTTTATTAAAAGTGAGAGGGGCGCTATTGAAGTAAAGGAAATTCAGGAACGGTTATAATAGTTAATAGTCCGTTTACAGTGAAATATGGTTGAATACGATCACTACACTAACGATGATAAATGCCACACTTGCTAATTTCCTATAAGTTTGTGATATATTTGATTCGTAATTACTGTTTATGTGGAATATTTTTAAAAAACAAACACGAAATAAAATAGATAATTCTACACCTTTCCAGGCTAAACCTGCCTTTGTTTTAGGTGATCAAATAAAGGAAAAACTAGTAGAACGCTATTTGGTTAATTCACCCGTTGAGGACTACGTGCGTGAAGAGTTAGACTCGTTGGTAGAAGAAGCTGCAATACTTATTATTCAAAATCAACTAGCCAGCACATCTCTACTTCAGCGACGTATGAAATTGGGATACAACAGGGCTGGGCGTATTATGGATGATTTAGAAATGCTAGGGGTAGTCGGGCCTTGGGCTGGAAGTAAGGCTCGACGTGTCAATTTTAACTCTCATGATATTGATGGATTAAGAAAGCTGTTGAACGATTTTAGGACACAAATTGCGAAGTTTTATCGGGATAATCTAACAGAATTGGAAGCCCGACGAAGCAACATCGAAGAGGAGATAAAACAGCGACAGATAGAAGAAGAGAAAGAGGCGATCAGACGAGAACTCGTAGCAAAACATGAAAGCATAAAAGAAAAAGATCGCAGGAGGCAATTGGAAAGAGAAGTTTATGAAGACTTAAAAGAGAAAGGTGTTATTTTTCTAGATAATCAGGATGTCGTTAGGGAAAGGATACCACAGGAAGTAATGGATCAGGTTTGGAATCGCGATGGTGGGCGATGTGTAGAATGTGGAGGTAATGAGCAGTTAGAATTTGATCACATAATACCATTTTCAAAGGGAGGTGCTAATACGTATAGAAACCTCCAATTGCTTTGTAAAGGATGTAATATTAAAAAGTCTAACAAAATCGGAGGTTAGTCTCCCGGGTAAATTAAATGATCCTTATCGAACCAAACAAGATAAAATATGCCTTTGTATAGAAACCCAAATGCCCGTGCTTTTTGCCTGTAATGAAGATCGAACTGATATAAAGTTGGCAATTCGTTGTCAGCTATTTCATCAGGTTTATAAGAAAGCGCTTCTTTGTACTCCTTTCGAGTAATGGATAAATTGTGTTCATCAAAATCTACAGGATGAAACCTATAATTGGGCACATTCCGTAATTTATTGTATGATATTTTTGAGTTTGTTTTCAAAGCGGTTAGAAGTCCTTTATAATCATCCGTAGTTAACTTTTTACAATTGAAACATAGCTCCGATGAAGTTAAAGACAAATAGTCAAAAGCGAAAACGGGCTTCATATGTAATAGTTATTATTTAATCTGACAGTCGAGGATTTTCTTTTTCGTTTAACATGGGAAACGGATTAAATTATTAAGCTGCTGTGTGAGTTTCATTGAGAAACTTCTGTTTTGCTAAAGGTAAAGATTCTTTAAAAGTTTGCATGGGAGTTTTACCGTAACAATATCTGCCACTGTGAGGCCGTTCAGTATTATAGTATTCCATCCATTGATCCAGATCCTGTTGAAGATGTTCTAAGTTATCGTACAGTTTCTTTCTAAAGGCCACTGCATAAAATTCTTCCTGCATGGTACGGTGCAGGCGTTCGCAGATGCCATTGCTTTGGGGATGCCGCACCTGCGTTTTGCTATGTGCTATGTCCTCCAGGTTCAGATATAATTCAAATTCGTGATGCTCGGGCTTCCCGTTGTATTCGGTTCCCCGATCCGTCAGGATTCGAAGTAGAGGGATTTGCTGTTGGTCGAAGAATGGCAAGACTCTGTCGTTAAGTATGTCTGCTGAGGTAATCGCATGCTTACTGGTGTACAGTTTTGCAAAAGCTACCCGGCTATAAGTATCGATAAAGGTCTGCTGGTAGATTCTTCCGACTCCCTTGATATTGCCAACATAGTAAGTGTCCTGTGAGCCCAGATAGCCTGGATGTTCAGTTTCTATTTCACCGTGAGCTTCCCGTTGCTCTTTTTTACGTTCCAGTGCGATGACCTGTGCCTCTGAGAGAATAATGCCTTCCTGCGCTACACGAGCCTCAAGAGCCTTTAAACGCTTGGCAAAAACCTCCAGATCATTACGCTGCCATACACAGCGAACTCCGGCAGGAGAAATGAATATCCCTTGTTTACGTAATTCATTACTGGCTCGCACCTGGCCAAAAGCAGGCTGTTCAAAAGCAATTTTTACAACAGCTGCTTCAACAGCAGGTTCTACCCGGTTTTTGGGAATAGGTTTGCGACGGCTGATCTCCTGTAGGGCCATATCACCTCCCGCATCGTACAGCTCTTTTAAACGATAAAAACTATCACGGCTGTAACCCATGATCTTGCATGCCTGAGATACATTACCCAGTTGTTGGGCCAATTGCAACAATCCTAACTTGGTTTTGATTAATTTAGATTCTTGATTCATAATCTGACTTTTTGGGGTTAACATTTAATTTGTCGTTACTTTAAAGTTAATCCCAACTGTCAGATTAAATCGTAGCTATTTCACTTCATATCACGAATTTCGTGAAAGCTAACACCTTCCATACCTATTTTATACTTGTCGTTATTTTCAGTTAGTTTGTCTAATTGGCTTTGAGGATTGCCAATTTTAAATTTGCCATTATTTTTCCCCATATCAGAGGCGCATTATAAAGTCGAATAATATTGAAGAATAGCCTCTTTAGAGATTATATTGGTACACCTTTCATGTGGAGCACACCCTTTTCTTGCATCTATCCAAGGCTTTTCACTGTGACTTAATATTTCAAGTTCAAAAGAAGACAAGCACCCATATTTATTTAACACCATACTAATAAACTCGACTTTGTCTTGTATTTTGTTGTCTTCTATGATTTTAGCTATTTGCTCGTCGGCCGTACCTTCTTCGTCATTGATGACATCTAGGTTATTGAATCCAAAATTCTTAAGCTTATGATAAACCGATGGAATAACAGGTCCATGAATCCACGCCTCAAAGTCTTCTTTGATCAGCGGACTATTAAAATTAACCAAGTGCCAGGCTTCCACATAGTAAAGCAACTTTTGCAACTTTTTATGTGAAACATTTTCGCCTTTTCCGTTGACATAATGAGTAATAATGTGTGCTAAATCCCAAGCTTGCATTGAACAAAGCTAACATACTAAGAGGAATTTATAAAAGTTATTTCTTAAAGTTGCCAAATTTCATTGATGTGGGCATACTCAAAACGCTCCACGAATTAAATATACGGTGGTAGGGCTTATTGATCGCCATGATTTCCTTTTTCTTTCTAAGAGGGTGAATCACACCTTTCAAGAGGATATCATTTTGAAATAATAACCATCATAAATCCCCTGCTCCTTTTGAAATTTGTTTAATTGATGATTCGATCAAATTCAGAGAAGTGTTTTCAGGAAACAACTGTCTTATCTCATCGCTTGATCCTGGGGTTGGAAGTAGTTGCAAGCCTTTATCCATCAAGTCAGAAAAAGAAGAAATTGACATTTTTAACCTCTCTACTATTTGTGGATCAGTGTCACTATGAACGCCATTAGCGATGGCTTCAGCTTCACTTTGCAATATACTGGATGTGTGAGCTTTTTGAGCAGCAACTAGTGACTCTAAAGCATCGTTTTTCAACTCCAACGATCTAGCATGAGCTTCGAACATTTTACACTCAGCATTTTTCTTTCTAACAACAGCCGAAGCGTAATATAGTTTTGCAATCAATATAGCGGCAGTTGGTAATCCTAACCCCACTATTAACCAGACAGATCCAGACTCGGCAGTTAATATATTTACCTGTGATCCGTCTGAAAGGTCATTGATCGGAACATCGATTGCCTTCTTTAATTCGTTGCAAACGCGTGACATATCCTCAAATGTCTTAGCCTCAGGTAATTTAACGGTAATCAAAGAGTCCGGATTACCATAAGACTCTACAGACCTGAGCAGATAGTTTAACCCTGATCTAATTTGCAGAATGATATCATGAATCTTTTCGTTTTCCAAATGCGACAAATACAATTTATTCTGGGGATCTTTGAATAATGGAGTAGACTGAAGTGCATCAAGCTCCGGCTTTATAATTGGAATGACCGACAAGTTCTTTAACGCGCGCCTAAGAGATTTTACATCTTTGGCCAAAAATGGCTTATCGTCAGAATAATTGTGGTCATAATGCGTAGCAAAAGCCACTTGTTGCAGATTGTCAGATACCAGGGTTAAATATTCTCTAATGTTCATTATGTTATTGAGTTGTAATTAATGCAATTCCCCTCTTCAGGCGCAACATTAGGCGCAACATCGCTAATAAAAAAAGCTTAAACAATTGTTTTACAACTATTTAAGCTTTCATAACTGCGGTGAGGGCGGGATTCGAACCCGCGGTACAGTTTAACCCGTACGGCAGTTTAGCAAACTACTGATTTCAGCCACTCATCCACCTCACCAAAAGGGATGCAAATATATAGGAAAAGTTTGAAGTTGGATATTATTTTGGACGGTTTTTCTCAATTTTGTTACGACTTTTTCTTTGCCCTTTTTGAAAAAAAAGCGGGCCACTTACATCGCCGCCAACTGCACTTTCTGATGCAGCTCTAATACGTTTTCTCTAAACAAACTGTCCGTATCCATAAGATCTTTAACCGTCTGGCAGGAATGAATCACAGTGGTATGGTCCCGTCCTCCAAAATGTTCGCCAATGGTCTTTAAGCTGTTTTTGGTAAAGGCCTTGGCCAGATACATCGTGATCTGGCGCGCCTGCACGATCTCCCGCTTGCGGGTTTTTTGAAGCAATTTATCATAGGCTACATCGAAGTAATCGCAAACCATTTTTTGGATGGTATCAATCGTAATTTCTTTGCTGGAGGATTTGATAAAATTGCGTAATACTTTCTTGGCAAGTTCCAGGTCAATATCCCTCCTGTTTAGCGACGACTGCGCCAGCAATGAAATCAACGCCCCTTCGAGTTCCCTCACATTGCTGTTAATATTGTAAGCGATGTATTTCACCACTTCTTTCGGCATATCGAGCCCGTCTGCTTTCATCTTTCTTTCAAGAATCTCAATCCTCGTCTCGTAATCCGGAATTTGCAAATCAGCGCTCAAACCCCAACGGAAACGGCTTAGCAACCGCTCCTGCACGCCGTCCAGGTCTTTGGGCGACTTGTCGGAAGTGAGTATCAATTGCTTGCCTGACTGATGCAAATGGTTGAAAATCGCAAAAAAAGCATCCTGCGACTTTTCAGCTTTACTAAAAAACTGAACGTCATCCACAATCAATACATCTATCAATTGATAAAAATGAATGAAATCGTTGATGGCGCCATTGCGGCTGTGGTCCATAAATTGATTGATAAACTTCTCTGAACTCACGTATAATACGATCTTGTTGGGATGTAACCTTTTCACATCGTTGCCGATGGCCTGCACCAGGTGCGTTTTTCCCAGTCCCACGCCGCCATACACTACCAAAGGATTAAAAGAATTGGCGCCTGGCTTATCGGCGACCGTTTTGCCGGCACGCCTCGCTACCCTGTTGCAATCGCCCTCAATATAGGCGTCGAAAGTATAATTAACATTCAACTGCGGATCAATCTGCATTTTTTTAATGCCGGGAATGACAAAAGGATTTTTTACAGAATTATTGACCACGAGCGGAAAGTCCATTTCGTTATTAGAATACGTCTTATATCCCGTACCCGGAACATCCATCGTTAGCGGCTTGCTTTTGCTATTACCGCTGTCCACCATTATGCGATATTCCAACCGGGCTTCTTTCCCCAACTCGCGCTTCAGCGTTTTCGCGAGCAGGTTCACATAATGTTCCTCAAGATACTCAAAAAAGAATTGACTTGGCACCTGAATCACCAACACATTACTCTTTAAAGAAATTGCCTTTATTGGTTCAAACCATGTTTTGTAATGTTGCCATTCTACGATATCCTTTATGATCTTTAAACAATTAAACCAAACTTTATCGGCATTTTTCTCCATTGAAACAGTGAATTTATGGGGGGTGCTACAATTTAAAAAAATTAAGAAAAAAACGCCTGATTTTTCTTCACCTGTATACGACAAAAAAACTTTAGGCGGACGGCGAATATCCACATTTATTCAACATAAAAAAAATAATCGCTAACATTTTTTTCATTAATGCAGAAATTAAGGTAACCACGAACAGGCCTTTCGAAATTATTCAACATTTCCTAAAAAAAAATCGAAATTAAGCCTCACTAAAAAAGGCGATAATATGAATAAAATTAGTTATGCAAATCAGTGTTGAAAAGGAGATAAAACGACGAAACCCTTTATAGTAAAGGGTTTCGAACGATTGTCTGTAAGATTTATCTTAGTAAAATTAATTTGAAGCGTACAAAATTATTTTGAAGATTTTGTTTTACCCTTCGCTGGTGTGGTCGCCGCTTTTTTAGCTGCAGCGCTGGCCGATTTGGTAGCGGCCTTTGGTTTTGCCGCCGTTGGCTTTTTACCATTTTTTAATGCAGCTTCAATCGCCGCACTTAAACTGGCATAGGTAGGTTTGCCTTTTACAATCTCGTTGTTTACGAAGAAAGTAGGCACCTCCTTAACCCCTCTGTCAAGGCCTTCTTTAAGATCATCCTGAACCTGCCAGCCATAGGTGCCGTTTACCAGTTCGTCGAGAAAATTTTTATTCTTTACACCTGCTTCTTTTGAGTGAAGCTTTAAGCTGGTGGTACCCAAATTTCTTCTGTTTTGAAATAACTCATTATGCATTTCCCAGAACTTTCCTTCTTGGGCAGCAGCGATCGCGGCTTCGGCAGCTTTCAGGCTGCGCTGATGAATCCGGGTTTGAGGGAAATGACGAAAATTGAATTTCACCTTGCCGTCATAATCGGTCAAAATTTGCTTTACAATTTCGTTGGCCTTCGCACAATCTTCGCTCTCATATTCACCAAACTCCATTAATATAACAGGCGCTTCTTTTTTACCCACGAAAATTTCTTTGGGCTCAATAATTATTTCCTCCTCTTTTTTTGCGCTCATAGTCGTTTATGATTTATTTAGGCAATCTGTTCAGGCTCTGCATCCAAAACCTGCCCAAATATAAGGAGTGGGGGATGATAATTGTAGTTTTATCCCACAAATTTTTTTATATTTCATAGCCGCGCCTGCGCCCATTATAACCATAGCTCCGGCCTTCGCCCCGATACGATTGTGGATATATTATTCAATTCATTAACCCCTGCTCCCAACCTTGGCCGAAGTGCCTTTTGGTAAAGATTTATTTCGTACTTTTTTCCTGAAATTCATTTCTGAATACAACGGTATTGTCAAAAACATCAATGAGGACAGGGTGATCTTTGTCAATATCTCCTTCTAAAATACGCTTGCTGAGCTGGTTGACGATTTCCTTTTGAATCAATCGTTTAAGCGGCCTCGCGCCAAACTGTGGGTCAAAACCCTGTTCGGCAAGAAACTCAAGCGCATAATCACTGAACTCCAGCGTAAGCCCGCTGTTTTCTTTCACCTGCTTCGTTAAGGCATTCAATTGAATTTTAATGATATTGACGATATCTTTTTTCAATAACGGATGGAACATTAATATTTCATCTACCCTGTTCAAAAACTCGGGACGCACCGTTTCCTTTAAAAGATTCATCACTTCCACCTTTGCTTTTCTAGTAGCCTCATCGACCGTCTGCTCCGTTACATCCTCGAAAGCCTCCTGAATCAGATGGCTGCCTATATTGCTCGTCATAATAATGATGGTGTTCTTAAAATTCACCACGCGACCTTTATTATCGGTAAGCCTGCCGTCATCCAAAACCTGCAACAAAACATTCCAAACATCGGGATGTGCCTTTTCTATCTCATCCAACAATACCACACTATATGGCTTGCGGCGCACGGCTTCGGTCAGCTGGCCGCCTTCGTCATAACCTACATAACCGGGAGGCGCTCCCACCAGACGGCTCACCGTATGTTTTTCCTGGTATTCGCTCATGTCAATGCGGGTCATCATACTGTCGTCATCAAACAGGTATTCCGCCAACGCTTTTGCCAGCTCGGTTTTACCCACACCTGTCGTGCCCAGAAAAATAAAGGAGCCAATCGGCTTTTTAGGATCGCTAAGTCCTGCGCGGCTGCGGCGAATGGCATCAGCTACGGCTGAAATGGCTTCATCCTGCCCTACCACGCGCTCATGCAAGTGCGCTTCAAGATGCAAAAGCTTTTGCTTATCGCTTTGCATCATTTTACTTACCGGAATACCAGTTGATTTTGCTACGCTTTCAGCTATATCTTCAGCGTCCACTTCTTCTTTCAATAGCCTTTTTTCATTATCGGTTTGCAATTCCCTGGTCAATTCGGCAATACGCTCTTCCTCTTGCTTTATTTTTCCATAACGTATTTCCGCCACTTTGCCGTAGTCCCCGTTTCGTTCAGCCTGCTCTGCTTCCAGCTTCAGGCTTTCAATTCCCGCTTTGGAACCCTGAATTTGTTCCACCAGTTCTTTCTCCTCGGTCCACTTTGCTTTGAGCGTATCCCGCTCCACCGAAAGGTTGGCTATTTCCGTGTTGAGTTGCTTTAATTTTTCTTCGTCGCTCTCCCTTTTTATCGCTTCCCGCTCAATTTCCAGTTGCCGAATCTGCCGGTCGAGCCGGTCTAACTCTTCAGGCATGGAGTTCATTTCCAAACGAAGTTTAGCCGCGCTTTCATCAATTAAATCAATGGCCTTATCGGGCAAAAACCGGTCAGTAATATAACGGTTTGACAATTCTACAGCAGCGATAATTGCCTCATCTTTAATACGGACATGATGGTGTGTCTCATATTTATCTTTAAGTCCGCGCAAAATAGAAATCGCGTCTTCAACTGAAGGCTCTTCCACCATTACTTTCTGAAAACGGCGTTCGAGCGCTTTATCTTTTTCAAAGAATTTCTGATACTCATTTAGCGTAGTAGCCCCAACCGCCCGCAGTTCGCCGCGTGCCAGCGCCGGCTTTAAAATATTGGCCGCATCCATGGCTCCTTCTCCCCCGCCGGCTCCTACCAGCGTATGAATCTCATCAATGAAAAGAATGATTTCGCCGTCGCTGCCGCTGACTTCCTTCACCACCCCTTTTAGTCGTTCTTCAAATTCACCTTTATATTTAGCTCCAGCAATGAGCAGGCCCATATCTAAAGCATAAATGATTTTAGATTTTAGATTTTCAGGTACGTCGCCATTGACAATACGATGCGCGATGCCCTCTGCAATCGCGGTTTTACCAACCCCCGGCTCACCGACAAGAATAGGATTGTTTTTGGTGCGGCGGCTCAAAATATGCAGTGTGCGGCGGATTTCTTCGTCGCGGCCAATCACCGGATCCAACTTACCCTGACGCGCCAACTCGTTTAGATTTTTGGCGTATTTATTCAGCGCATTGAATTCTTGGGATTGTGTTTGGGAAGATACGGTCGAACCCGCACGTAATTCTTTGATAGCGGTAATAAGCCCTTTGGCAGACAAGCCGGCATCTTTCAATAATTTGCCCGAAGCGTCGTTGCCTTCTACGATAGCTAGCAATAAATGCTCGGGCGTGATAAATTCGTCGTTGAATTGTTTTAAAGCAGCACCGGCTCTCAACACAACATTATTAGCTTCTCTGCTGATTTGCTGCGCCGGATCACCGGAAGATTTGGGCAATTTTGCCAGCAATTCATCCAATTTAGTAGCTACCAGGTTAATGGTCACATTATTTTTCTTTAAAAGATAATCCACCGGCGAATCCTCCTGGTCGAGCAGCGACTTTAAAATATGTTCGGTTTCAATAGTCGGATTTTGTGCGTTAAACGCAAGCTGCTGCGCCTGTTGAAAGGCCTCGGCAGCTTTAATGGTAAAATTTCCTAAGTTCATATATTATAATTTCTTTTGTGTTTAACAGAATGGAGAACGAAGCACTTTTGCGCTTTCTCATTGATACACTTTATTTATCAAAACAAAATCCAAGCCGATATTTAATGTAAGGATGTCAGATTCAATAGGTTAAATATGACTAAAATGCAGTCCTGGCGCGGGTTTTATGCTAAAATTTCATGTTTACCAACTTTTTATCCAGCTCCTTTGGTCGCAATAAAAAAGCCCGCTTACGCGGGCCCGTCACACTTTGCTATCTACTTATTTTTTTATATTCCATGCTGGCGGTGCTTTAAAAGTTTGTCGTCCCTGCCCGTAGGGTGGCACCTGCACTGAACTTTGAATCGCTTCATATGGCCGCAGCTTTTGCAGCAACTGCTGATAGCGATCCGGGTATTTTTGACGGACATCTGTTTTTTCTTCCGGATCGGCGGTAATATGATAAACCACGTCTGTTTTATTTTTCATTTTCTCATTGCCGCTATTGGCTTTCACAAGTTTCCAATCATCAACAATCAGGCCGCCGTGGCCTAAAAACAGCTCTCTTGAAATGGTTTGTTGATTAGTAAGCGCGTTTACGATATTGATACCGTCAAGTTTTTTTCCAGTATTTGATGGGGCGCCCGCTATCGCACAAAGCGTTGGCACGATATCAATATATCCGCAAAGCTGTTCACTTTTCCATCCTCCTTTAAAGCCTTTCGGCCAGCGCACCACAGCTGAAGACCGAACGCCTCCATCCCACTCCTGAAATTTTTCTCCTTTCAATTCTCCGCTACTACCACCGGCATTTGGCTCCGCGCCATTATCACTATGAAAAAGAACCAAGGTATTTTCATCCAATCCGGCTGATTTCAGTGCGTCAAGTATGCGGCCGATGCCCTCGTCCATGCTTGTTACCATTGCCGAATAGGTTTGTCTTTTGGTGTTGCCGCGCCCTTTTTCTTTCGGGCCCTTGCCGCCCTCGCCAAATAAGGGCTTGGACGGATCAAAGCCATATTTCAACAGATCTTCTTTTTTAGCCTGCAATGGCCCGTGTGGCGCATTGTAAGCTACATACAGAAAAAACGGCCCTTCCTTTTTATATGCCTGAATACATTTCACCGCTTCATTACTAATCAGATCAGTCGAATATCCTTTATCGTAACTGGTGTTCCAGTCGTTATGCCAATCCAGCTCGCCTTCCCTTTTGTGCGTAAAATAATCGATAGCGCCATTATAATGGCCGTAGAAATGTGTAAAACCGCGACTGAGCGGCAGGTATTTCCTGGCCGAATGCCCCAAATGCCATTTACCGATCGCGGCGCGGTTTTTATAACCTGCTTCGGCGAGGTACTGCGGAAGAAAGCGTTCGGAAGTGTCGATACCAAAATCCAGCCACGGCGCGATGACATTATCGCGGAGGCCAAAGCGCTCAGGGTAGCGGCCCGTCATCAACCCGGCCCTGGTTGGGGAGCAAATCGGAGAGACATAATACCGGTTGAGGATAACGCCCTCTTTCGCAAACTGATCAAGATGGGGCGTCCTGATTTCGCTTTTGTGAAAGCCCACATCACCCCAGCCCAAATCGTCAGCAACAATTACGATAATATTGGGCTTCGACTGAGCCGCAACAATAGTTGTCATCATAGTTGACAATACAATGCCTACACTTAAAATAAAATATCTCATTTTTTATTTGTTTTTACCCTGTTCTTTAATGAGCAAATCATCTGCATCATTAAGCGCTCCATTCTGGTATTTGTCGAGGAACTCGCTTGGCGTTAATTTAAACTGCTGTATAAAACAGCGTGAAAAATAGGAAGGCGAATTGAACCCCGTTTTATATCCCACTTCAGAAATATTGTATTCGCCCGAAATCAGGAGTTTGGCCGCCATCCGCAATCTTACCAACCTAATAAATTCATTGGGGACATGGCCGGTAACGGCTTTCACTTTTTTATGCAAGGTGGAGCGGCTCATCGACATTTCGCGGCTCAATTCTTCAACCGAAAGCCGATAGTCGTCGATTCGCTTTTCAACAATACCGGTGATGGTCTCAATAAATTTTTTGTCGTGGGTATTTGTTGTGATCGTACCAATATCCGCCAATGGCTGCTGATTGAATTTCTCCTTCAGCCGCAGCCGCGTCTCCAGCAGGTTGCGCACCAGTGCCGTGATATGTTTCCATTTGAAGGGTTTTACCACATATGCATCCGCGCCGCTTTCAATTCCCTGCAACTCGGCATCGCTATTCCCTTTTGCTGTTAAAAGAATCACCGGAATATGGCTAAAATGGATACTATTTTTTATCTTTTTGCACAAACTCATCCCGTCCATTTCCGGCATCATTACATCTGAAATAACCAGCTCTACAGGATGCGCTTCCAACACCTTCAAAGCCTCAAGGCCATTTGTAGCAGAAAAAGTCTGATATCCTTCCCCTCTGAAATTCGTCACAATAAAATCCAGCATATTAAGATCGTCTTCCACAATTAAAATACCTGGACGAGCTGCATCCTCGCTATCCTCTGTTTCTGAGGCAGGCGCGGCGTTCGCAGCTTTGGGCTCAAAAGGAATGCTCAGTGTAAAAATTGTTGGCGTGCCCGGACGACTATGCACGTCCAGCGCCCCCTCATGTTTTTCAGCAAGCGCTTTGGCGAGAGAGAGCCCGATTCCCGTTCCCCCAATATTTTTGATTTTATGCTCGGGAGAAGAAACCTTAAAAAAAGGTGTAAAAACATGTTGCAACTCTGATTGCGGAATGCCGACTCCGTCATCTGAAACGGAAACGGCAACCACTTTCTGATCCTCAATGCCGGGAGGAAGGCTGATTTTTATTTCCACAAAACTGCGGGCAAACTTGAAAGCATTGATGAAAAGATTGCTCAGTATTTTTTGCAGCGCTTCTCCGTCGGCGTTGATATGGAGCTGATTGACATCAGTCGACATGTTAAAGCGGATGCCTTTCTGCGAAGCAATTGTCGAAAACCTGGAGTATAAAGCATGGATAAAAGTTACCAGTTCGAGCCGTTCCTTTTTGATGGTATAAATATCGCTTTCGATTCTTCTAAAATCCAGCAATTGGTTTACCAACGTCAGCAATCTCTGCGTATTTTGCTCCATCACATTCAACTGTAAAACGGTTTCCGGTTTATTTTCTTCAGTGAGCAATTTTTCGAGCGGAGCCATGATTAACGACAAAGGCGTTCGTATTTCATGTGCCATCGTCGTGAAAAAGTCAATTTTCTGTTGATAAAACTCATGTTCTTTTTGAGCTTTCATGCGCTCGAGTTTCATCGCATTTTTTGCTTGTTCGCGTCTTTTGAAATAATTTTTTAAGAGCCATATCCCCAAAGCCAGTGCGATGATATAAAAAATGTAAGCAACAGTTGTGCGGTAAAACGGCGGCTTCACCACCAGTACAATAGAGGCCGTGCTTTCATTCCAGTTACCATAAACGTCGGTAGCTTTAACCTTAAAAGTGTAGTTACCGGGCGGCAGATTGGTGTAAGTGGCATTACGCTGAACGCCCACCATATTCCATCCATTATCAAACCCTTCCATCTGGTATGCATATTGAATGCGGTCAGGATCTTTATAATTTAGGGCGGCGTATTCAAAACTAATCACGGACTGGTTGTGCCTGAGGGTAATGTCGCGCGCATAGCCGGGCGATTGATTCAAAGGAGCATCATCATTGCTAAAAGAAACCTCTTTATTAAACAGTTTGAAATTAGTAAGTACCACATTGTTTTGATCGGTGGACAACTTTAGCTGGCCAGGATAAAAAGTACTAAAGCCGTTGATGCCGCCCATCAGCATTCTGCCGTCATCGCCCTTATAATAGGCATTGTAATTATAGAGCCGGTTATTAAAATTTCCTGAATTGGCAAAGGATAGAATTCCGAAAGGCTTTTCTGAAAATTTCAAAATGCCGTCGTTGGTAGATAGCCATAGTCGATTGGCCCTATCTTGCAGAATACCAAACACGACAGATGCCATGCCTGCCCGACCCATAAAACTTGTAAACCGTTGTGTTTTGCGGTCGAGTTTGTTCAGGCCGCCTCCATCCGTCCCCACCCACAGGTTTCCTAGTCCGTCATCGTGCAAAGCAATTACCCGATTAGAACTGATATCTGAATTATCCGTGGAGAACCGCGCCCAGCTATGCTGATTCGCTTTTCGATAAACGACGCCGTGTTCGTAAGTGGCTACCCAAATCACACCAGCCCTATCTTCATAAACCTCGTAAATACAGCTGTTTTGGAGATCCATGCCGGTAATGCGTGTAAAATTGTCCGCTTCTTTATTATAGAGATTCAGGCCCTTTACCGTGCCCACCCATATATTGCCTTTCCGGTCTTCATTAATCGTATAAACACTATTGCTGCTCAAAGAAGAGGGGTCGGCGGCAACGCTGGTATAGCGTTTGATCTTACCGGTTTTTAGATTGATGATATTTAAACCACCGCTAAAAGTGCCCACCCAAAGATTTTCATCCTTATCCTTATATAGTGCATGAATATTACTGTAGGAAAGCTTTTCCTGCTGCGCGGTAAATGGATATTTTTTAAACTTCCCGGTATGTGAGTCGAAATAATTGAGCCCGCCGTTTTCCGTGCCCACCCAGTAATACCCGGGTTTGTCTTCTAAAAAACAACTGACGGCTTTTCCCGAAAGGCCGTCGGCCGCGCCTGTTTGGTAGTAAAAATTGAAACCAGGGCCAGCTTCTGAAAAATAATTAACCCCGCCAAAATAGGTACCCACCCAAATCCCGCCTTCGCGATCGGGATAAATGGAATACACCGCGTTATCGCTGATGCTGTAGGGGTCGCTCGAATTGCTGGCGTAATATTTAAACTGATCAGAAGCAATATCCAGCAGGTTCAGGCCTTTTTCTGTGCCTACATATAATTTTGTCGGATCGGGCTGATAAATGGCGCGAACGATATTATCACTGATTGCATTTTGGCCGCCTGTTTTATATACTTTAAACTTTCCGTCATCTTTTTTCCAGCAGTTCAAGCCGCCGGCCAACGTGCCAATCCAGATATTACCCGAAAGATCTTTATAAAGCGTTAGCACAAAATTGCTTGAAATATGCTGATCGGTAGCGCCTGCTTTAACATTGCGAACCTGGCCCGTTTCCGGATCGAGGATATCGATGCCTTCGCCAAAAGTGCCAATCCAGATATTCCCGTCCGAATCCTGTTGAAGCCTCCGGATCTGGTTATGAGAAATTGCCCTGACAGCGGCCCCTTTCCGGTAATTAAAAAAATGGTTCTTTGAAGCATCATATCTATATAAGCCATTGCTTCGCGTTCCTATCCACATCGTTCCTTTGTCATCTTTCAAAATGCTAAAGACCAGGTCATCGCCTAAAGCATGCACCTTCGAGAATTGCTCCTTCACCAGATCGAGAATATACAAACCATCTTCCGTGCCTACCCAGAAATGAGCGGGGCCATATCGGCAAATGGAATGTATAAAACTATTTCCGGCCGTAGTGGCTGCGGCCGACCGGGCCTGATAGACCTTAAACGTATGGCCGTCAAACCGGTTGAGTCCATTTTTGGTACCGAACCACATATATCCCTGATCGTCCTGGACAATATTCCAAACGGTGTTGGAAGATAGGCCATCATTAACACTGTAATTCCTGAATAGCACCTGCTGGGCCGACACGATATGTTGTAAGAAAACAAACGGAAACAGGAACAGACAGATAAAGAACAGCTGCGACAGCCCGGCTTTTAATTGTATCGTTCCCCTGCACTTCAAGTTTTCTTTTGTTTCGCTTTTTTGTTTTTATTGGGCGTTGCGTGGATATTGGGCTCTTCGGCGTTTACTTCCTTTTTCCATTTTTCAAGCACAGCTTTTAGCTGCTTCACTTTTGCGGGTTGTGCTGCAGCGAGATCATGCGCTTCAGAAGGATCTTTTGACAAATCGTAAAGTTCAGATCTTTTATCGGCATAAAAATAAATCAATTTATAATGGCCCATCCTTACGGCTGTGCACATGCGCGGCACCCATTTCCCAGTCTCGGAAGGATAGTGCCAGAAAAGCGCTTCGTGTCCTTCCCAGGGTTCACCTTTAAGCACGTTTAAAATACTTTTCCCATCAACAATATGTCCGGCCTTTGGTTTCGCTGCCGCCATTTCCAGGAACGTCGGATAAAAATCAATGCCGCAAACCGCCTGGTCGGAAACGCTACCGGCTTGTATCGCCGCTGGCCAATGCGCGATCAGGTTCTCGCGGATACCACCCTCATAAAGCCACGATTTTCCGAGGCGCAGCACTCCGTTATTCGCAAAGCCAGCCACGCCGCCATTATCGGAAAAAAATATAACCAACGTGTTTTTCTCCAGGCCATTTTTTTTCAAAGTTTCCATGATGCCGCCCACGCCGCTGTCAATACTTTCAATCATGGCAGCGAGGTAAGGATTGTCTGCATGCTTGCCTTCATGACGCGCATTGGCCGGATCGTCATAAAATTTAGCAGCGGCGCCAGCGCCATATTTTTCATCAAACTTCTTCCTGTATTTATTAACCAATGCTTCAGGAGCATCCAGCCTTGTATGCACGCTATAAAATGAGAGGTACAAAAAGAAAGGGCTTTTTTTGTTGCGCTCGATGAAAGCCGAAGCTTCGCTGCATTGCCTGTCGGTAAGGTATTCGCCTTCTTTTCCTGTGTTAAACGTGGCCACCTTATCGTAAGGATAGAAATAATCGCCATCGGCAATATATTTGGTTTCTGACCCGATCACCTCATCAAACCCATGCTGTTCCGGATTACCGATTGGGTTGCTAAATTTGGTATCTAAATGCCATTTACCGATTATCCCTGTGTGATAGCCTGCATCCGATAAAGCTTCATTTAAAGTATAATATTTAGCAGGATCGAGATAGCGTGGCGCTTCGTTGCCGAGAAAATCGGTAATGCGCGTCCTGGCGGGATATTGACCGGTTATAAACCCCACACGCGCAGGCGAACAAATCGGCGCAGCGGAATAAGCCTGTGTGAAACGCATACCGCCCGCAGCCAGGCGATCAAGATGTGGCGTTTCATTGAAGGTATTTCCATAACTACCCAGTTCTGACGACCCCAGGTCATCGGCTAAAATAAAAATAATATTGGGCTGTGACTGCGCCCACAAGGCGCTATTACAGCAAAGCAATGCCAGATATAAAAAAGAGAGTTTAATCAATTTCATCAAATTATTTTACATGTTAATGCGTCTTAATACACTATGCTTTAAAAGGGCGTACTAATGATTAGCACTATTTATTCTTTTTCTTTTCATAACGGATATCCATAGACGCGCCTGTGTCGCCCTGCTCTTTCATCCAAGCCCTTAATTTTGACTGATAACTTTGAACGATAGATTTATATTGCGGATCATTAGCCAGATTATGCAATTCGTAAGGATCTTTTTTCAGATCATACAGTTCTACAGCGGGGCGGTGAACGATCCGGTCTATCAAGGCCTGGTCGGCAGCGTTACCACTCGCTTTGGCCACCCAGCCGTTCCAGTAGCTGTCTTTTTTCGCCGGATTCATCATATACTTGATATGATAGTTTTTATCCGGCGTCAGGTTTAAAAGCAGCTTATACGCTGTACTCCTAATGCTCCGGATGGGATAGGCCGGCCCTTCGGGAATATTATTATGAATGCCATAGGCAAAATCCCTGGCAGCCGCCGTTTTATTTTTCAAAACGGGTAAAAAACTTTTGCCGTCCAGGTTGGCGATGGCTTTGCCTCCGGCGATATCCACGAAGGTTGGCGTCACGTCTTCGTATTGAGCTATGGCTTCCGTTTTTGTGCCGGGTTGCACCACACCGGGCCAGCGAACAATCATCGAACTTTTCTGTCCGGCGTCCCAAAGCGTCCATTTAGCGCCGGGGAACTGCGCGCCCTGTTCTCCTAAAAAAATAAATACGGTGTTTTTATCCTGCCCTGTTTCTTTCAGCAATTTCATAACATCGCCCACCTGATTATCAAGCCTTCTTACTTCAGCCAGATATTTGCAAAATTCCTGGCGTACCTGGCGGGTATCTACCCAATGTTTGGGCAGTGTCAATTTTTGCGGGTCAAACTCCGATGGATCACCCAAAGTCCAAGGCGCATGCGGGTTGATGCTCATAATGAACAAACAGTAAGGATTTTTTCGGGTAGTGATAAATTGCCGAACACTGTCTAATGAATAATCATCAGTTGCCGCCACGCAATTGGGTTGAAATCCTTTTATAAATTTAAACGGAAATACTTTTTCGGGCCTCGTACTGTGATTTTTACCAGTCAGCGCCACGGTATAATTAAGATCGCCCAGATAGTGGCAAACGCTTTTAAGATTGTCAAAAACGCCTTTATGGTTTTGAAAAGAACCATGCCTCGCCGGGTAAAGCCCTGTAAACAGCGAAGCGCGCGTAGGTACGCACATAGCTTCCGACGCAATCATTTGATTAAATAGCATGCCTTCTGAAGCCAGCTGGTCGATATATGTGGTTTTGATATTCGTGCCTCCGTAACAGCTCAGCTGCCTTGAGTCAAGATCATCAGCCATGATCACCACAATATTCGGCTGCTTTGCTTTCTGGGCTTTCAAGCCAACAAAGGCGCCGATTAAAATTGATAAGAGAAATATTTTCTTCATGATATAGCGGTTGTTAATCTTTTAAAATTTGATGCTGAACGTCTGGGTCGGCTTCTTTAAAAGACAAGCCTAATATGTCTCCAATTAAACCCGAAATATCAGTCAATTTCATCTTCGTTATATGGCCCTGTTTGAAGGAGGGGCCTGATCCGATAAATCCCGTAAACAACTCAGGCATACGCGGATCGTGTCCATGAGAACCCGTCACTTTTTTCCTGGGCTTTACGAAAGGTCCGTCTGTGCTTCCGTTAAATGCGGAACGATTGTCAGCAGCGAGCGCCAACGCTACTTCCGGATTGGCGCCCATCTGGTCGAGCTCTTGCCGTTGCAGTATTTTAAAACATTTTTTTTGATCTGCCGGGAGGCTATGCAGCAATGCTACCACTTTATTTAAACTCAGTTTATCTCCCTTGTCTTTTAAGTATAAAAATGCAGAACCGCCGGTTGAAACAAAGCGGGCTTTCCAGTCGTTTTCCTGAATCAATCCTGCTTCACGCAATAGCGCGTTGGGCGACAGATGTTGCCTTACGGAAACGAACCCGTGATCACCCGTGATGATGATATCCGTTTTGTTGAGTAAGCCCGCTTCCTTGTAGGCGTTCAACACGATATTTAGCATGCTGTCGATCTGTGTTAACGAATGCTGCACCTGGGCGGCATCGCGTCCGAAGTCGTGTTGGGCGTGATCTAAACCAACAAAATGAACCGCCATCAAATCAGGCTGATGGGTTTTAACGATATAAGAAGCCATTTTTCCAATGGTAACATCAATATTGTCGTGATTAAAATCTTTAGGCGA
The DNA here is from genome assembly GCF_039652435.2 of Niabella insulisoli. Taxonomy (GTDB): domain Bacteria; phylum Bacteroidota; class Bacteroidia; order Chitinophagales; family Chitinophagaceae; genus Niabella; species Niabella insulamsoli. The sequence goes on along the minus strand of NZ_CP190246.1, from coordinate 1,559,720 downwards.
TAAGCTTCCCATGGATTTCTGCATGGAACCCAGCAGGCCGGACGGTGTTATGAAGGGCTTTGTAACCGAGAGCTGATCCGTCTTTTCATCATTATCCGCCCTTCTTACAGGAAAATTATAATCGATAGGTGCGCCAACGGTCACCGGCCACATAACAGCGCCCGATTTTAACTGCGCCTTTTTGATAGCATCCCAAAGCGTGGGCACTTTAATCGCTGATTCTTCCCAGTACCAAGCGCCGTTTTTTGATTCGTAAGGTACATTGTAATAAATACCATGTTGGGCAGGCAAGGCGCCGGTAACGATGGTCGTATGGGATGGATAAGTTACTGAGGGAAACACACTGTTCACACCGTCGGCATAAATACCTTCCGCCTTCAAACGCTCTAACAACGGCGCTTTCCAGCGGGCATCTTTATAAAAATTGGGACGAAAGCCATCAATGCTAACGAGCAATACATGCTTCTTGCTTTGCGCCATTGACATAACCGGCAAGCCCAATAACAGGAAGAGCGATCGAATCCGCATAGTTATTTATTTAAAGTAATGAGTTCTACATCGTCGAGCCACACCCTATTCCCAGATTTCATTGTTCCGAAATAGAAAGCCAGCCTGTAATTGCCGGCTTCAGGAACAGCTGCGGAAGTAAATTGATAATTTTTTATCAAAGGGCTCACTGCGATAGGCTCATTAATGATCTTCGCAGCGTTGCCGCCAACTTTCTCTAATCTTGCGATAAACGAAGCAGGCATATTGGATGTTGTTTTTAAACGAATTTGAAACCGTTCTCCTTTTTTGACCGGGAAAGCCCAGAGCAATCCTACATCGGCAGGTTTTGCAGCCGGCCGCCTCATTGTAATCATTGCCGATTTCGCCCCGGAAATTTTACCGCGTTCATCGATGCTGATATCGGCTGCAGCCTGGTCATCAACTTTCGCGTTCCACCCGCCCAAATTATCATCAAAACTGCCATTGATTACCCGGCGATAGGCTCTCATTCTTACGTTATATTCCCTCGTATCGAGCGGGAAAGCACCTATTTGATGCGCCCATTGATCCCAATCGGCATACATAGTTTTCACTAGTTCGGGGTATTCTTTACTGAGGTCTTTTATTTCGGTCGGGTCCTGCTCCATATCATAGAGCTGTAGCGCCGCCGGATTAAAGCCGCCCCCTTCTTCGGTTTTGGCCACGAGTTTCCATTTGCCATCGCGCAACGCGATATTGGCTTCATGCTCCCAATATATTTTGCCGCGGTCATTGGAGGCTCCCGTGAAATGTGGCTGCAAACTTTTGCCCTGCATCGGCACGATGGCGTGGCCTTTAAAAGTGGAAGGATAAGAAGCGCCGGCTACATCCACGCAGGTAGCCATAATGTCGGTCAGATGGCCGTATTCACTCACAAACTGCCCGTTCAAACTGCTTTTTACGCCAGCAGGCCAATGCACAATCAGAGGTGTGGCAATACCACCTTCATGCGTAAAATGTTTATATTCTTTAAAAGGAGTGCTACTTACGTTCGCCCAATTGATCCGGTAACTTTCAAAAGTATCTTCGGTACCGTCAACGGCTTTACTTTTTCCACTGCTGATAAATTCTGCGCAGGCGCCGTTATCGCTAAGAAAAAAAATAAGTGTATTATCTAATGCTCCCGCTGCCTTCAGACTGGACACAATACGCCCGACGCCCTGATCCATAATGTCGATTTGCGCTGCGTAGATAGCCATGCGCATACTCATCTCTTCTTTTTCCGCATCGCTTAGCGTATTCCAAGCAGGCACTTTCCCGTCTCTCGGGTTTAGTTTCGCATCCGCATTAAAAAGCC